>NZ_JFYS01000007.1:0-131751 GCF_000632045.1 Stenotrophomonas sp. RIT309
GAAGTGATCTACGAAACCGACGCCGTCGCAGCCGCTCCGGCCAACGATGATGCGGCGCTGGAAGCCGCCTTCGACGCTGCTGCCGCACCTGCCGCCGACGCTGACCGCGAGCCCACCTGGGACGACCTGCCGGCCGAGGTCGTCCATGAAACCGCGCCCGTGGCCACTGCCGCTGTCGCACCGCCCGCGCCGGAACCCACCTGGGATGACCTGCCGGACGAAGTGATCTACGAAACCGACGCCGCCGACAGCCTGGCGCACACCGACAGCCCCGGATTGCAGGCCGCCTTCGAAGCCGCCGCCGACGGCGAAGTGGTTGCTGACATCGCTGCGCCGGCCGTTGCCAAGGCCGCCGCGCGCCCCGCACCAGCACCGATGCCATCGATGACCCGCGCCGCTGTCGCACCGCCGCCGCAGTTCGCGGTGGACACCCCCTCCAGCAACCGCCCCGGTTCCTGGCAGGAGCTGCAGGCCCAGGCGCATCAGCCCGCCAGCAGCCCGCATCCGCAGAACCGCCGCGCCGGCGAACGCACGTCGCGTTGGCTGCGCCTGCGCTGTGGCACCCAGGCCTACGCGCTGGAACTGCTGAAGGTGCAGGAAGTGGTGCTGCCGGTGCCGTTGCTGCCATTGCGCGGCACTGCCCCGGAAATGCTCGGCATCATGAACCTGCGTGGCCAGGTGGTGCCGGTGATGGATCTCGGCCTGCACCTGGGTGCGGCCTCCGCCGAGGATGACGCGCAGACCCGCATCGTCGTGCTTGAAGAGAACGGCGAGACCTTGGGCCTGCGTGTGTCGGCCGTGGAGGACGTCGCCAACCTGACCGACTCGCAGATCGAACCACCCGATACCGCCCGCATCTGCCAGATCTCCAATGAACTGTTCCGTGGCGTGGCCCGCATCAGCCAGCGGCCGATGATCCTGCTCGACGCCACGCAGCTGCTGGGGTGAATCCGTGCTCTGAATCGGCGCGCAGCGCCGATACCCCTAAAGAACCGCCCCACGGTGCCGTTATGAATGCTGGAACCGTTTGTCCGGAGCAACGATGAGCACTGTCGAACTGGGTGAGGATCTCGGCATCGAGAGCAGCACCGAGCTCAAGAACCGCCTTTCGCCCTTGGTGGCGGAAGCAGGCGAGCTGACCCTGGATGCAAGCCAGGTCGGCCGCATCCACACCGCCAGCATGCAGGTGCTGTGCGCCTTCGTGCAGGCCCGCCGCGAGGCAGGCCTGGGCACCGGCTTCCACGGTTGCACTGCAACCTTCCGTGACGCTGCACGCCTGTTGGGCGTCACCCAGGCCCTGGGCCTGGACGTACCCCATGACAACCTGAAATCTGTGGAGAACGCTGCATGAGCGCACGTATCTTGGTGGTGGACGATTCGGCGTCGATGCGCCAGATGGTTTCCTTCGCCCTCACCTCGGCCGGTTTTGCCGTCGAAGAAGCTGAAGACGGCGCGGTCGCGCTCGGACGTGCCAAGGGCCAGCGCTTCAATGCGGTGGTCACCGACGTCAACATGCCGAACATGGACGGCATCGCGCTGATCCGCGAACTGCGCCAGCTGCCGGACTACAAGTTCACGCCGATGCTGATGCTGACCACCGAGTCGGCAGCGGACAAGAAGTCCGAAGGCAAGGCCGCCGGTGCCACCGGCTGGCTGGTCAAGCCGTTCAATCCCGAACAGCTGGTCGCCACCGTGCAGAAAGTGCTGGGCTGATCGCCCCGCACTGCTCCCCCTCTTCGCTTCCGGATCGCCACTGCCATGAGCATGGACCTGCAACGCTTCCACGCCACCTTCTTCGAGGAGAGCCGCGAAGGCCTCGACGCCATGGAGGCTGGCCTGCTGGCCCTGGAATCGGGACAACAGGACCCGGAGATCATCAACTCGGTGTTCCGTGCCGCCCACTCCATCAAGGGTGGCGCAGGCACGTTCGGCTTCGATGCCATCGCCGGGCTGACCCACGTGCTGGAAACGCTGCTCGATGAGCTGCGGGCCGGCAAGCGCGCACTGGAAGGCAACGCCGTCGATGCGATGCTGTCGTCGGTGGACGTACTGCGCGCCCTGTTGCGCGAGGCCGAGCACGGCCAGCCCGCCGATCCTGCAGCGGTTGCTGCGGTGAAGGCGCGCCTGGAAGCGGTGCTGTCCGGCCAGGCACCCGCCGCCGCTGCACCCGCTGCCGCCAGCAAGGTGGACGACACGCCGGAAGCCTGGCAGATCGGCTTCACCCCGGCGCCGTCACTGTTCATGAGTGGCAACGACCCGTTGCGCATCATCCGCGAACTGGAACACCTGGGTTCGCTGCAGGTGGCCGCGCGCATGGATCGCCTGCCCGGCTTCGCCCAGCTCGACCCGCTTGAAGCCCACCTGGCGTGGGACCTGGGCCTGGTCGGCAAGGTGCCGCGCAGCAAGATCGAAGACACCTTCGCCTGGGTGCTGGACGACTGCGAACTGGACATCCGTCCGGCCGCACCGCCGAGCCTGGCCACCCAGGCACCGGCCGCCGCGCCGGTCGCTGCCCCTGCGCCCGCCGCTGCCGCACCGACGGCCAGCACCGGGGCCAGCCAGGAAGCAGAAACCTCCATCCGTGTCAGCGTCGACAAGGTCGATGCACTGATCAACCTGGTCGGTGAACTGGTCATCACCCAGGCCATGCTCAAGCAGGTCTCGCACGCGCTGGACCCGGTGCATGCCGAGAGCCTGTTCGCCGGCCTGGACCTGCTTGAACGCAATACCCGCGACCTGCAGGAGGCTGTAATCGGCGTGCGCATGCTGCCGGTCGACGCAGTGTTCCGCCGCTTCCCGCGTCTGGTCCGCGACCTGTCCGGCCGCCTGGGCAAGCACGTGCGCCTGCGCACCATCGGCGAAGGCACCGAGCTGGACAAGGGCCTGATCGAGAAGATCGCCGATCCGCTGGTGCATCTGGTCCGCAATTCCATCGACCACGGCCTGGAAATGCCGGACGTGCGTCGCGATGCCGGCAAGGACGAGACCGGCACGATCACCCTGGCTGCCTCGCACCAGGGCGGTCATATCGTCATCGAAGTCAGCGACGACGGCCGCGGCCTGAACCGCGAGAAGATCCTGGCCAAGGCGCAGGAACGCGGCCTGGCCGTACCGGACAACCCCACCGACTCGCAGGTCTGGGACCTGATCTTCCAGCCCGGCTTCTCCACCGCCGATGCGGTCACCGACCTGTCCGGTCGTGGCGTGGGCATGGACGTGGTCCGCCGCAACATCCAGGCGCTCGGTGGCGAGGTGCAGATTGAAAGCGGCCTCGGTACCGGCACCCGTACGCTGATCCGGCTGCCGTTGACCCTTGCCATCCTCGACGGCATGACCGTAGCGGTGGCCGGCGAAACCCTGATCCTGCCGCTGGCGTACGTGCTTGAAGCACTGCAGCCGCAGCCTGACGACATCCGCAGCATGGCCGGCGAAGGCCGCGTGCTGCGCGTGCGTGGCGAATACCTGCCGATCCTGTCGCTGAGCGAGTACTACGGCTATGGCCAGCGTGCACCCGGCAGTGAATCGCTGGTGGTGGTGGTTGAAGGCGATGGCCAGAAGATCGCGCTGGAAGTGGACGAGCTGGTCGGCCAGCAGCAGGTCGTGGTGAAGAACATCGAGAACAACTACCGCCGCATCGGCGGGGTCTCCGGTGCGACCATCCTCGGCGATGGCCGCGTCGCCCTGATCGTCGACATCGGCGGCCTGGTGCGTTCGCTGCGGGTGCCGCAGGCCGCCTGAGCTGCGCTACACGTTGTACCTGACCGCCGCCCTCCGGGGCGGCGGTTTTCGTTTGCGCGCGGGCGCAGGCAGCAATCGTACCCACGCGCAACGCGGCGGCCCCCGCAACTGTGAACTCCGTCGTCCTGCGTCGTGAACCTGATCGGGCGCATGGTTTCGCCTGAAACCACGCCGCCACGGCGAAAGCCCCGCCACTGCTTGCTTTCCGTTGGTTTCCCCTACGCCAGCGAATGTGACATCGGTCCATAAAGTACGGCGCAGCTGCGCCGCTATCTCGGGTTGACGGCAGTCACCGATCCTTCACCCGGCACCACCGTTCCCTCCTGCAACGACCTTTTGCCCGCGGCGCCGCCGCGGGTATTCTGCCCACCTTGGAGCACCCTGCATGAAGTGGTTCCACGATCTGCCCATCGCCCGCAAGCTGGCTGTGGGATTCACCCTGACCACCCTGATGACCGTCGTGCTGGGTGCGTTCGCCCTGGTCCGCCTGTCCGAAGCCAACGCCAAGCTGACCTCGATGGCGACCAACGACATTCCATCGGTGCAGTACCTCGGTGAAGTGCGCTCGCAGCTGGGCGAGTTCCGCACCTATGAACTGGCCCAGATCAGCATGCTGGACCAGCCGGAGAAGGTCGCCGACTACAACAAGCGCATGAACGACACCGCTGCAGTGGTGCGCGAGCAGCTGGCGGCCTATGCCAAGCTGCCGTCCGGCGACAAGGAGCGCACGCTGTACCAGGCCGTGCAGGCCGACGTCGATGGCTACTTCGCCGCCAATACCAAGCTGCGCGAAGCGGCCACCGCCGGTGATGGCGAAGCGGCCCGGCAGATTTCCGATGAGCAGTCGCGCCCCCTGCGCCGCAAAGCTTTCGAAGACCTGAAGGCGCTGGGTGCGCTGCTGGGAACCCAGATGCAGGGCAAGATCGACGACGCCAACGCGACCCACCGCAACAGCATGCTGGCCATCATCGCCGCCATCGTGCTGCTGGTCGTGGTCGCCGCCACCCTGGCGGTGATCATCTCGCGCGCCGTGGTCGGCCCGCTGGGCAAGGCCGTGCACGCCATCCAGGCCGTCGCCCGCGGCGATCTCAGCGTCACTACCCAGGCCACCGGCAAGGATGAGGCGGGTCGCATGCTGGCGGCCACCGCGGAGATGACCGCGATGCTGCGTCGCTTCTCCGAGCAGACCCAGCTGATGGCACAGATGCATGCCGGCCCCGATATCAGCCACCGCATTCCGGAAGACTTCCCGGGCGTCTATGGCCAGCTCGCCGGCGGCATCAACACGGTGATCTTCGAACACCTCGATGCGATCCGTGATGCCATCGATGTGCTCAACCAGTACGCCACCGGCAACCTCACCCCCGATGCGCGCCGGTTGCCGGGCAGCCGCGCGATCCTGCACGAATCGATGGATGCGGCCAAGGCCAGCCTGCTGGCCATCAACACGCAGATCCAGCAGTTGGCATCGGCTGCTGCGGCCGGCGACTTCAGCCAGCGCGGCGATGCGCAGCGCTTCGATCACGATTTCCGCGTGATGATCGAGCAGCTCAACAGCATGATGGAGGTCGCCGACGGCAATCTTGGTCAGCTGTCGCAGCTGCTGCAGTCCATCGCCGCGGGCGACCTGACCGCACGCATGGACGGCCAGTTCCACGGCGTGTTCGCCCGCATGCGTGACGATGCCAACACCACCGTCGCCCAGTTGACCCAGATCGTCAGCCAGATCCAGGCCAGCACCTCGAGCATCACCCTGGCCTCAGGCGAAATCGCCTCGGGCAATAGTGACCTGTCGCGCCGTACCGAGCAGCAGGCCGCCAATCTGGAAGAAACCGCCGCCTCGATGGAGGAACTGACCTCCACCGTGCGCCAGAACGCCGAACATGCGCGCCAGGCCAACCAGCTCGCCATCGGTGCGCACGGCGTGGCCTCGCAGGGCGGTGAAGTGGTCGGCCAGGTGGTCACGACCATGTCGGCCATCGAAGCCTCCTCGAAGAAGATCGCCGAGATCATCTCGGTCATCGATGGCATCGCCTTCCAGACCAACATCCTGGCGCTCAATGCCGCAGTGGAAGCGGCCCGTGCCGGCGAACAGGGCCGTGGCTTCGCCGTGGTCGCCAGCGAGGTGCGTACCCTCGCCCAGCGCTCGGCCGCCGCCGCCAAGGAGATCAAGGGGCTGATCGACGAATCGGTCGGCAAGGTCGCCGAGGGTTCCAGCCTGGTCCACCAGGCCGGCAGCACCATGGGCGAGATCGTCGCGTCGGTGCAGCGCGTGACCGACATCATGGCCGAGATCTCCGCCGCCTCGCAGGAGCAGTCCGCCGGCATCGAGCAGGTCAACCAGACCGTGGTGCAGATGGACGAAACCACCCAGCAGAACGCCGCGCTGGTGGAAGAAGCCACCGCCGCCGCGCGGGCGATGGAAGACCAGGCCGCACAGCTGGGCGAGGCCGTCGCACGCTTCCGCCTGGCCGCACCGAGCGCGGGCAATGCGATACCGCGCGCAGCCATGGCCGTGGCCAGCAGTGCTCCGCGCAAGGCGGCGCCCGCATCCATCGCCGCACCTGCGCGCGTGCGCAAGCCCGTTGCGCAGCCGGCCCTGGCCGGTGACGGCGACTGGCAGGAGTTCTGATCGCAGCATCGGGGTGGCCGCGCGCCACCCCGTCAGCGGAAAGGCAGCGCCGGGCCATGCCCGGCCCGGGCACCACTCGTGCCCGACCGCCGCGGGCATGGCACAACGGAGCAAACGAGTGCGTTCGGTGCTACATAAATCCGCAACGCAGCCGATACTTCTTTCGAGCCACGCGCCCACACGCGTCGGCGCCCGCCCCTGACCACAGATTCCATGTCCGACGGCCACGACACTGCACTGCCCGAAGTCCATGCGGCCGATGCCGCGGATGATCGCTTTCTGGTCCGCAACCCCCGCCAGGTGCGGCAGCTGCTGCGTTCACTGATCGACCAGCGATCACTGATCAACGCCCATATCGACGGCCGCGATCGATCCTTCCCCACCGCCCTGCTTGAACTGGACGACGACGAGGATTTCCTGCTGCTCGATGGCAGCCCGCAGGAGGCTTCCAACCGCGCCGCCGAACAGTCCGACCACCTGCTCTGCTTCGCCCAGCTGGAACGGGTACTGGTGCGTTTCCGCCTGCATGACCTGCAGCGCGTGGACAACGAGGGCCATGTGGCGTTCCGTGCACCGCTGCCCGATGAATTGGTGCACCTGCAGCGACGCGAACTGTACCGGCTGGAGACCCCCATCACCGACTCACCGCAATTGCTGCTGCCACCGGGCGAGGCCCGCGCCGAAGCCTTGTCGATGCGGGTGGTGGACATCAGTGGCGGCGGCCTGGCGGTAACCGTGCCCACCGACTGCGCCATCTTCAGCCTGCAGCAGCGCTACCGGGCGCAGCTGTCGATGCCCGATGGCCCGGACCTGCAGATCGAACTGGTGGTCTGCAACCTGCTGCCGCAACGCCTGCCCAACGGCACCGAGGTCAAGCGCGTCGGCATGCGCTTCGACGACCTGCCGCGCGGCGGCGACAGCGCCATCCAGCGCTACATCTTCCGCATCGACCGCCAGCGCAAGGCACGCCGCAACGGCGAGCTCTGACACCCCCACGGCGGGCAGTGCCGGCCGCTGGCCGGCAACCTCGAAACCGCGTGGATACCGGTGCCAGTAGATCCACGCCATGCGTGGATGCGGGAGCCAGTAGATCCACGCCATGCGTGGATGCAGGATTGCCGGCCAGCGGCCGGCACTACCAGATGCCTAAAGTCCCCCACCCAGGGGCCGATATCGAGCCTGACACCGGCACTTCCGGCAGAACCAGGACCCCTCGATGAACGACAAGAACAGCTCCGCCGCCGGCGCCGATGGCGAATTCCTCAGCTTCACCCTCGGTGCCGAGCACTACGGCGTGGACATCCTCAAGGTGCAGGAAATCCGCGGCTACGACGCCGTCACCCGCGTCCCCGATGCCCCGGACTACATCAAGGGCGTGATCAACCTGCGCGGCACCATCGTGCCGGTGATCGACCTGCGCCTGAAGCTGCGCCTGGAAGACGCCCGCTACGACGCCTTCACCGTGATGATCGTGCTCAACGTGGAAGACCGCGTGGTCGGCATCGTGGTCGACAGCGTCTCCGACGTGATCCCGCTGTCGGCCGAGCAGATCCGCCCGACCCCGGAATTCGGCGCCGCCGTCGACACCCGCTTCATCTCCGGCATCGGCACCCACGACGACCGCATGCTGATCCTGCTGGATATCGAAACCCTGCTGGACAGCGCCGACATGGGTCAGACCAACGTCGTCGAAGACGCTGCCGCCTGAGCAAACGGACCTTTTTCACGTTTCTGTTACGCAGCCCTTCAGTTCCCCTCATCCACGCCGATAGGGGGACAGAAGCCGGTCGCGCAGGAACGCGCCAAGGCCGGATCCACCATCACCATCCCCGGAGAATCACCCCGATGAAGTCCCTGCTTGCGTTCGTTTCGGCTGCCGTCCTGGCCACCACCGCTTCCTCCGCCTTCGCGCAGTCGGCCGAGATGATTCCGCCGGAGATGGCACCGCGCGCCGTCGGCAAGGACGGCATGGTCTGCGGCAAGGTCGAAAAGGCCCGCTTCGCAGAAGGTTCCGAAGGCCAGCCGACCTTCCTGTACATGGGCGGCGCCTTCCCGCGCCACACCTTCTCGGCACGCATCGCCGGCGAGAACCGCGGCAAGTTCTCCTTCCCGCTGGAAACCCTGGAAGGCAAGACCGTGTGCGTGATCGGCAAGATCCAGCGCGACGCCTCGCGCGCGGAAATCGAAGTCAGCTCGCCGTCCAGCCTGAAGCTGGCCAACATCAAGTAATCCGCTGTCCGTCAGACCGCGCCGGCCAGCGTGCCGGCGTGGCTGTTGCAACCGGGCCCTGCGCCCGGCCGCGTCTGCCTTAGGAGATCGCAACGCCCATGCCGTGGATCAACAACCTGAAACTGATGCCGAAGCTCATGCTGACCTTCGGTGTCCTCTTGCTGGTGATGCTGCTGCAGGGCATCGTCGCCTACCGTGGCCTGCATTCGCTGAACAACGTGACCACCGAACTGGCTGGTTCACGCATGGAGAGCATCCGCATGGCCGGCGAGATGCGCGGCATGCTCGGCGAGTACCGCAACAGCGCCTACCAGCAGCTGATCCGCGCCAGCGACGACGTCAAGGCCGACGCCCGCAAGCAGGCCGTCGAACTGCGCACCAGCATGGACAAGTCGATCAAGGACTATCCGAAGCTGGTCGACAACGCACAGCAGAAGAAACTGTTCGACACCTTCGCCAAGGACTGGAAGGACGCGCTGGCCTCCTATGACAGCGTCACCGAAATGCTGGAGCTGGACCTGCCCGACGATGCGATCGACACCTTCGTCGGCGAGACCCGCACCAAACACCGCAAGGCCGGCGCCGCGCTTGAAGCGCTGATCGCCGAAGACAACCGCCTCGCCCGCGCCTCGCGCGACGAAGCCGCCTCCACCTACTCCGCCTCGGCCGTGCTGACCGTCATCGCCCTGCTCGGCGGCGCCGCGCTCGGCCTGGTGCTGGTGTGGCTGTTCGCCCGTGCCCTGGTCGGCAGCGTGCGTGGCGCCGTCTCGGTGGCCAACGACGTCGCCGGTGGCAAGCTCGATGGTCACATCGACGTCAGCCGCCAGGACGAAGTGGGCGAACTGATGCAGGCCATGCAGCGCATGCAGCGCGACCTGCGCGAGCGCACCGAAACCGACCAGGCCATCGCCCGCGAGAACCTGCGCATCCGCACCGCGCTGGATTACAGCTCGACCGGCGTCTACCTCACCGACCCCAACAACACCATCGTCTACAGCAACCGCGCCCTGCAGCAGACCCTGGCCCAGTACCAGGACGAGCTGCGCCGCGACCTGCCCGACTTCGACGTCCACGCCTCGCTGGTCGGCAAGCCGGTCACCGTGCTTGAACACCGCGGCGAGATGGACAATACCCTGCTGGCCAACCTCAAGCAGCATGGCGTTGCCCGCCGCCCGATGCAGTACGGCGATGCCCAGTTCGCCCAGGTCGTGTCGACCATCCGCAACGAAGACGGCGACACCGTCGGCTACGTGGTGGAATGGCGCGACCGCACCCAGGAAGCGCAGGTCGAGGCGGAAGTGGCACGGGTCATCGCCCAGGCCGCTGCCGGCGACCTGTCCGGCCGCATCGATGCCAACGACAAGGAAGGCTTCTTCCTGCAGCTGGCCCAGCAGATCAACGGTCTGCTGGACGCCAACTCGGGCAGCATCGAACAGATCTCCGGCCTGCTCGCCGCACTGTCGCAGGGCGACCTGACCGTGCGCATGCATGGCGACTACCAGGGCGTGTTCGCCCGCATGCGTGACGATGCCAACGCCACGGCCGCACAGCTGAGCGAGATCGTCACCCGCATCAAGCAGTCCAGCCGTGCGATCAGCTCGGCCGCCGGCGAAATCGCCTCCGGCAACAGCGACCTGTCGCGCCGTACCGAACAGCAGGCCGCGAACCTGGAAGAAACCGCCGCCTCGATGGAAGAACTGACCTCCACCGTGCGCCAGAACGCCGAGCACGCCCGCCAAGCCAACCAGCTCGCCATCGGCGCGCACGGCGTGGCATCGCAGGGCGGCGAAGTGGTCGGCCAGGTGGTCACCACCATGTCGGCCATCCAGGCCTCGTCGAAGAAGATCGCGGAAATCATCTCGGTCATCGACGGCATTGCCTTCCAGACCAACATCCTGGCGCTGAACGCCGCGGTGGAAGCGGCCCGTGCAGGCGAACAGGGCCGTGGCTTCGCCGTGGTCGCCAGCGAGGTGCGTACCCTCGCCCAGCGCTCGGCCGCCGCCGCCAAGGAAATCAAGGGCCTGATCGACGACTCGGTCGGCAAGGTCAACGACGGCTCGGCACTGGTGCACAAGGCCGGCGCCACCATGGGCGAAATTGTTGCCTCGGTGCAGCGCGTCACTGACATCATGTCCGAGATCTCTGCTGCCTCGCAGGAGCAGAGCGCCGGCATCGAACAGGTCAACCAGACCGTGGTGCAGATGGACGAAACCACCCAGCAGAACGCCGCGCTGGTGGAAGAAGCCACCGCCGCCGCACGTGCGATGGAAGAACAGGCGGGCCACCTCAGCGAGGCGGTCTCGATCTTCGTGGTCGACGAAGCCGAAGCCGTGGTCGCCACGCGCGCACCGGCACCGCGCGCGTCGGCACCGGCAGCCCCGGCTCCGGCAGCGGCGGCACCGCCGGCCCGCCGCAGCACCGGCGGCCGATCCATGGCCACCGAACTGGCTGATGGAGACTGGCAGGAATTCTGATACCTGCCTGACCTGAGGCACGAAAACGCCCCGGCCCTGCGCTGGGGCGTTTTTTTTTGCGGCCTCGCCAGGTGTTGTCCAGCCAACGGCGCAGTGCTTCCGGGGTCAGATCCGTTTTCCTGCGGAAAACGGATCTGACCCCTCTTTCCACCCGCCAACACCAATGCACTTGCCATCCGAGCCAGTGAAACCCGAGGGGATGGGTCGGGGCGGCCAGGCGGGACCGTTGGCGCCATGGATGGCGCCATCGAGCCCCCATGGATGGGTTTACGGCGTGTCCCGCCTGGCCGCCCCGACCCATACCAGCACGTATCAACACAGAGCCCTGAGCGCTGTTGCTGTTGCTGTTGCTGTTGCTGTTGCTTCAACAGCCTGCCGCAGGCAGCGCCGCAGCCGCCGCTGCAAACGAACCTGAATACGTTCGAACAGCCCACCTCAATCCCCCGCCCCCGCGGCCGATAACGGTCATGTCACCGCTGCTCCCGATCAGCACCGGCGCCTCCACCCACCACCACCCGGGTACTGCTCGATGAATCTCCTGCATCGCTGGCAACACTACTTCAGCAATCTCTCCGTCCGACGCAAGCTCAATCTGCTCACGCTGCTGATCGCACTCGGCGTGATCGCGCTCTCGGTGATCGCTGCCCGCATGCAGTACCTGGACCTCAATGAAACCCGCAAGTCGTCGTTGAAGACCCAGGTTGAACTGACCTACGGCATCCTCGACCACTACCACGGGCTGGCCGCCAGCGGCGAACTCACCGAGCCCGCCGCCCGCCAGGCCGCGCTCGATGCGCTGGCGCGCATGCGCGCCGACAGTGATACGTATTACTACAGCGTCTACGACACGAACTACCGCGTGCTGATGCATCCGTTCCGCAAGGACCTGATCGGCAAGGACATGAAGGACTTCCGCTCCGAGGACGGCGTGCAGCTGTTCCACGACCTGGTGGAAGTGGCTCGCAAGGGCGGCGGGGTGGTCTCCTACAAGTGGGCCAAGGCCAACAGCGAAGGCCTGTACGACAAGGCGTCCTACGCCGGCCTGTTCAAGCCCTGGAACTGGGTGGTCAGCAGCGGCGTATACATGGATGACGTGCAGCAGCAGGCACTGGTCTTCACCGCCATCATGACCCTGGCCGGCGGCGTACTGGTGCTGATCGTGCTGGCATTGAGCTGGGTCATCGGCAACCGCATCGCACGTCCGCTGAAGCAGGCCACCGCCGTGGCCGAAGGCATTGCCGGCGGCAAGCTGGACAGCCACATCGGCCCGCAGCCGCATGACGAAACCGGTCGCCTGCTCGAAGCCATGTCGCGCATGCAGCAGCAGCTGCACGCGGTCATCAGCGGCCAGCGCGAGATGGCGCGCCGCCACGATGGCGGTGAACTCAGCTACCGCATCGACGCCAGCAGCTTCCCCGGCGAATACGGACTGATGGTGCAGGAAACCAACGTCCTGGTCGGCAGCCACGTGCAGACCCTGCACGATGTACTGAACGTCGTGCAGCAGTACGCCGTGGGCGACCTCAGCAGCGACATCGCGCGCTACCCGGGCGAAAAGGCGGCGATGACCACCACCGTCGACACGGTCAAGGCCAACCTCGGCCGCATCAACGCCGAGATCAAGCAGCTGGCCAGTGCCGCCGCTGCGGGCGACTTCAGCCAGCGCGGCGATGCACAGCGCTTCGATCACGATTTCCGCACCATGCTGGAAAACCTCAATGCCATGATGGCAGTCAGCGATGACAACCTCGGCAAGCTCTCGCAGCTGCTGTCGTCCATTGCCGACGGCGACCTGACGGCACGCATGCACGGTGACTACCAGGGCGTGTTCGCCCGCATGCGCGACGATGCAAACGCCACGGTCAGCCAGCTGACCCAGATCGTCAGCCAGATCCAGGCCAGTGCCTCCAGCATCACCCTGTCGGCCGGCGAAATCGCGTCGGGCAACAGCGATCTGTCGCGCCGTACCGAGCAGCAGGCCGCCAATCTGGAAGAAACCGCCGCCTCGATGGAGGAACTGACCTCCACCGTGCGCCAGAACGCCGAACACGCGCGCCAGGCCAACCAGCTCGCCATCGGCGCGCACGGCGTGGCCTCGCAGGGCGGCAGCGTGGTCGGCCAGGTGGTCACCACCATGTCGGCCATCGAAGCCTCCTCGAAGAAGATCGCCGAGATCATCTCGGTCATCGATGGCATCGCCTTCCAGACCAACATCCTGGCGCTGAATGCCGCAGTGGAAGCGGCCCGTGCCGGCGAACAGGGCCGTGGCTTCGCCGTGGTCGCCAGCGAAGTGCGTACCCTCGCCCAACGCTCGGCCGCCGCCGCCAAGGAGATCAAGGGGCTGATCGACGACTCGGTCGGCAAGGTCGCCGAGGGTTCCAGCCTGGTCCACCAGGCCGGCAGCACCATGGGTGAGATCGTCGCGTCGGTGCAGCGCGTGACCGACATCATGGCCGAGATCTCCGCCGCCTCGCAGGAGCAGTCGGCCGGCATCGAGCAGGTCAACCAGACCGTGGTGCAGATGGACGAAACCACCCAGCAGAACGCCGCGCTGGTGGAAGAAGCCACCGCCGCCGCGCGGGCGATGGAAGACCAGGCCGCACAGCTGGCCGACGCCGTGGCGATCTTCCGCCTCGACAACCAGGTCGCTGTCGCAGTGAAGGCGGTGACCGCCAAGGTCGCGCCGAAGGCTGCCAGCCCTGCGCCTTCGCGACCGTTGTCGACGCCCGCACCGATCCGCCGTACCCACTCCAGCACCGTCGTCTCCAACGACGGCGACTGGCAGGAATTCTGATCCTCGCGGCGGCTCCGGCCGTCGCCCCGCCGATGGACACGTCACCCGTGCAGAGCCCTACCCCCATCGTCAGCGGTACGCGCGAATTCGAATTCGCCGACCGTGATTTCCGCCGCGTCTGCGACCTGATCTACCAGCGCGTGGGCATCGCCCTCGCCCCGGCCAAGCGCGACATGGTGTACGGACGCCTGTCGCGCCGCCTGCGTACGCTGGGCATGCGCAGCTTCCAGCAGTACCTGGACCATCTTGAACAGGGTGATGGTGACGAGTGGCAGGCATTCACCAATGCGCTGACCACCAACCTCACTGCGTTCTTCCGCGAGCCGCACCATTTCGACAAGCTGCGCGAAGAGCTGCAGCAGCGCAACGGGCGCGGTCCGCTGCTGTTGTGGTCGTGCGCCGCCTCCACCGGCGAAGAGCCCTACTCGATGGCGATCACCGCCTGCGAAGCGTTTGGCACCCTGAAGCCGCCGGTACGCATCGTCGCCACCGACGTCGACACCCAGGTGCTGGCCACCGCCGGGCGCGGCGTCTACAACATCGACCGTGTCGCCGGCCTCGATCCGGACCTGCGTCGCCGCTATTTCCAGCGTGGCAGTGGCCCCAACGAAGGCCAGTGCCGCGTACTGCCGGCGCTGCGCGAACTGATTGAATTCCGCCCGTTGAACCTGCTGGCACCGCGTTACGACGTCGGCGGCCCGTTCGATGCGCTGTTCTGCCGCAACGTGATGATCTACTTCGACAAGCCGACCCAGCGCGCGATTCTTGGCCGCCTGGTCAACCACCTGGCCGACGACGGCCTGCTCTACACCGGCCATTCGGAGAACTACCTGCACGCTGCCGATCTGATCCAACCCTGCGGCCGTACCCTGTACCGTCGTGCGGCAAAGGCCGGCGCATGAACGCATCACTGCGTACCGACGATGTGATGCGCTACCAGGACGCACGCTTCAAGACCATCGCCGCCAAGCTGCTGCCAACCCAGTATCTGGTAGTGGATGACACCACCGCGCTGACCACTACGCTGGGCTCCTGCGTGGCGGCTTGCCTGCGCGACCCGGTACTGAAGATCGGCGGCATGAACCACTTCCTGCTGCCCGAAGGCAACGCCGGCGACGGCGCGCCCGCACGTTATGGCAGCTATGCGATGGAACTGCTGATCAACGACATGCTCAAGCGCGGCGCCCACCGCAAGCGCATCGAGGCGAAGGTGTTCGGCGGCGCCAACGTGCTGAAGGGCTTCACCAGCAATCCGGTAGGCACCCGCAACGCCGAGTTCGTGCGCCAGTACCTGCAGGCCGAACACATCCCGATCCTCGCCGAGGACCTGTGCGGCATCCATCCGCGCAAGATCTGGTTCTTCGCCGATACCGGCCGCGTGGTGGTGCAGCGCCTGCCACACGCCCACGAAGCCGAAGTCGCCGCGACCGAATCGGCCGTGCGCGCACGCCTGTCCAAGGCCCCGGTCACCGGTGGCGTGGAGCTGTTCGAATGACCCTGACCGGCAACGCCCCCTGCCGGGTCCTGATCGTCGACGACTCCGCCGTCGTCCGGCAGATGCTCACCGAGATCCTGTCCAGCGATCCGGCCATCGACGTGGTCGGCACCGCCGCCGACCCGCTGCTGGCCCGCGAGAAGATCAAGCGCCTGGCCCCGGACGTGATCACCCTGGACGTGGAAATGCCACGCATGGATGGCCTGGCGTTCCTGGAAAACCTGATGCGCCTGCACCCGCTGCCGGTGGTGATGATCTCTTCCCTGACCGAACGCGGCGCCGATACCACCCTGCAGGCACTGGGCCTGGGCGCGGTGGACTTCGTGTCCAAGCCCAAGCTCGACGTGGCCCGCGGCCTGCAGGGCTATGCTGATGAAATCATCGCCAAGGTAAAGATGGCTGCGCGTTCCCGGGTGCGCCCGCTGGTACGCGTGGCCACGCCGAAACTCACGCTGGATGCCGCCCCTGCCGCGCGCCCAGCAGCAACGCAGTTCCGCACCACCGACCGCCTGATCGCCATCGGCTCGTCGGCTGGCGGTACCGAAGCATTGCGCGTGGTGCTGGAAGGCATGCCCGCCGACGGTCCGGCCGTGGTGATGACCCAGCACCTGCCCGCCAGCTTCAGCACCGCCTTCGCCGAACGACTGGACCGTCACTCGGCAATGGCCGTGCGCGAAGCCAGCGACGGTGAAGCGGTGCTGCCCGGCCACGCCTACCTGCCTCCGGGCGGCAAGCACCTGCGGATCATCCGCGACGGTGCGCGCTGGCGCTGCCGTGTCGACGATGGTCCTGCGGTGAACCGGCACAAGCCGGCGGTGGACGTGCTGTTCCGCTCGGTGGCACAGAGCGCGGGCGGCAATGCCATCGGCGCGATCCTCACCGGCATGGGCGACGACGGTGCACGCGGCCTGCTGGAAATGCGCCAGGCCGGCGCGCCGACGCTGGTGCAGGACGAGGCGACCAGCGTGGTCTGGGGCATGCCCGGCGCGGCCTTCAAGCTCGGCGCCGCCGAAGAACAGGTGCCGCTGGAGCGCATTGCCGAAAGACTGCTGGCGCTGGCCCGCGGCTGACCGACCACAGCGCCGCAGCGCTTCATCCCGTCTTTCAAACGCCGGCCCCGGAGGGGCCAGCTGTTTCGTTCTTCAAGGAGCTTCACCGTGGCCCAGCGCCGCTTCCCCACCCGAACCTCGCTGCTGACTACCGCGCTGCTGGCCCCGCTGGCGGCCACGTCTGCCGCACAATCAGCACCGCCGCACACACCACCCGTCGCTGCCACCGCCACCGCTACCACCACCGACCACCCTGCCCCCTGGACTGATCGCGTACAGATCCAGAGCGGTCCGGCCAGCGCGCTGAAGCGTATGCACGCACCCGACGTGGCGCTGCGCATCGTCACTCCCGATGACAGCGAGGCGCTCACGCCTAAGGGGCTCGCGCTTCTCTTCAGCGGCAACGAGCCGGACTACTTCCAGCGTAACAACCTGCCCGGCAGCATCATCGAAGGACAAGCCAGTCCCGCCATCACGCTGATGCCAAACGTGGCCAAGGCGCTGGTGGGCGGCTACTTCCGCTATGCACCCGACGCGCTGCCCGCGCAGACCAGTACCCTGCGCTTCAGTGCAGACACGTGGGCACTGGTGCACCAGGGCAACACGCGCAAGGATCCCCTCTACCGCCTCAACCACTCCAGCACCATCGAGCAGCGGCGTGCCGACGGTACGCTGGCGGAAATCATCAGCTGCAATGACAGCGACAACCGCGCAACCCTGGAAGCATGGCAGGCCGATGATTACGCGCGGCTCAAGGGGGCCGCGCAGATGATCACGATGAAATGCATCGAGAAGCTGGTCAAGAGGATCCCCGCAATGTACCCGCGCCCGTTGGCCGCTGAAGATGTCAGCGCCTATGCTGACGGCACCGCTCCCCCGGCACGGGTGCGCGTCTACGCAGCCTTGGGGCGCACCACCACCCTGTACACCGATGCCGCCTGCCGCGAGGATTACCGCGACAGGATCGACGTCAAGTACAACAACGCCGGCGACAAAGGCGTGCTCGGCATCCCCGTCACGGAAACCCTGCGCAGCAAAGAGAACGAGCGGTTTTCCACGCTCAGCTACCAGGAATACGAAGTACCCGGTGGCAAGCCGCTGATCTTCGAGGCACGTTTCGACGCAAGCAGTCGCGTGTACTGCGACGGCAAGCTGTCAGGCCAGTTCGTGGCCAAGCCCGGGCAGGATTACGAGGTGGAATTTGAAGTGGCCGACAAGATGTGCCGGCTGCATATCCGCCAGGTGCATGCCGACGGCAGCATGACACCGCAGCAGGCACGGGCCACCCCCACCATCTGTGAGCGCACCCGCGCACCGGTTCGCATCGAGCCGCGGCAGGAAATGCAGGTGCTGCTGTTCAGCCCGGGCGAGGTGCAGATCCAGGATGCCAGCCTGAGCAGCGCACCGCAGCGGCTGAGCGACGATGCAGGCAGCAGCCAGGCACTGCAGCAGATGCTGCAGCAGGCCAGCAGCACCCCCGGCACGCGCCTGTGCGTGGTGGTCCCGGCCGCGGATTACAGCAGCGTCCTGCACGATGCCGTGCGCGAACGCGTGCTGGATGCGCCGCAGGTGTTGCCCAGTCTGTGGGAGGAGACGTCCACGGTGAACCAGCGCCGCAATGCCGCCGCCGATGCTCCGGTCGACATCGCCGCCGCGGTCACCCGCTGCAAGGCGTTCCCGATCAAGGAATTCGCGGCGCAGTGAGTTGCAGCGCGCGCACCCATCACGTTTCCCCAAGGAGTACCACCGTGGCATTACGCCCAGCCTGCCTCACCGCCGCGATCGCGGCCAGCCTGCTGCTGGCTCCGTCGGCCTACGCCGTCGACGAAGCACCCACGCCTGTCGCCGCCTCTGCGGTCACGTCCGGGGCATCACCCGATCCGGCAACGGACGCCACGCCCGTAACCGATATAGCCGAGGCCGCACCGGCAGCTGCGGCCGTCGCCGGACCAGCCGTCGGGGACGTCACAGTGGCTGTGGCACCCGCACTGGATCTCAGCAGCCTGCAACGGGTAAAGGTCACTTCCGGCCTGGGCGTCGGGCCCAACGGCAATCGCGTGGGCGACCATGTGCTGCGCCTGGTGATGCGCGGTGACACCGCCGCGGTCACCGCAGCCAAGGTCGGTCTGTCTGCCTTGGCGTTCGTCACCGGCGTGGGTGACATCGGCACCAGCAACAGCTTCAGCAAGAACAACGTGCGCGGCGAGGACATCCAGTCCGTTCCCAGCCCGGCCTTCGGCGCGTTGCCCGGCATGATCCGCGAGCAGCTGGCGCTCTATTTCACGGCCCATCCCGGCGCCATTCCCAGTGACGCGCGCACCGTGGAAGCCAGCGCCGGCCAGTGGTCCCTGGTGTACCAGAAGCTCAGCGACGCAGAGACCCCGTATGAGCTGCGCCACGATGTAACCATCGGCTTCCCGCTGGTGCGCAAGCTGTTCCGCAGCGCCAGTGGCGGCCAGGGCGTGCACTGCCAGGACGAAGCGCGGGTTGCTCCGCTGCAGGAATGGCAGGCCGACGACTACGCCAAGGCGAAAGCTGCATCGCGTGAGTTCGCCGAAGCCTGCATCGTCCGCTTCGTCGCCGAGCTGCCGCGCCTGTTCCCCGACCACGGTGCGTTGCCGGAAACGGCCGCGGAACCGGAGCTGCCGATGGACACGCCAGCGGTGACCGAGGAAGCGGCCGCCGCCGGCCAGGCCTGACCCCGGACGGACCTGAATCGCGACTAGTGCCGGCCGCTGGCCGGCAGCGCTCTTGACCTCGCACGGCTGCCGGCCAGCGGCCGGCACTACCAGGCATCATCGGCACCACAAAAAACCCCCGGCTTTCACCGGGGGTTCTTCGTTTCAACGGGCTACCGGCCAGCGGCCGGCACTACCCTCAGGCAGCGACCGTGTTGGCCACGTCCTGGTATTCCTCGATCTGATCGAAGTTCATGTAGCGGTAGATCTCGCTGCCGCTGGCGGCGATCACACCGATATCGGCCATGTACTCTTCCTTGGTCGGAATGCGGCCCAGGCGCGAGCAGATTGCCGCCAGTTCCGCCGAACCCAGGTACACGTTGGTGTTGCGGCCCAGGCGGTTCGGGAAGTTGCGGGTCGAGGTCGACATCGCGGTGGAGCCTTCGCGGATCTGCGCCTGGTTGCCCATGCACAGCGAGCAGCCCGGCATTTCCATGCGTGCGCCGGTCGCGCCGAAGGTGCCGTACACGCCTTCCTTGGTCAGCTCGGACGCATCCATCTTGGTCGGCGGGGCCACCCACAGGCGGGTCGGCAGGTCACGCTTGCCTTCCAGCAGCTTCGCAGCCGCGCGGAAGTGACCGATGTTGGTCATGCACGAACCGATGAACACTTCGTCGATCTTGGCGCCAGCAACTTCGGACAGGGTCTTCACGTCGTCCGGGTCGTTCGGGCAGGCCACGATCGGCTCGTGGATGTCGGCCAGGTCGATCTCGATGACGGCGGCGTACTCGGCGTCGGCATCCGGCTCCAGCAGCTCCGGGTTGGCCAGCCACGCTTCCATCTTCTCGATGCGGCGCTGCAGCGAGCGCGGATCCTGGTACCCCTCGGCGATCATCCACTTCAGCAGCGTGATGTTGCTGGTCAGGTACTCGATGATCGGTTCCTTGTTCAGGCGCACCGAGCAGCCGGCCGCCGAACGCTCGGCCGAGGCATCGGACAGTTCGAAAGCCTGTTCGACCTTCAGTTCCGGCAGGCCTTCGATTTCCAGGATGCGGCCGGAGAAGATGTTCTTCTTGCCAGCCTTGGCCACGGTCAGCAGGCCCGACTTGATCGCGTACAGCGGGATCGCGTTGACCAGGTCACGCAGGGTCACGCCCGGCTGCATCTTGCCCTTGAAGCGCACCAGCACCGACTCCGGCATGTCCAGCGGCATCACGCCGGTGGCAGCGGCGAAGGCGACCAGGCCCGAACCGGCCGGGAACGAAATGCCCACCGGGAAACGGGTGTGCGAGTCGCCACCGGTGCCGACGGTGTCCGGCAGCAGCATGCGGTTGAGCCAGCTGTGGATCACGCCATCGCCCGGACGCAGCGAGACGCCGCCGCGGGTGGAGATGAATTCCGGCAGGGTGTGGTGGGTCTTGACGTCCACCGGCTTCGGGTAGGCCGCGGTGTGGCAGAACGACTGCATCACCAGGTCGGCCGAGAAGCCCAGGCAGGCCAGGTCCTTCAGCTCGTCGCGGGTCATCGGGCCGGTGGTGTCCTGCGAGCCCACCGAGGTCATCTTCGGTTCGCAGTAGGTGCCCGGGCGCATGCCCTTGCCTTCCGGCAGGCCACAGGCGCGGCCAACCATCTTCTGCGCCAGCGAGAAGCCCTTGCCGGTATCGGCCGGCTGCACCGGCAGGCGGAACAGGTCGGTCGGGGCCAGGCCCAGCGCTTCACGCGCCTTGCCGGTCAGGCCACGGCCGATGATCAGCGGAATGCGGCCACCGGCGCGCACTTCGTCGAACAGCACTTCGGACTTGACCTGGAACTCGGCGATCACTTCGCCGTTCTTCAGCGCCTTGCCATCGTACGGACGCAGCTCGACCACATCGCCGTGCTCCATCTTCGACACGTCCAGCTCGATCGGCAGCGCGCCGGCATCTTCCATGGTGTTGTAGAAGATCGGGGCGATCTTCGAACCCAGGCAGACGCCACCGGCGCGCTTGTTCGGGATGTACGGAATGTCATCGCCGGTCCACCACAGCACGCTGTTGGTGGCCGACTTGCGCGAGGAACCGGTGCCGACCACGTCGCCGACATAGGCGACCAGATGGCCCTTGTCCTTCAGCGACAGGATCTGCTGGATCGGGCCGCGCTTGCCGTCTTCTTCCGGGGTGAACGCGGCGTCGTCACGCTTGTTCTTCAGCATCGCCAGGGCGTGCATTGGAATGTCCGGGCGGGTGGTCGCGTCCGGTGCCGGCGACAGGTCGTCGGTGTTGGTTTCGCCCGGCACCTTGAACACGGTGACGGTCAGGCTCTGCGGCACTTCCGGGTTGCTGGTGAACCACTCGGCATCGGCCCAGCTCTGCATCACGGCCTGGGCGTTGGCGTTGCCGGCCTTGGCCTTTTCCTGCACGTCGTGGAAGGCATCGAACACCAGCAGGGTCTTCTTCAGCGCGTCGGCAGCGATAGCGCCAACGCTGGCATCGTCCAGCAGCTGCACCAGCGGCGCGACGTTGTAACCGCCCAACATGGTGCCCAGCAGTTCGGTGGCGCGCTCGCGGCTGATCAGCGGGTTCTGCTCGCTGCCCAGTGCGATCGCGGCCAGGTACGAGGCCTTGACCTTGGCAGCGTCATCGACGCCGGCCGGCACGCGGTGGGTCAGCAGGTCGAGCAGGAACTCGGCCTCGCCCTGCGGCGGGTTCTTCAGCAGTTCGATGACATCGGCCGTCTGCTGCGCGGTCAGCGGCAGGGGCGGGATGCCAAGCGCAGCGCGCTCGGCGACGTGGTGGCGGTAGGCTTCCAACATGACAACTCCCGGGTAATGCGTGAGGTGAATAAAAAGTGGGCTCAGGCTTGCGGCACGATCAGCTTCAGGCCCTTGAAGTAGTCGCGATAAAACGTGTCGTTCCAGGTGATCAGGCCATCGCACTGCAGCAGGGCGTGCGCGCCGATCATGAATTCGTCCAGGCCACGGCGCTGGCTGCCGCCGCGCTGGCGATGGCGGCGATGCATCTCACCCGCGCGCAGGGCCGACTTGGCTTCCAGCGCGTTGAAGTGCACGCCCATTTCTTCCAGCGCTTCCAGCACCTCGGCACCGCCGCGCAGGGCGGCACAGATCTCGGCCAGGGTCGCGCCGCAGACCACCACTCGGCCACCGACAAGGCTCTGCCGCAGGCAGGATTCCACCGCATCGGCCTGCGGGCCGTTGCTGAGCAGTTCGACCAGCACCGGTGAATCGACGGCGATCATCACCGCTTACTCCTCGTCGCGCAGGTCGCGCACGGCCGCATCAGCCGATTCGAAGCCGTCCAGCGAGAACTTTCCGCGGGCGCGGGAGATCGCATCGTCCACGCTCTTGCGCAGGATGATCCGGCTGCCTTCCAGCTCCACCTTCAGCAAGGTGCCCTTGGTCAGGCCCAGCGCATCGCGCACTGCCTTGGGCAGGGTGATCTGTCCGCGTTCAGCAACGGTGGCTTCCATGGGGTACGCCTCAAAAAGTATGTATGAATTATACATACCCGTCGCATCCGGAACAAACCTCCCGATATGTGACCTTGATCCCGCGTCAGTCGCAGCCGGGCGTTAGACTCGCCCAGCAGCCCTGCTGCGCCCCGGCTGGACGCCCCGGCGTTCCAACCGCACCTATCCGCTCCATAAATAAGGAAGTTTCATGCGCGCGCTCGCCCTTGCCCTGATCCTCGCAGCCCCGCTGGCCGTTTCGACGACCTCCGCCCATGCCAACCCGTTCGGCGCCTACACCACCGGCATCGAGATCACCCAGCAGCAGATGGACACCCTGGAAGTGGGCAAGACCACCCAGGACAACATCCGTGAGAAGTTCGGCGCCCCCGGCCGCCGCGAACAGCTGGGCGACACCCAGGTCTGGTACTACGACTTCGTGAAGATCAAGAGCTTCGGCAAGAACATCCAGGAAGCGACCGTACTGGAGTTCAACAAGCAGGGCGTGCTGACGGCCAAGTCCAAGAGCAACGCTGTCGGCAAGACCGGCAATCCGCTGATCGATGCCGCTAACGGCAAGTAAGTCCTGCAGCCGATGCATTCCTGGACGGGGCGCCCATGAGCGCCCCGTCTGCGTGCGGGCTGGCGCAAAAACGATGCACACGCTGACACGAAGGCTACACACACCGCTGTAACCTTGCGTTCCAAGCCTGCCGGGTCATTGCCGGGCGCTGGATCGCCGATACTGGGCAGGATCCGGGGCCGGAGTGCCACCGGCAAACGCAAGCAGGCCCGCCCATGCGGGCCACTGCAAGCCATCCGCAAGAGGAGTCATCCCCCATGAGCGATTCGTTCTCCACCCGCAGCCAGCTGGACGTCGGCGGCAAGACCTACGACTACTTCAGCCTGCCCAAGCTGGGCCAGCGCTTCGACATCTCCCACCTGCCCTACTCGATGAAGATCCTGCTGGAGAACCTGCTCCGGCACGAGGATGGCGGCGTCACCGTCGGCAAGGATCACATCGAGGCCGTCGCCCGCTGGCAGCCCAGCGCCGAACCGGATACCGAAATCGCCTTCATGCCCGCGCGCGTGGTCCTGCAGGACTTCACCGGCGTGCCCTGCGTGGTCGACCTGGCCGCGATGCGCGATGCGGTGGTCAAGCTCGGCGGCCGCCCCGAACAGATCAATCCGCTGATTCCCTCCGAACTGGTCATCGACCACTCGGTGCAGGTGGATGTGTTCGGCAAGCCCGACGCACTGGACCTCAACGGCAAGATTGAATTCCAGCGCAACCAGGAACGCTACGGCTTCCTGCGCTGGGGCCAGAAGGCCTTCGACAACTTCAAGGTGGTGCCGCCCAACACCGGCATCGTCCACCAGGTGAACCTGGAAAACCTGGCCCGCGTGGTGATGACCGCGGACAAGGACGGCAAGGCCGTTGCGTATCCGGATACCGTGTTCGGCACCGACAGCCACACCACGATGATCAACGGCATCGGCGTGCTCGGCTGGGGCGTGGGCGGCATCGAAGCCGAGGCGGCCATGCTCGGCCAGCCTTCGTCGATGCTGATTCCGCAGGTGGTCGGCTTCAAGCTGACCGGCAAGCTGCCCGAAGGCGCCACCGCCACCGACCTGGTGCTGACCGTCACCCAGATGCTGCGCAAGCTCGGCGTGGTCGGCAAGTTCGTCGAGTTTTACGGTGATGGCCTGCAGCATCTGCCACTGGCCGACCGCGCGACCATCGGCAACATGGCCCCCGAATACGGCGCCACCTGCGGCATCTTCCCGATCGACAACGAATCGCTGACCTACCTGCGCCTGTCCGGCCGCAGCGAAGAGCAGATCGCCCTGGTCGAAGCCTACGCCAAGGCGCAGGGCCTGTGGCACGACGCCACCAGCCCGCATGCGCAGTACAGCACCACGCTGGAACTGGACATGGGCACGGTGAAGCCCTCGCTGGCCGGCCCCAAGCGCCCGCAGGACCGCGTGCTGCTGGAAGACGTGCAGAAGAACTACCGCGACGCGCTGGTCGGCATGACCGCCAACCGCGACAAGCGCAGCGAGGATGTCTCCACCTTCGTCAATGAAGGCGGCGGCGCCGCAGTGGGCAACGAGCAGCTGGCCAAGGGCTACGCCGACATCGAGATGGACGGCAGGAAGGTGCGGCTGAAGGATGGTGCGGTGGTCATCGCCGCCATCACCTCGTGCACCAACACCTCCAACCCGGCGGTGATGATCGGCGCCGGCCTGCTGGCCCGCAACGCGGCCGCCAAGGGGCTGGACCGCAAGCCGTGGGTCAAGACCTCGCTCGGCCCAGGCTCGCGTGTGGTCACCGACTATCTTGAAAAGGCCGGCGTTCTCACCGAGCTGGAGAAGATCGGCTTCTACGTGGTGGGCTATGGCTGCACCACCTGCATCGGCAACTCCGGCCCGCTGCCGACCGAAGTCAGTGCCGGCATCGCCAGTGGTGATCTGGTGGTGACCTCGGTGCTGTCGGGCAACCGCAACTTCGAGGGCCGCGTGCACCCCGAAGTGAAGATGAACTACCTGGCCAGCCCGCCGCTGGTGGTGGCCTACGCCATCGCCGGCACCACCGACATCGACCTGACCACCGAGCCGCTGGGCACCGGCAGCGATGGTCAACCGGTGTACCTGCGTGACATCTGGCCGAGCAACAAAGAGATCGGCGACGTCATCGCCGCCACCGTCGGCCCGGAGATGTTCAAGCAGAACTACGCCGACGTGTTCAAGGGCGATACCCGCTGGAACACCATCGCCTCGCCGGACGGTGACCTGTACGAATGGAGCGATGCATCCACTTACATCAAGAACCCGCCGTACTTCGATGGCATGACCATGCAGGTCGGCAGCATCGATGATGTGCACGGCGCACGGGTGATGGGCCTGTTCGGCGATTCGATCACCACCGACCACATCTCCCCGGCCGGCAACATCAAGAAGGACTCGCCGGCAGGTCGCTTCCTGCAGGAGCGCGGCGTGCAGCCGGCCGACTTCAACAGCTACGGCAGCCGCCGCGGCAACGATGACGTGATGGTCCGCGGCACCTTCGCCAACATCCGCATCAAGAACCTGATGTTCGGTGGCGAAGAAGGCGGCAACACCCTGTACTACCCGGCCGGCGGTGGCCAGCCGGAGAAGCTGGCGATCTACGATGCGGCCATGAAGTACAAGGCCGACAAGGTGCCGCTGGTGGTACTGGCCGGCAAGGAATACGGCACCGGCTCGTCGCGCGACTGGGCAGCCAAGGGCACCCTGCTGCTGGGGGTAAAGGCGGTCATCGCCGAAAGCTTCGAACGCATCCACCGCTCCAACCTGGTCGGCATGGGCGTGCTGCCGCTGCAGTTCCGCAACGGCGAAAACGCACAGTCGCTGGGCCTGGATGGCTCGGAAGTGATCGATGTCACCGGCCTGCAGGATGGCGCCAGCAAGCGCGCCACGGTCACCGCGACCAAGGCCGATGGCACGAAGAAGACCTTCGAAGTCTCGGTGATGCTGCTGACCCCGAAGGAAGTGGAGTACTTCCGCCACGGCGGCCTGCTGCAGTACGTGCTGCGCCAGCTGGCTGCACGTTGATCGAACGTACTGCGTAGGTAGAGCCAGGCCATGCCTGGCTGCGACAAGACAAAGGGCCGGATCCTCACAGATCCGGCCCTTTTCTTTGCTGCTCGCCGGGCGTGGCGGCCCGGCGCCACCTACCGCCGCGGCGCGTCTGGGTCGGTACGCAGCGCCTTCAGCAGGCCCCACATGTAGAACGCCAGGATGAACGAGAACGGCAGGCCGCACAGCACCACCGCCGTCTGCATCGCGCTGAAGTTGCCGGCCAGCAACAGGCCGACACTGGCCACGGTAATGCCCGCCGCCCAGAACACGCGCAGCCAGATCGGCGCGTCATGCCCATCCTCCACGCCATCATCGACACGCCGGGTGCACAGGTTGGCGATCATCAGCGTGCCCGAATCGACCGGGGTCAGGAACAACACGAAACCAATGACCACCGCCGCACCAGCGATGTACGGCGCCGCGGGCAAGTATTCCAGCAGCTTGAACAGGGTCATCGCCGCATCGTGCTGAGCCACCTGGCCCAGCACCGCCTGGCCATGGTTCAGCACCAGGTCGATGGCGGTGTTGCCGAAGATCGACAGCCAGGCCAGCGTGAAACCCAACGGGATCAGCAGCACGCCCATGATCACTTCGCGGATGGTGCGGCCGCGCGAGATGCGCGCCACGAACAGGCCCACGAACGGCGCCCAGGCAATCCACCACGCCCAGTAGAACAACGTCCACGAGCCCATCCACTCACGCCCCTTCGGGTCGTTGAGGTACATGTCGAAGCTCTTGCGCACGAACGCGCCCAGGTAGTCGCCGGTGTTCTGTACCAGGCCATCGAACAGGTGCAGGGTCGGGCCGGTCACCAGCACGAACAGCAGCAGCAGGCACAGCAGGCGCACGTTGAGGTTGGACAACCAGGCGATGCCCTTCTCCACGCCGGCGACCACGCCGATGGTGGCTACGACCATCATCACCAGCACGATGGCCACCAGCACCTGCGGCGTATCCGGGA
Organism: Stenotrophomonas sp. RIT309; assembly: GCF_000632045.1. Classification (NCBI taxonomy): domain Bacteria; kingdom Pseudomonadati; phylum Pseudomonadota; class Gammaproteobacteria; order Lysobacterales; family Lysobacteraceae; genus Stenotrophomonas; species Stenotrophomonas sp. RIT309. The sequence continues at coordinate 27,116 of NZ_JFYS01000007.1, forward strand.
TGTGGAACAGGTAGACCAGGCCGGACTGCACCACCAGCGCACCGATGCCGAGGTTGGTGACCATCGAGATCAGCGTCGCGAGGATACCGAAACCATCGACCATGTCGCCGATGCGGCCATGGATGCGCTCGCCGAAGATCGGGTACAGCGCCGAACGCAGGGCCAGCGGCAGGTTGCGGCGGTAGGCGAAGTAGCCCAGCGCCACGCCGACCAGCGCGTACAGCGCCCAGCCGTGCAGGCCCCAGTGCAGGAAGGTCAGCACCATCGCTTCGCGGCCCGCGGCGACGGTGCCGCCGGGCTGCCCGGGCGGGTTGAGGAAATGATCGAGCGGCTCGTAGGCGCCGTAGTACAGCAGCGCGATGCCGATGCCGGCCGAGAACAGCATCGACACCCAGGCCACGTAGCCGAACGCCGGCGATTCCTCGTTATGGCCCAGGCGGATGCGCCCATACGGCGAGAACGCCAGCCACAGCACGAAGCCCAGGCAGGCCACGATCAGCAGCATGTACCACCAGCCGAACGCCGCCGAGACCTCGGCCTGTGCCCATTGCAGCCAGTGCTCGCTGGCCTCCGGGAAAAAGACGGTCAACGCACCGAGGATGCCGATGGAGACCGACGAACTGAAGAACACGAAACGGTTCAAGCGCAGGGGCGAGCGCTTGGGATGAGCCAGGGAAGACATGGGGTCGTCTCATCAGTCCAAGGGGGCACATGGGCGGGGCCGGACCGGAAACCGGGCCCATGGCGTGGGGGCGCGACCGGCATCGTAGGGTTTATTGATTGAACGTTCAATCAATAAAAAGTATGATCTTCACCAGCCCGGCATTCCGGGTCGCAATCCGTGGAGAGACAATGCCGAAGAAAGGCGTGGAACCGGTCCGCCGCGAGCAGCTGATCCGGGCCACTTTCCAGACCATCGACGAGATCGGCATGGCCGATGCCACCGTCGCTACCATCGCAAAAAAGGCCGGCCTGTCCAGCGGCATCGTCGCCCATTACTTCGGCGACAAGGACGGCCTGCTCAATGCGGCGATGCGGCAGATCCTGCGCGAGCTGAAGGCAGCCGTTGCCCGCTATCGCGACGCCGCCGCCGGCGACGCACGTTCACAGCTTCGCGCCATCGTCGATGGCAACTTCGACGACAGCCAGACCAACGGAACCGCCATGCGCGTATGGCTGACCTTCTGGGCCGCCAGCATGCATCAGCCGGAACTTGCGCGGCTGCAGCGCGCCAACGACCAGCGACTGTTCTCCAACCTCTGCCATCAGTTCAACCGCCAGTTGCCGCATGCACAGGCACGCCTGTCCGCACGCGGGCTGGCCGCGATGATCGACGGCCTGTGGCTGCGCGGCAGCCTGGTCGGTGGTGACTTCAACGCCGACAAGGCGCGCCGCATCGCCTACGGCTACATCGATTTCCAATTGCAGGCCAACGCGCCCTGAGCGCGCCACGACCCCGCCCCATCCCTTCCAGGAGCAAGCCGATGACCACCCTGCCCGTGCAACAGCTCTACATCCACGGCCGCCGCGTCGACGCCACCAGCGGCAAGACCTTCCAGACCGTCAACCCTGCCAATGGCCAGGTGCTGGCCGACGTGCAGATCGCCAGCCAGGCCGATGTCGAACGCGCCGTTGAAAGCGCCAGCGAAGGCCAGAAGGTGTGGGCAGCGATGACCGCCATGGAGCGCTCGCGCATCCTGCGCCGTGCCGTCGAGATCCTGCGCGAGCGCAACGACGAGCTGGCCCACCTGGAAACCCTGGATACCGGCAAGGCGCTGGCCGAAACCACCACGGTAGACATCGTCACCGGTGCCGACGTGCTGGAGTACTACGCCGGCCTGGCCACCGCCATCGAAGGCATCCAGCTGCCGCTGCGCGAATCGAGCTTCTTCTATACCCGCCGCGAGCCGCTGGGCGTGGTCGCCGGCATCGGCGCCTGGAACTACCCGATCCAGATCGCCATGTGGAAGTCGGCCCCAGCCCTGGCCGCCGGCAATGCAATGGTCTTCAAGCCGTCCGAAGTGACCCCGCTGACCGCGATCAAGCTGGCCGAGATCTACACCGAAGCCGGCGTGCCGGACGGCGTGTTCAACGTCGTGCAGGGCCCGGGCCGCGAGATCGGCAACTGGCTGACCGAGCACCCGGTGATCGAGAAGATCTCCTTCACCGGCGGCGTGGCCACCGGCAAGAAGGTCATGGCCAGCGCTGCGTCGTCGTCGCTGAAGGAAGTGACGATGGAACTGGGCGGCAAGTCGCCGCTGGTGATCTGTGACGACGCTGATCTGGACCGTGCCGCCGACATCGCGGTGATGGCCAACTTCTTCAGCTCCGGCCAGGTCTGCACCAACGGTACCCGCGTGTTCGTGCCGCGCAGCATGCTGGCCGCGTTCGAAGCTGCCGTGGTGGAGCGCGTCAAGCGCATCCGCATCGGCGACCCGATGGCTGAAGAGACCAACTTCGGCCCGCTGACCAGCTTCCCGCACATGGAAAACGTGCTGCGCTTCATCGAAAGCGGCAAGAGCGAAGGCGCGCGCCTGCTGACCGGCGGCGGTCGTGCTACAGACGGTGCCCTGGCCGAGGGCGCCTATGTGCTGCCGACCGTGTTCTCCGACTGCCGCGACGACATGACGATTGTCCGCGAAGAGATCTTCGGGCCGGTGATGAGCATCCTCGCCTACGACGATGAGGACGAAGTGATCCGTCGCGCCAACGACACCACCTTCGGCCTGGCCGCAGGTGTGGTCAGCAAGGACATCAGCCGCGCACATCGCATCATCCATCGCCTGGAAGCCGGCATCTGCTGGATCAACACCTGGGGCGAGTCGCCGGCGGAAATGCCGGTCGGCGGCTACAAGCAGTCCGGCGTTGGCCGCGAGAACGGTATCTCCACCCTCGGCCACTACACCCGCATCAAGTCGGTGCAGGTCGAGCTGGGCGACTACGCCAGCGTGTTCTGACCGGCGCGCCCTGAGCACCGCCCATCGTCCGGCCACCGCGCCGATCCGACATTCCGCCGGGACGCCTGCATGCAGCGCGCCCGGCCTGCAGGAGAGCAACCATGAGCACCCATAACGAGTACGACTACATCATCATCGGCGCCGGTTCGGCCGGCAACGTGCTGGCCACCCGCCTCACCGAAGATGCCGATGTCAGCGTGCTTCTGCTGGAAGCAGGTGGCCCGGACTACCGGCTCGATTTCCGTACCCAGATGCCCGCCGCACTGGCCTTCCCGCTGCAGGGCAAGCGCTACAACTGGGCGTACAAGACCGATCCCGAGCCCTTCATGAACAACCGCCGGATGGATTGCGGTCGTGGCAAGGGCCTGGGCGGTTCGTCGCTGATCAACGGCATGTGCTACATCCGCGGCAACGCGATGGACTACGACAACTGGGCCGGCATGCCGGGCCTGGAAGATTGGACTTACCTGGATTGCCTGCCGTACTTCCGCAAGGCCGAAACCCGTGATATCGGCCCGAACGACTACCACGGCGGCGACGGCCCGCTGCGCGTCACCACGCCCAAGGCCGGCAACAACGAACTGTTCGCGGCGATGGTCGAGGCCGGCGTGCAGGCCGGTTACCCGCGCACCGACGACCTCAACGGCTACCAGCAGGAAGGTTTCGGTCCGATGGACCGCACGGTCACGCCGAAGGGCCGTCGTTCCAGCACCGCCCGTGGCTACCTGGATCTGGCCAAGCCGCGCCCGAACCTGACCATCGTCACCCATGCCCTGACCGACCGCATCCTGTTCTCGGGCAAGCGCGCAGTGGGCGTGCAGTGGCTGCACAACGACCAGCCGCAGCGCGCCACCGCACGCCGCGAAGTGCTGCTGTGTGGTGGTGCCATCGCCTCGCCGCAGATCCTGCAGCGCTCCGGCGTCGGCCCGGCCGACCTGCTGCGCAGCCTGGACATCGACCTGGTGCACCACCTGCCCGGCGTCGGCGCCAACCTGCAGGACCATCTTGAGATGTACCTGCAGTACGAGTGCAAGAAGCCGGTCTCGCTGGCCCCGGCACTGAAGCTGTACAACCAGCCGGCGATCGGCGCCGAATGGCTGTTCCTGGGCACGGGCATCGGTGCCAGCAACCAGTTCGAAGCCGGCGGCTTCATCCGCAGCGATGCCGAATTCGACTGGCCCAACCTGCAGTATCACTTCCTGCCGGTGGCGATCAACTACAACGGCTCCAACCCGATCAAGGCGCACAGCTTCCAGATGCATGTCGGCTCGATGCGCTCGCCCAGCCGCGGCCGCATCCACGTGCGCTCGAAGGATCCGCGCGAAGATCCCAGCATCCTGTTCAACTACATGTCGCACGACCAGGACTGGCGCGAGTTCCGCTCGGCAATCCGGATCACCCGCGAGATCTTCGCGCAGCCGGCGCTGGCACCGTACAGCGGCCGCGAGATTTCGCCGGGCAGCGCGCTGCAGACCGACGCGCAGATCGATGCGTTCGTGCGCGAGCATGCCGAGACCGCCTACCACCCGTCGTGCTCGAACAAGATGGGCCACGCCGATGATCCGATGGCGGTGGTTGACGGCCAGGGCCGCGTGCACGGCCTGGAAGCCCTGCGCATCGTCGATGCCTCGATCATGCCGCAGGTGGTCACCGGCAACCTCAACGCACCGACCATCATGATCGCCGAGAAGCTGGCCGATGTGATCCGTGGCCGCGCGCCGCTGCCGCGCAGCACGGCTTCGTACTACAAGGCCAACGGCGCGCCGGTGCGCAACAAGAGCTGAGTCTCCGGCCATCGGAATCATCCGCCGGGCATGGCCCGGCGCTACCAGCCGGGCTTTGCCTTCGGTCGACGGGCATGGCCCGGCACTACGAGGCGAGCTTTGCCTTCGGTAGCGCCGGGCCATGCCCGGCGGCTTTTGGCGCATACGGCCGCGGAGTGTCCACCCTCTTCGCGTTTTCCCTACGGGACGGTATGCTGCGGAGAGCGGTTCTGGCGGATACTGTCCGCGCCGCACCCATCATTACGATTCCTGGAGGGGGAATATGAGTCTGGATCGTCCCTGGCTGCAGAGCTATCCGAAAGGCGTTCCCGCCGAAATCGACGTCAACGAGTTCCATTCGGTAGTTTCGGTCTTCGACGCCTCCGTCGCGAAGTACCGCGACCGACCGGCCTACTCCAGTTTCGGCAAGACCCTCACCTACGGTGAGACCGACGCCCTGGTCGAACAGTTCGCCGCTTACCTGCTGGGCGAGCTGAAGCTCAAGAAGGGCGACCGCGTCGCCCTGATGATGCCCAACTGCCTGCAATACCCGATCGCCACCTTCGGCGTGCTGCGTGCCGGCCTGACCGTGGTCAACGTCAACCCGCTGTACACCGCGCGCGAGCTGAAGCATCAGCTGGTCGACGCCGGCGTGACCGCGCTGGTGGTGGTGGACAACTTCGGCGATACCGTCGAACAGGTCATCGCCGATACCCAGGTCAAGCAGGTCATCACCACCGGCCTGGGCGACCTGCTCGGCGCCAAGGGCACGATCGTCAACTTCGTGCTCAAGTACATCAAGAAGATGGTGCCCAACTACCACCTGAAGGGCGCGATCCGCTTCAAGCAGGCGCTCAAGCTGGGCAGCCGCCACACCCTGCCGAAGGTCGAGATCGACCATGACGACGTGGCGTTCCTGCAGTACACCGGCGGCACCACCGGTGTCGCCAAGGGCGCGATGCTGACCAACCGCAACCTGATCGCCAACATGCAGCAGGCCTCGGCCTGGATCAGCGCGTCGGGCATCGAGATGGGCAAGGAATGGATCATCACCGCCCTGCCGCTGTACCACATCTTTGCGTTGACGGCGAACGGCCTGGTCTTCATGAAGTTCGGTGGCTGCAACCACCTGATCACCAACCCGCGTGACATGAAGGGCTTCGTCAAGGAGCTCAAGTCGGTGCGCTTCACTGCGATCACCGGCGTCAACACGCTGTTCAACGGCCTGCTCAACACCCCTGGCTTCGACACCGTCGATTTCTCCTCGCTGAAGGTGACCCTGGGCGGCGGCATGGCCGTGCAGCGTGCGGTCGCCGAGCGCTGGAAGAAGACCACCGGCGTCACCCTGGTCGAGGCCTACGGCCTGACCGAGACCTCGCCGGCGGCCTGCATCAACCCGCTTACCCTGGCCGAGTACAACGGCTCGATCGGCCTGCCGATTCCGTCCACCGATGCCTGCATCAAGGACGACAACGGCAACATCCTGGCGCTGGGCGAAGTGGGCGAACTGTGCATCCGCGGCCCGCAGGTGATGAAGGGCTACTGGCAGCGCCCGGAGGAAACCGCCAAGGCCATCGACGCCGACGACTGGCTGCACACCGGCGACATGGCGAAGATGGACGAGCACGGCTTCTTCTACATCGTCGACCGCAAGAAGGACATGATCCTGGTGTCCGGCTTCAACGTGTACCCCAATGAAGTCGAAGACGTCATCGCGATGATGCCGGGCGTGCTGGAAGTGGCCGCGGTCGGCGTACCGGACGAGAAGTCCGGCGAGGTGGTCAAGGTGGTCATCGTCAAGAAGGACCCGAACCTGACCGCCGAGATGGTCAAGGAGCACGCCCGGGCCAACCTGACCGGTTACAAGCACCCCAGAATCGTTGAATTCCGAAAAGAGCTGCCGAAGACCAACGTCGGCAAGATCCTGCGTCGCGAACTCCGCGATACGCCCGCCCCGTAAGGGTTTCGGGAAAGTTGAACGCGCTCAGGCCCGGGTCGGCAACGACCCGGGCCTTTTCGCATGCGCGGGCCCGGGGCCGGTGTAGCATCGCCGCGTGAGTGGACCGTTCGGCCCGCCGGCCACCACCTTGATCTGCGGGCCGCACCGCCGAGGACCCTTCCATGAGTACCATCGAAAAGCTGCCCAGCAGCGGCTCGCCCTATGCCACCATCCGCACCCAGGACAGCGCCGACGGCGCCGCACACTGGCTGTTCATGCACGCCGATGCCTCCACCGGCGTGCGTCCCTGCTGCCGCAAGGACATGCTGGACGAGATGTGGAGCTACATGAGCGCCATCACCTGCGGGCCGGCGCAGCGCCACAGCGGCCAGCTGCGCCATTTCGTGCTGGCCTCCGACGCCGCCGCCTACAACCTGGGCGGCGACCTGGACCTGTTCACCCGCCTGATCCGCGAAGGCAACCGCGACCTGCTGCTGACCTACGCCCAACGCTGCGTGGAGGGCGTTCACCACCTGCACACCGGCTTCGGCGGCGACGTCCGCTCGATCGCCCTGATCCAGGGCGATGCGCTGGGCGGTGGCCTGGAAATGGCCCTGGCCTGCCACACCATCGTGGCCGAGGAAGGGTGCGGCATGGGCCTGCCCGAAGTGCTGTTCGGCCTGTTCCCGGGCATGGGCGCCTACTCGTTCCTGTGCCGCCGGGTGGCGCCGCAGCTGGCCGAGAAGATCATCCTCGATGGCCGTATCTACAGCGCCGAGGAGATGCACGCGATGGGCGTGGTCGACGTGCTGGTCAGGAAAGGTGAAGGCCGCGGCGCGGTCGAAGAGATGATCCGCCAGCAGCAGCGCCTGCCGCAGTCGTACCTGGCAATGAACGCCGCGCGCAACCTGGCACAGGCGGTCAGCTATGACGAACTGCTGGAAATCACCAAGGTCTGGGTCGATTCGGCACTGGCCCTGGGCGATCGTTCGCTGCGAACCATGGACCGTTTGATCAAGGCGCAGACCCGACGCGCCAATCTGGATGTGGCCTGATACGTTCCCCTCCCCCGCAGGGTTCAAGCCCGGCTGGCCACCGGGCTTTTTTTATGCGGCGCGCAGTCATCGAAAACCCGCCGCGCAGGCCTGGCTCTACCGCTCGCCGTCGTCGGCCACGCCGCGTGCCTTGCGTTCGGCGCGCGCATCAAGCGCCTGCCGGCCTTCCTTGATGGCCCCCTGCAGCACCGCAAGACGCTGCCGCCATTCGGCCTTGAGCTGCCAGTCGGCCATCCGCATCAACTCACCGGCGCGGTTGGACGCGCGCACCAGGCCCAGGTTGCTGGCCACGCCCTTGATCGCGTGCGACTGCTCGCGGAACGCACCCCAGCGTGCCGCTTCACCATCACCTTCGGCCTTGCGCAGGCACGATTCGGCATCGTCCAGGCACTGGCGGATGAACTCGCGCTCGAAACCCTCGCCCATTCCCAGCGACGCCAGCTCGTCAAGCACGCCGGTATCGAGCACGCCATCGAGGTTGGTGACGGTGCGCACGATCGGCGGCGCACTGGCCTTGAGCTGAGCGTTGTTGGCAATCTCGGCCAGGGTGTCCAGCAGTCGCACGGCCACCACGGGCTTGGCCAGGAACGCATGTGCACCGGCCTGGGTACAGCGCTGGATGGCTTCGGGAGTGACGTCGGCGCTGAGCACCAGCACCGGCGTGCGCGGGCCGCCGCCGGCCTGCATCACCCGCAGCTCCTTCAGCATGTCCAGGCCACTCATGCCCGGCATGTGCAGATCGACGATGGCCGCATCGAACTCGCTTTCAGCCAGTGCATCGAGCACCGCCTCGCCACCATCGACGCACAGCACCTTGTGCCCGGCCTTCTGCAGCAGCCGCTGCAGCACCATGCGGTTGGCCTCGTGGTCGTCGGCGACCAGGATCTGCATGCTGCGCACGCGCGCGCGATGGCGCAGGAACGGATCGGCGAAGGCGATGACGTTGCCGCCGGCACCGGTTTCGTCGCCAGCAGCAAGGGTCGGTACCGCACCCGGGACCACCGGCTGCGGCGGCGCGAACGGCAGCTCCACCCAGAAGTGGCTGCCCTGCGGCGGGTTGTCCAGGTAACCGATCTCGCCGTCCATCGCTTCGACCAGCCCCTTGGCGATGGTCGTACCCAGGCCGGTACCCTCATGGCGGCGGGCCATGCTGACGTCGGCCTGCTCGAAGGCCTCGAACAGACGCGGACGCATCGCCGGTGCAACGCCGATGCCGGTGTCGAGAATGTCGAAGCGCAGCCGCACCCCACCCTGGGTGTCGGCGTGGACAACGCTGACGCGGATCTCGACCCGGCCGTGATCGGTGAACTTGACCGCGTTGCCGGCCAGGTTGAGCAGGATCTGCCGCAGATGCCCGACGTCGCCGCGCAGGGTCGGCGGCACGGTCTCGGCCACCTTCACCCGGTAGTCCAGGCGCTTGGCCTTGGCCTGCGGCAACAGGATCAGGCCGATCGCCTGCATCACTTCGGAAAGAACGAAATCCTCGGCGACCACGCGCAGCTTGCCGGCCTCGATCGCCGAGATGTCCAGCACTTCCTCGACCAGCGCCAGCAGGCTGCGCGATGACGCCTGGATGGTACTCACGCACTCACGCTGCTCGTCATCCAGGCGCGTGGTCGCCAACACTTCTGTCATGCCATTCAATCCATTGAGTGGGGTACGAAACTCGTGGCTCATGTTGGCCAGGAATCGACTCTTGGCTTCGCTGGCGCGCCGCGCCTCGGCCATCGCTTCGGTCAACTGCCGCAGCAGCGTGGAAAAATACAGGGGAACCGCCGCCAGGCCAAGCCACAGGCCGATGGCCAGGCGTGCGTTCTGTTGCCAATAGGGGGTCGACAGCGCGGTACTGCCGAAGCTGACCATCGCCATTGCCACGGCCACATACAGGTAGTGGTTGCCGAAGCGCATGCCGTTGCCCACCGTCACCCACATCACCACGATGTAGACCCACGACAGCGGCTCGCCCATCTGGATCATGCCGGCGGCGATCAGGCCGTAGTCGGCCAGCATGCCCAGTACGCGCCGGGGGTCGGAACGCTGCGGCCGCCACAGCAGCCAGCCGAACAACAGCAGCGACAGACTCAGCCCCGTCAACACGATCGCCAGCACACCGACATACTGGGTGTGCGGCAGATCGTGCCGCGCCGAAGGCAGCAGCACGTAAGCCAGGATCAGGCTGATCAGGACGATGCGGACGATCTGCTGCCCGTGCTCGCTGTCCTGCCGCTGGGACAGGCGCAACCGCAATCGCGACAGCAGGCGTTTCACGCGCCCAGTCCCGGCCGTGCAGAGGCGGTGGAGTGCTCGGCGCAGATCTGTTCCAGCTGCTCACGACCGCGCAGCAACGCGTCCACGCAACGCGGATCGAACAGGCGCCCGCGCTGGGCATACAGGTAGGCCATGGTCGCTTCCATCGTCCACGCTTCCTTGTAGGGGCGCGGCGAGATCAGCGCATCGAACACGTCGGCCACGGCGACGATGCGTGCCTCCAGCGGAATCGCATCGCCGACCAGGCCATCGGGATAACCACTGCCGTCGTAGCGCTCATGGTGACGCAGCGCGATCAATGCACCGACCTGGATGAAGCGGTTCTGGCTGCCACTGAGCAGTTCATGGCCAATGCGTGGATGCCGGCGCATGATCGCCAGCTCCTCATCATTGAGCTTGCCCTGCTTGAGCAGCACCGCATCGGGAATGGCGATCTTGCCCATGTCGTGCAGCGGCGCGGCCATCTCGATCAACTTGACGTCGTCTTCCGGCAGGCCCAGCTGCTCGGCGATCAGGCCAGCCACGCGCGCCATGCGCTCAAGGTAGGCACTGGTGCCTGCATCACGGAACTCGATCGCACGCGCCAGCCGCGAAAGCGTCTCGCGCTCGCGCTCCTCCACCTCGTGCATGCTGGCCAGCAGCCGCTGCTCCAGCGACAGCGCACGCTGCTTCACGTTCTCGGTCTGCTGGCGCAGCTGCAACAGGTTGTAGCAGCGTGCGCGCAGTTCGCGCGGGCGGATCGGCTTGACCAGGAAATCGATCACGCCGGCTTCCAGTGCTGCCTGGCGGATCGGCTCGTCACCCACCACGGTGATCAGGATCACCGGAATATCGCGATGTTTGGGCAGCCGGCGGAAGCGGCGGGCGAATTCAAGCCCGTCCATCTCCGGCATGCGGTAATCGAGAAGCAGCAGGTCGACCGGGTACGATTCGCACCATGCCAACGCCGTCAACGGATCGCCGAAGTCATGCACGCTCAGTTCCGGCGCGATGTCCTCGATGACGTGACGGAGCATCGTCCGCGCGGAAGTCTGGTCATCGACGATGACGATGTTCAAGGCGTTCTCTGCCTGCTTTCTCGACCATGCTGAAAGGTCAGCGGGCGAGGATACCCCGCCGCTGTGCACGCTGGCACCCTGCATCGGCTCGACTCCCGTCACAAGCTCCCCGATTCATGATCGTCGTCACAATGTGAAGCGGATTCTCCACATCGCGGCCTCCCCTGACGCCATCAAGCCATAGCCGGTGTCAAGGTTGTGCAATAACGATACGCCGAGTGCGGGATGCGTCAATGGCGCCGTCTCAAACCGAGACGACGCGCACAAACGGACGCCGAAAACGCCGGTTACTGCTCCGGACGCATGTACGGGAACAGCAGCACGTCGCGGATCGAGCTGCTGCCGGTCAGCAGCATCACCAGGCGATCGACGCCGATGCCAAGGCCGCCGGTCGGCGCCATTCCGTACTCCAGCGCACGGATGTAGTCGGCGTCGTAATGCATGGCCTCGTCGTCGCCGCCTTCCTTCGCCGCCACCTGCGCCTGGAAGCGCTGGGCCTGGTCTTCCGGGTCGTTCAGCTCGGAGAAGCCGTTGGCCAGCTCCTTGCCGTTGACGAACAGTTCGAAGCGGTCGGTATAGCCGGGATCGTTGTCGTTGGCGCGGGCCAGCGGCGAGACCTCCACCGGGTGATCGGTGATGAAGGTCGGCTGGATCAGGGTGTGCTCGACGGTGGCTTCGAAGATCTCCAGCAGCAGCTTGCCCCAGCCGTAGGACGGCTTGACGCGGATCTTCAGGCGCTCGCAATGGCGCAGCAGCGCGTCACGGTCGGTGCAGTCGGCCGCGGAGATTTCCGGGTTGTGGTGGCGCACCGCCTCGTCCATGCGCCAGCGGCGGAACGCCGGGCCCAGGTCGATGTTGGCGCCGTCCCACTCGACCACGGTGGTGCCGTTCACCGACTGTGCCACGTCACGGATCACGCCTTCGGTCAGGTCCATGATCTCGTTGTACGTGGCATAGGCCTCGTACAGTTCCATCATGGTGAATTCCGGGTTGTGGCGGGTGCTGACGCCTTCGTTGCGGAAGTTGCGGTTGATTTCGTAGACGCGTTCCAGGCCACCGACGGTCAGGCGCTTGAGGTACAGCTCCGGCGCAACGCGCAGGTACAGGTCAAGGTCCAGCGCGTTGTGGTGGGTGGTGAACGGCTTGGCCGCCGCGCCGCCGGGGATGTAATGCATCATCGGCGTTTCGACTTCGAGGAAGTCGCGGTTGTCCAGCCATGCACGCATCGCACGGATGATCTTCGAGCGCTTGATGAAGACCGCGCGCGACTCCGGCGTCACGATCAGGTCGACGTAACGCTGGCGGTAGCGCTGCTCGACGTCGGCCAGGCCATGCCACTTGTCCGGCAGCGGGCGCAGCGACTTGGTCAGCAGGCGGATCGATTCGGCCTTGACCGACAGCTCGCCGGTCTTGGTGCGGGTCAGGCCACCTTCGACAGCGATGATGTCGCCCACGTCCCAGCCCTTGAAGGCGGTGTAGGCATCACCCAGCACGCTGCCCTGCAGGAACAGCTGGATGCGGCCCGATTCGTCCTGGATCTGGGCGAAGCTGGCCTTGCCCATGACCCGCTTGGCCATCAGGCGACCGGCCATCTTCACCTGGCGGCCGTTGCCTTCCAGGGTTTCGGCGGTCCACTGCTCCGCATCGGCGAATTCTTCCTGCAGGCTGCCGGCAAAGTCCTCGCGACGGAAGTCGTTCGGATACGCGATCCCCTGCCCGCGCAGCGCTTTGAGTTTCTCACGGCGCTCGGCGATCAACTTGTTTTCGTCGACGGGGGGGGTATCGGTAGCTTCGCTCATGGATCTGCGGGAATCGTGTAGTGAGGGGGAGTGTTGCGCCCGGCGCAGCCGGTTGCCCAGCATACCAAAAGCGCCCTGCCCCGGCCTCGGGCCGCCCCTGCTCCGGTAGCCGCCAACCTTGGTTGGCGCCCACCGTGTCGACCAAGGTCGACACCTACCCGGCTCCCAGGAACACCTGCCGCAGTCGATCAACCTCAATCCACCGCCCTGGTAGCCGCCAACCTTGGTTGGCGCTCTACCGCGCCGGGCATGGGGAGGCATCCACGCATGGTCTGGATCTACTGTGTCGACCAAGGTCGACACCTACCGGGCTCCCAGGAACGCCTGCCGCAGCCGGTCAACCTCGATCCACCGCCCTGGTAGCCGCCAACCTTGGTTGGCGCTCTACCGCGCCGGGCATGGGGAGGCATCCACGCATGGTCTGGATCTACTGTGTCGACCAAGGTCGACACCTACCGGGCTCGGGGGTCGACGCCTACGGGGCTCCGGGGGGCGACACCTACCCGTTTCCCGGGAATGCCTGCCGCAGCTCATCCACCAGCACCCGCTGGTTCTCCGAATAGTCCACCGGCACCGACACCAGATGCACGCCGCCCGCGGTGAACGCTGCTTCCAGGGTCGGAATGAACTGCTCGATCGCCGTCACCTCGTGCCCTTGGCAGCCATAGGCCTCGGCGTATTTGACGAAATCCGGATTGCCGAAGGTCATGCCGTAGTCGGCGAAACCATCCACCGCCTGCTTCCAGCGGATCATTCCGTAGGCGCCGTCGTTGAGGATCAGCACTACCAGGTTCAGGCCCAGCCGCCGCGCGGTCTCCAGCTCCTGGCTGTTCATCATGAAACCGCCATCGCCACACACCGCCAGCACGCGTCGCTGCGGATACAGGATCGAGGCCATGATCGCTGACGGCAGCCCTGCGCCCATCGTTGCCAATGCGTTGTCCAGCAGCAGCGTATTGGCCACCTGGGTACGGTAGTTGCGCGCGAACCAGATCTTGTACATGCCATTGTCCAGCGCCACGATGCCGTCCGGCGGCATCACCTGGCGCACGTCATGCACCAGCCGCTGCGGCGTGAAACCGGCCTCTTCGGCGCGATCGGCGATGTGCTCCAGGATTGTCGCGCGCAGCGGCAGCAGTGCAGCGGCGTTGTCCACCCTGCCCTCGATGCGGTCGGCCAGCAGGGTCAGCGAGCGGCCGATATCGCCGATCACCTCCACCTGCGGGAAGTACACCTGCTCCACCGCGGCCTGCGAGTAGCCGATGTGGATGACCGTGCGGCCACCCGGGCGCATCACGAAGGGCGGCTTCTCCGTCACCTCGTGGCCAATGGTCACGATCACGTCGGCCTGATCGATGGCCATGTGCACGTAGTCGCGCTCGCTCAGTGCCGCCGTGCCCATGTACAGGCCCGAGCCACCGGCCACCGCGCCCTTGCCCATCTGCGTGGTGACGAACGGGATGCCGGCGCGCAGCACGAAGGCCGACAGCGCTTCGCTGGACTGCGGTCGCGACGCCGCCGACGCGATCACCAGCAGCGGCCGCTTGGCCTCGCGGATGATCTGCGCCGCACGGTCCAGCGCCTCGGGACTGGCGATCGGCCGATCCACCGGGTGTGGCGGGATCAGTGCAACGTCCTCGACCTCCATCGCCGCGATGTCCTCGGGCAGTTCCAGCAGCACCGGCCCGGGGCGCTCCTCCAACGCCGTGCGGAAGGCCTCGCGGACGATGGTGGGGATGGTGCGCGCCGAAACGATCTGCCGCGCCGACTTGGTCAGCGGCTTCATCGTGCTGACGATATCCACGATCTGGAAGCGCGCCTGCTTGCTGGCCACGATGCCCTTCTGCCCGGTGATCATGATCACCGGCCACGCGCCGAGCAGTGCATACGCGGCACCGGTGGTGAAGTTCAGTGCACCCGGGCCGAGCGTGGCCAGGCACACGCCGGGCTTGCCGGTCAGGCGGCCGTAGGTGGCGGCCATGAACACGGCAGCCTGTTCGTGGCGGGTGATGACCAGCTCGATGCTGGAGTGGCGAAGCGACTCGACGACATCGAGGTTCTCTTCACCGGGAATGCCAAAAATGCGCTCGACGCCCTCGTTTTCGAGTGCGGCGACGAGCAGATCGGAACCCTTGGACATGGAATGACGTCCTTCTCGCAGTGCGTGATGATGGAACGTTGCAGGGATGCTGACAGGAACGGTGGATGGCCCGCGTCAACGGCGGTCGAACCACACCGTCTGCGCGTTGACGAACTCGCGGATGCCGAAGTGCGACAGCTCGCGGCCGAAGCCGCTCTTCTTCACTCCGCCGATCGGCACGCGTGGATCGGAGGCAGAGAAACCGTTGACGAACACGCCACCGGTCTGCAGCCGGCGCGCCAGCTGCATCGCGCGGGCGTGGTCGCCGGTCCACAGATTGCCGCTCAGGCCGAACTCGCTCTGGTTGGCCAGTTCCACCGCATGGTCGGCGTCGCGCGCGCGGCTGATCGACGCCACCGGCCCGAAGGTCTCGGTGTCGAAGGCCTGCATGCCCGGCTCGACGCCCGCCAGCACGGTGGGTGCATAGAAACTGCCGGGGCGATCGAGCTGCTTGCCGCCCACGAGCAACTGCGCACCGGCCTCGACCGACGCACGCACCTGTGCATCAAGCTGTTCAAGCAGGTCCTGCCGGGCCATCGGTCCGATCCGGTTGCCGGCCTCACGGCCATCGCCCACGGTCAGCGCCTGCACGCGCTCGCAGAACAACGACACGAAACGCTCATACACGGCGTCTTCGACGATGATGCGCTTGCCGGCAATGCACACCTGCCCGGTGTTCTGGAAGCGCGAGGCCACCGCGGCATCGACCGCTGCCTCCAGGTCGGCGTCGGCCAGCACGATGAATGGATCCGAGCCACCCAGCTCCAGCACCACCTTCTTCAGCGCCTGCCCGGCCTGCGCGGCGATGCTGCGCCCCGCGGCGACGCTGCCGGTCAGGGTCACGGCCGCGATGCGGTCATCGGCGATGGCGGCACTGGTTCCCTCGCGGCTGATGTTGGCGGCGATGAAGGTGCCGTCCGGCAAGCCCGCATCGCGCCACGCAGCGGCGAGCAGCCCCGCGGTGCCGACGATGTTTTCGGCCGGCTTCAGCAGGAAGCCGTTGCCGCCCATGAGGATCGGCACGGCCGCGCGCATCACCTGCCAATACGGGAAATTCCACGGCATGATGCCCAGCACAACGCCCAGCGGCAGGTAGGAGACATAGGCCTTGTTGTCGGCCACCGCGGTCGGCTCATCGCGCAGGAACGCCGCACCGTTGTCGGCGTACCAGTCACACAGCACCGCGCACTTCTCGATCTCGGCCAGCGACTCGGCGTGGACCTTGCCCATTTCGGCAGTGGCCATCGCAGCGAGGGGTTCGCGGTCGCGACGCAGCACAGCGGCCATCGCACGCAGCACGCTGGCGCGTTGTTCCAGTGACTGCGCGCTCCAGGCTGCAAAACCGGCCTGGCCGCGGTCGAGGATGGCTTCCAGCTCGGCGTCGGTGGCGAAGGGGTGGCTGGCGATCTGCTGGCCGGTGGCCGGATCGCGGGAAATGGCAGCGGGGGCTGCGGGGGAAGCGGACATGCAGGTCTCCTGTTGTCTCGACAACGGGCGGCTGCCCGTTTCCTGACAACGAATGTGGACCCGATCGATGGCAGCAACAAGGCGTCTGCGTATCCTGTGACCTGTACTTACCTGCCTGAATGGGGTTGATCGGCAGGGCTGCGCCCGGGTACGCGCCATCGCATGCGCGCTGCCGCTCCCACGCTTCGCTACGCGAACCGCGGGCCCCACTTACCAGCCCCCATACCCCCGCCGCTTCGCGGCCGCCCCCTGACTCAGGGGGCTCTTCCCCAGACCCAACCCGGCGCCTCCAGTAGATCCACGCCATGCGTGGATGAATTTCCATCGAGATCGACTATCTCGAATTGAAACCGAAAAGCATCCACGCATGGCGTGGATCTAACGTGTCGACCAAGGTCGACACCTACCAACAGCAGCGGAGATCTGTCAGAGGTGGGGCGGTGTCGGAGTGCGGGGTGTCCGCGGCATGGATGCCGCGGCCAAGCCCCCATGGATGGGTTCACGGCGTCCCCGCACTCCGACACCGCCCCGCCACCCCACGGAAAGCCCGCTGTTGCTGTTGCTGTTGCTGTTGAGATTGCCGGCCAGCGGCCGACACTACAGCAGGTGCAGGGCTGCAAGCCCTGCCGACCAACCTACCTTCGCGGCAGGTAGGTCACCAGTGACAGGTCATGCCGGCTCTCCGGCACCAGCGCTACGTACTGCAGGTCCAGCAGCCCGCGCGTGGGATGGTTCAGCTTTTTCGCACCTTCGTCGAAACGACGCACATCGTGCTCGGGCCACCACTGGCGGAACTGCTCGCTGTGCGCACCGATGTCCTCGGCCAGTGCCAGGAACGGCGCCTTGTCCGGCGCCTGCGCCATCGCCGCGCGGAAGCTGGCCAGCAGCCCGCGGGTCATTTCTTCCCAGTTGAGGATCAGCGTGCGGTACGGCGGATACAGGAACATCAGCCGCAGCGTGTTGCGTTCGTGCGGCGCCAGCTGACCGTAATCAACAAACAGATCGGCGATGGCAGGATTCCAGGCCAGGATGTCGAATCGGGTATTGCGCACGTAGGCCGGGATCGGCTGCATCGCCTCCACCAGCTGGCGCAGGCCGTCGGTTACCGTCTCATCGGGCGATTCCAGCGGCACGCCATAGCCGGACAGCGCGAACGCGTAGGCGCGCTCGTCGTCGCTCAATCGCAGTACCTGCGCCAGGCGCTCCAGCACCTCAGGCGAGGCGCGCACTTCGCGGCCCTGCTCGATCCAGGTGTACCAGCTGACACTGACCCCGATCGCCAGCGCGACTTCCTCGCGCTTCAGGCCCGGCGTGCGTCGGCGGCCGGCTGGCAGCCCCAGCGTTGCGGGGTCGACCCGCGCACGGCAGGCCTTGAGAAAGCCTCCCAGTTCCTTGCGTTCGGCTTCACTGCGCATCATCGCCCTGCCCTGCAGGTTTCAACGGCGTTGCGGGACGCCGAAGACGTCCCGCAACGCAGGGCCCGGGCAGCGGACGGTACCGCTGTCGCCGGGCACGCATCAGGCATCGATGCGCTTGGAGCCGACCGCCAGGCCGGCCTTCAGGCTGGCCTCGACGAACTCGTCCAGGTCACCGTCGAGCACCTTCTGCGTATCCGAACGCTCGATGCCGGTGCGCAGGTCCTTGATACGGCTCTGGTCGAGCACGTAGTTGCGGATCTGGCTGCCCCAGCCGATATCGGACTTGGTGGCTTCCACCGCATCACGCTCGGCGTTGCGCTTCTGGATCTCCAGCTCGTACAGCTTGGCGGCCAGCATCTTCATCGCGTTGTCGCGGTTCTGGTGCTGGCTACGGCCGGTCTGGCAAGCCACGACCGTGTTGGTCGGGATGTGGGTGATACGCACCGCCGACTCGGTCTTGTTGACGTGCTGACCACCGGCACCGGACGAGCGGTACACGTCGGTACGCAGATCGGCCGGGTTGATGTCGATTTCGATGTTGTTGTCCACTTCCGGCGACACGAACACCGAGGTGAAGCTGGTATGGCGGCGGTTGTCCGAGTCGAACGGCGACTTGCGCACCAGGCGGTGCACGCCGGTCTCGGTCTTCAGCCAGCCATAGGCGTAGTCGCCTTCCACGCGCAGCGTGGCCGACTTGATGCCCGCGACGTCGCCACCGGACACTTCCATCAGCTCGGTCTTCCAGCCACGCGATTCACACCAGCGCAGGTACATGCGCAGCAGGATCTCGGCCCAGTCCTGGGCTTCGGTACCACCGGCACCGGCCTGGATGTCGACGAACGCCGGAGCGTTGTCCATCTGCCCGGAGAACATGCGCTGGAACTCCAGCTTCTCCACGTGCGCCTGGTGCTTGTCCAGGTCGGCCACCACGGCCAGCGCGGTGTCCTCGTCCTGCTCGGACTCGGCCAGCTCCAGCAGTTCGGTGGCGTCGCTCAGGCCTTCCAGCACCGCGGCGATGCCGCCCACGGTCTTTTCCAAGGTCGAGCGCTCGCGCCCCAGGTTCTGGGCGTACTCGGCGTTGTTCCAGACGTCGGGGCTTTCCAGCTCCCGCGTTACTTCCTCAAGACGCTCTTTCTTGGCGTCGTAGTCAAAGATACCCCCGGAGCGACAACACGCGATCGGTCAGATCGGCGATGCGCTGGCGGACAGGATTCAGTTCGATCATGTCGGCGGTTATGCATTCAAAAGATGACTGCAAATGATACCGCAGGCCGGGGTGAACCGGCGCAGAAGCCGGTCCCGCCCCGACACGCCCCTACCCGCCCAGGGCCTGGCGCAGCAGCGGCAGCTGCCGCCGGCTGCAGGGTACCTTGGCCCCATCGGCCATGTGCAGCAAGGCCTCGCCCCCATCCAGCGGCTCGATCGAGCGCAGCTGATCACGGTTGACCAGCCAGCTGCGGTGGCTGCGCAGGAACAGGACCGGGTCCAGCCGCGCCTCCAGCACTGCCATGGTGATCCGCAGCGGGTAGTCATGCCCGCGCACCCGCAGGTTCACATAGTTGCCGGCGGCCTGGGCGTACTCGACGTCGGCCGTGGCCACCAGGAACTCCTTGCCCAGCTTGCGCACAAGGAAATGGTCGGGGCGATCGACCGGTTCGACCGGCGGGCCCTCATCGGGGGCGGCAAGCAGGGTCGCTTCACCCTGGCGGCGGCGGCCGAACCAGGCCAGGGCATGGACTGCCGAGACCAGCAGCGCATAGGTCTGGATGTCCTTGAAGAACTCGTAGAACCATTGCGCCGGCCAGTCCCCAAAGGTGTAGTGGCTGCCAAGCACGGCGTGGGCGGCCTTGCGCAGCAGGACCATCACACTCACATGCAGCAGCCACCACGCAACCGCGCCCAGCAGATACGGCGCCAAGCGTTGTCGCCAGGTATCGGCGTGCAGCGGCCAGCGCGACGCGGCGCGGATCAGCACCGCCAACAGCAGCAGCGACACCAGCGCACTGCTGAACTCGTCAATCGTGGCCGCCATCCATTGGGAGGGCAGCCCATCGCGCGCCGCCATCATGGCCTTGGCCAGCACATTGGCCGCCGCCGTCCCCAGGAACAGTACGACCCAGAACACGGCTGCCTGCCGCCCTTGCCTGCCGTTGCCCATCGATTCGCCACGCACGTCCGGATCCTGCTGGTTGTACTCATCCATCACTGGATTATCGCCAACCGCAGCCCCGCTGACGTACGCCATTCGTCCCCCCGCCCCGCCATTGGGCCCTGCAGGGCATCCAACCGCCCCTTGCTGCTGGCGACAGCCCACGAGGACTTCCACTCTGTGAGGACGCCAACACGGATACCGCCATGACCCGCCGCCACGACCTCGACACCCTGCGTATCGGTGCCTTCGGGCTGTTGATCCTCTACCACGTGGCCATGGCCTACGTGGCCGGATGGGACTTCCACCTCAAGAGCGTCCACACCGCGGAGTGGCTGCAATGGCCGATGATCGCGCTGAATCGTTGGCGCATGCCGCTGCTGTTTGCCATCTCCGGCATCGCGCTGGGCCTGTGCCTGCCCGCGCAGGGCCGTTGGCGGTTCGCGTTGCGGCGCGGCGGGCGGCTGTTGTTGCCGCTGTTGTTCGGCATCGTCGCGGTCGTTTCGCTGCAGGCCTACTGTGAAGCGGTGGACAAGGGCGACGTCACGCCAGGGCTCGGCGCATTCCTGTGGCGCTACTGGCAATTCCGGCCGTGGCCGGGAGCCAGCTTCACCGGTGCCGCCTATGGCTTCACCTGGAACCACCTGTGGTACCTGGCCTATCTGATCCCTTACACGCTGCTGGCGATCGTGTTGGCCAGCGTAGTGCGGCCGCTGCGCCACCGCCTGCCGGGCCTGCCTGCAGGCGACCGCTGGGTGGCCACGCTGGGCCTGCTGCTGCCGGTGCTGTGGCTGGCGTGGGCACTGCTGGTGATCCTGCCCACCCACCCGCCAACCCATGCGCTGGTCGATGACCTGTACGTCCACGCCGAATCGCTGCCCCTGTTCCTCGGCGGCTTCCTCGCCGCGCGCTGGCAGCGCGGCTGGGATCTGCTGGTGCGCGGCCGGCGGTTGACCCTGGCGCTGGCCGTTGTCGGGCTGACTGTCGAACTGGGCATCCGCGCGTTGGGGCGGATGCCCGACCTCGGCGATCTGCCGCAGTGGGTGCTGGCGCTGCCGTGGGCGCAGGCCGAGCACGTTGGCCGAGCGCTGTACACCTGGTGTTCCCTGCTGGCCCTCTTCGGATGGGCGCAGGTCCTGCTGGCGCGGCCATGGCGTGGCCTGGGCTACTGCCGCGAGGCGGTGTTCAGCTGGTACATCCTGCACCAGACCGTGCTGATCATGCTGTTGTACTGGTTGAGGCCCTTGCAGCTGGGCGCATGGCTGGAGCCGGCGCTGGTGATTGTCGGCACCGTCGCCGGCTGCCTGCTGATCCACGAACTGCTGGTGCGCCGTGTGCGCTGGCTGCGGCCGCTGTTCGGGTTGCGTGCCGATCGCAACGGCGCAGTGAGCATCACGCAGGATCACAGCGCCGGCCGCCGGGCATGGCCCGGCGCTACCGCACCTCGAACTCGCCAACCAGCACCGTCTCGGCACGATCCTTCAGCCGCATCGTGATCATCTGGTCCTTCTGCTTCGGCGTGCCCCAATGGGTAGTCAGGCGCAGCATCAGCGTCGTGGCACCGGTTACCAGCTGCTGGCGGCTGCCGAAGTAGTTCGCCTCCACCTTGTACTTGCCCGGCTTGGCGTTGCGCAGCGAGAACTGTTCCGGACCATAGCCACCGGTGAAGTCCTGCGACATCTGCCCACCCTGGTAGGTCAGGCGGTTGCCGTAGTACGCACGCTCGCCGTTCGGGTCGGTGACCCACAGGTCCATGTCGCTGTTGTCGGCATCCCAGGCCAGCACCACGCGCAGGTCCAGCGGCATCGCCTGCAGCAGGCGCGGGTCGATGCCGGTGGTATCCAGGCGCGGCGTGCTGCCGGCCACCAGGTTGGTCAGTTCATCCAGGGCGATCAGCGCAATGCCGTCGAAACGACCATCCCACGGCCGCACGACCACCTGGTACAGCGGCGCCAGCGCCTGCTGCGGCTTGCCCGCTGCGGCCAGCGCCAGGCCCAGATCACGGAAACTCTGCGGTTCTTCCTGCCCCATCGCCAGCACCTGCTCGAACACCGGCACCGCCAGTGCGGGTGCATCGGCCTGCAGCAGGCGATAGCCGAGAACGCGCAGCAGATGGCGGTTGTCCAGCTCCATCTCGGCCAGGTTGGACAGCACGCGCAGGGCAAGGTCGCGCTGCCCCTGTTCGATCAGCAGATCGGCCACGTCGAGGAAGAACGCACTGCTGTTGGCGTTCGCAGCGCGCTCGGCCAGATAGCGGTCGTACAGCTGCGACGACGGCCCCTGGCGCAGGCGGCGGGCAACCGGCGAATCCGATTGCCAGGCGGCCAACCGGATTCCCAGCTGACCGTCATTGGCGGCGGCCGGTGCATTGGACGCCGTGGGTTCGATGGCAACGGCATCCATCGCGGCCTCCAGGCCCGCAGGTGCCTGCCGCGGCGGCGATCGACGGGCGCGCGCGCTGCTGGACTCCGCCCGCTGCTCGGCGGCAACGGCCATCGGCGCTGGCGCGGGAGGAGGCGCGGCGAGCATCGCCACCGGGGCAGCCGCGTACGCGTCCTGACCGACCACTTCCAGCGCCTTCGCCTGCACGCGCATGCCCTTCGGCCAACGGCGGCTCCACCATTGCTGGCGCTGCTGCCACTGCGTCACCACCTTGTCCAGGCGCTGACGGTCGGCGGCATCGCGATCTGCAACCTGGCGTGCGAAGCGCTGGTCGTACTGGGCGCGCAAGGCACCTGCGGGGCGGATCGCGTAGCGCAGGTAGTCGTCCAGCGTTTCCAGCACGATCAGTGAAGTGTCCGGGCCCACCAGGCTGAACTGCTGCGACAGGCGCTGCATCGCCTCGCGATTGCCGCGCCGATCGGTCGACAACTGCTGCAGGCGTGCCTGTGCCCACAGGCCGGCCAGCAGATCGCCATCGGCGCTGGTGGAGCTCTCCGGCAGTGCCTGCCATTGCCCACCGGCAATGCGCACCCGCATCGGCACACCTTCGGCCGCCAACCGCGCATGCAACCACAGCCAGCCCTGGGCCTGGCTGCGGCGGTCGACCACCACGTCCTGCACACCACGGCCGGCATCGATCTGGATATCCAGCGGCATCGACAGCAGCTCCCGCGCAGCGGCATCGATATCGCTGCCGAGCGCCACGAAACTGCCGGCATGCGCCTCGCTCCAACCGCGCAGGCGGGTGGCATCGGTGCGTGCGCCGGCACTGCTGACCGCAAACAGGCGCTGATCGGCGGCCAACGCCGGCAGTGCTTCCGGCCCATAGGTCAGCAGGCCGTCGCTGACCATCAGGTACTCCTTCACCGAGGGCTGCGGCTGCCACTGCGCCAGCGCGCTGGCGCCATCCGGCTGCACCGCCATCAACGCGCGCCGCAGTTCACTCCAGTCACCCCTGCGGATACGGAAACGACGCACAGGCTCGGCGCGATCACGCAGCACGGTCAGCGCGACGTTGCCCTCGCCCATCGCAGCAAAGTAGCGATCCAGCAGCGCGAACTCGCGGGTGCGGTCGCGCTGGCCTGCGGAACCCGAACCGTCCCACAGCAGCCCCACCTCCGACGGCACACGGCGCGGCGCGGTCGACGTCGGCACCGGCAGCTGCGCCAACAGGTAGTGACCGTCCTGCCAGCGTGCAACCTGCACCTGTGCCTTGCGCTCGGCCAGCAGCGTCCATTGCAGCTGGGCCGGCAACTGCGCGCCACGTCCTTGCCAGTGCAGGCGGCCATCGGCGATGCGGAACGGCGCGCTTCCTGCCTCAGCCCCCTTCGGTGCCCGCACGTCCAGTTCGACGGCTGCGGCGCCGGCGACGAACTGCAGCGGCAGTGTCCAACGCCAGCCCTGCCCGGCATATGCCAGCGGCTCGCGTACGACCAACTGCACGCGGCGGCTGCCGCCGGCCGGCAGCGGATACACGCGCAGCCGGAACTGGTTGCCGGCGGTCTGCTCCAGCAGGCCCGGGTCGACACCACGGCGGGCGATCTCCTCGAACACTTGACGACCGCGGTCCTTGGGCACCGGTACTGCCTCGCGCAACTCGCCGTTGATGTCCAGGGCGAACCCGGTGATCTGCTGGCCCTCGGCCAGCGGGAACTGCAGCTCGCCTTCCAGCACGCGCTGGTTGGGGTTATGGAACTCCAGGGTGATACGGGTCTGGGCGATACCGGCCTGGACCTCGCCTTCGATGCCGGCATGTCGCAGCTGCACGGGCTGCTCGGCGGCGGGCGCGATCAGGAGCGGAGTGGTTGCCTGCGGTCGAGCAATTCGGGGCGCCTGAGCGCCGACAGGCCAGGCCGCAAGGGCCAGCAACAACACAGCGCAGCAACGGGCGAAGACCATGACAGGACTCCAGTGGGATCGTGACTGCTTGAACGCACCAACCGGGTGGACGGGGTTAACGTGATTCCATGCTGGTTCTTCGCTGCCCCTGGGCGCACCATGTGCGACTTCCCGATCCCGTGCAAGGATGCCCATGCGTTCTCCCCTGCTTCCCACCCTGCTGGCCCTGTGCTGGCCGTTGGCCGCCGGCGCCGTCGATGCGCCTGCAGGCCTCTATTTCCAGCATCACGACTGGGTCGTGGCCTGCGACAACACGCGCACGTGCCGCGCGGCCGGCTACGCCAGTGGCGATGACAGCACCCTGAGCGTGCTGCTGACCCGGGCGGGCGGCCCCAATCAGGCCATCAGCGGTCGGATGTCGTTGCAGCCGATCGATGACCAGCCGCAGCCCAAGGGCGCGCTGCACCTGCGCATCCAGCAGCGTGACCTCGGTGTGCTGGCGCCGGCCACGGAGCCGGGTGTCCATGTGCTCAGCGCGGCACAGACCAGCGCAGTGCTGTCCGCGCTGGTGCGCGATGGTGGCATCGCGGTTGTCGATGGCGCCGGCCACACGTGGCCGCTGTCGGACAAGGGCGCAGCGGCTGTGCTGTTGAAGACCGACGAGTTCCAGGGCCGCGTGGGCACGCCGGGCGCGGTGATGCGCAAGGGGGCCGCTGCCGAAAGCAGCGTGCCTGCCGCCGTTGCCAAACCCGTGGTGCGCAAGGCAGCGACGCTGTCGACGCCACCGGACGACCCGGCGTTTTCCAAGCTGGCCGCCTCGCCGGCGCTGCGTGCGGCGCTGCGCGCCACTCTGGTAGAACCCAGCTGCGAAGGCCTGCTCGACACCGACCCGGATCTTCCGATCAGCAATTCACCACTGCAGATCCAGCGCCTGGACGCCAAGCATCTGCTGGTCAACGTCCCCTGCTGGCGCGCGGCCTACAACAGCGGTGATGGCTACTGGGTCATCGGTGAGAAAGCGCCCTACCAGCCGCAATGGGTGACCAGCGACGCGATCGACTACGGCGACGGGCAGATCGTCGCCTCGCACAAGGGCCGCGGTCTGGCCGACTGTGTGTCGGATGAAACGTGGTCCTGGGATGGCACCCGCTTCGTCGCGACCTCGGCGATCAGTGGCGGCCTGTGTCGCGGCGTTCCCGGGGGTACCTGGGAACTGCCGACGCGGGTGACCGACGTACGCTGACCCTTCCGAAGCGGTAGCGCCGGGCCATGCCCGGCATGGACTACGCCGGCAGGCAGTGCTCGACGATCAGCTGGATGGCGGCGCCGCCACGATAGTCATCGCAGGCGAGCCGGTAGGCGAGATGCACGTGGCGACCGGGCGCATTGCCGTGCCAGCCGCCGAAATGGATCGCGTTGATCGTGCCGGGTACGCCGGGCAGGCGCAGTTCCAGCTTCAGATGCCGTTCCTTCAGCACGCGCCAGTTGGCCACTTCGAAGTGGCCATCGAACAGCGGCTCGGGAAAGCCCTGCCCCCATGGACCCGCCAAACGCAGCGCATCGGCATGGCGATGATCGAGTTCGTCCGCGGCCAGTTCGCCGTCGCTGAGCACCTGCTGCTGCAGTGCAGCCGGGTCGAGCATTTCCAGCACGGTGGCGACGAACGCGGCTTCGAAGGCAGCCAGATGATCCAGGCGCATGCTCAACCCGGCGGCCATCGCGTGACCGCCGAAGCGCTCGATCAAGCCGGGATGGCGCGCATCGACCAGCGCCAGCGCATCACGGATATGCAGGCCGGCGATCGAACGCGCCGAGCCGCGCAGGGTGTCGGCGCCCGGCTCGGCCGGCGCGAACGCGATCACCGGCCGATGCAGGCGATCCTTCATCTTTGAAGCAACCAGGCCAACCACGCCGGGGTGCCAATCAGCATCGAACAGGCAGGCCGCCACCGGGCGCTGCCCTGCGGTATCGAGCACCACCCGCGACAGCGCGTGTTCGGCGTCATCGGTCATCGACTGCTGGACCGCACGCCGCTCGGCGTTGATCTGTTCCAGCGTCTGCGCGATGTCGCGGGCCTGCCGCGGATCTTCGGTGAGCAGCAGGGCGATACCCAATGCCATGTCTTCCAACCGACCGGCCGCGTTCAAGCGCGGGCCAAGCCCGAAGCCGATGTCGGTGGCGGTCAGGCGCGCGGCGTCGCGGCCGCTGGCCTCGATCAATGCCTTCAGGCCGACGCAGCCCTGGCCATTGCGCAGCCGGCGCAATCCCGCGCTGACCAGGGCGCGATTGTTGGCATCGAGCACCACCAGGTCGGCCACTGTGCCCACCGCCACCAGGTCCAGCAGCGTGGTCAGGTCCGGCCCTTTGCCATCGGCAAATACCCCCGCTTCGCGCATCTGCCGGCGCAGCGCCATCAGCACGTAGAAGATCACGCCGACACCGGCCAGCGCCTTGCTGGGGAAGGCGTCGCCGTCGAGGTTGGGGTCGACGATGACATCGGCCGGTGGCAGCTGTGGACCGGGCAGATGGTGATCGGTCACCAGCACCTGCCAGCCACGCGCCTTGGCCGCGGTCACGCCGGCATGGCAGGCAATGCCGTGATCGACGGTGACCAGCAGATCCGGCTGCAGCGCAGCCAGCTCGTCCACCAGAGACGGCGACAGACCATAGCCGTGCACCATGCGGTTGGGCACTGCGTGGAAGACATGTTGCGCGCCGAGCATGCGCAGCCCACGCACACCGACCGCGCAGGCGGTGGCGCCGTCGCAGTCGAAATCACCAACTACCAGGATGCGCTTGTCGGCGGCGATGGCTTGCACCAGCAGGTCCACCGCCGCGTCGATGCCGGTCAGCAGTTCCGGCGCATGCAGGTTGCCGAGCTTGGGCAGGGCCAGCTCCGGCGTGTGCGCACCACGTGCGGCATACAGGCGGGCCAGCAGGGGCAGCGTGCCCTCCGGCCAGCTACCGGGCGCGACTGCATCGCGACGGCGGATCATCGGCGTATCGGAAGACGGCAGCGCAGCATCGGCGGCAAGGGACATCGGCATCGCCGGGTTGCGGAAGACCCGCGCATGATACCCCGCTCGGCTCGCCAGGCTCTTCCGGGCTTGGCGCAAGCGTGGCGATCGCCCATGCTTGTTCGCTTCTGAAACGGAATTCGCCATGTACCGCCTGCTGTCCGTACTGCTTGCCAGCCTCCTGCCACTTGCTTCCCAGGCCGCAAACACGCCGCCAACCCCCGGTATCGAGTTCGTGCACCACGACTGGTTCCTGGCCTGCGACAACACCGGCACCTGCCGTGCAGCCGGCTACGGCCCTGAAAAGGCGGACAGCCTGCTGGGCCTGATGCTGGAACGTGCCGGCGGCCCCGGCACGGCAGTGAAGGCGAGGCTGCGGGTCGGCGAGGATGGCGAAAGTGCAGTGCCTGAAGGTTCAATGCGCCTGCACGTGAACGGTCGTGATCTGGGCCCAGTGCAGGACACCGGGGCCGACGAAGCAGTGATGCTGCGGCCGACGCAGGTAGTAGGCCTGCTGGCCGCCCTGCCCGGCCAGGCACGCATCGAGGTGATCGACAGCAAGGGCACGCGCTGGCCGATTTCCGATCGTGGTGCCGCCGCGGTGCTGCTGAAAATGGACGAGGTCCAAGGGCGCGTGGGCACGCCCGGTGCGCTGGTACGCCGCGGCACGCGTGCCGAAGCGAGCGTGCCCGCCGCGGTGGCCAAGCCGGTGATCGTGCGCGGCGCGCTGGCGGCCGGCCGCCCCGGCGATAGCGGGCTGGGCCGCAGCGAAGCGCTGCGCGACGCGCTGATTGCCACGCTCGGCGACAACGACGACTGTCCGCGCCTGATCGAGTACAAGGGGACGCCGGAAATGGTGATCGAGCGGTTGGACGACCACCATGTGCTGGTGCAGGCGTTGTGCCAGATGGGCGCGTACAACTACAGCAATGGCTTCTGGATCGCGCGCGATCAGCCGCCGTTCGCACCTGAGACGGTCACGCTGGAGGCAGAAGGCTTCTCGCGCTCCGATCGCACGTTGTACGCGCGCTACAAGGGCCGCGGCATCGGCGACTGCGTTTCCGGCTGGGACTGGGCCTGGGATGGCCGCAGATTCCAGCCAAGCAGTGCGTTCAGTACCGGTCTGTGTCGTGGCGTGGCGGGCGGGCACTGGACGCTGCCGACGCTGGTCAGCACGGTCCGCTGACCCGGAAACCTGGAACATGACTACGCTTCGATTTCCTCTACTGGCGCTGGCGTCACTGACGCTGGCACCTGTCAGCTTCGCCGGCACGCCCGCGCAGTTCACGTTCCTTGAACAGAACGGACACCTGGCATGCGATAACACAGGCACCTGCCGGATGGTGGCGTTCGGCCCACCGGCCGCGTTGATGCTGGGCGTGCTCATCGAGCGTGCCGCTGGACCAGACACCCCCGTGACGGCGCGATTGTCGCTGGCTGATGGCAGTGACGGCGCGCCCCGCAGCCCGCGGGTGCATCCAGAGGGCCGGCTGCGGCTGCATGTGGATGGCGCGGACCTGGGTGATATCGGCCCGGTGGATGCGCTTGAGGCCGGCCTGGCTCTGGCACCACCACATGCGCAGGCGCTGCTGGATGCACTGGTGCGCGGGCGGCCGGTCAGGATGACCGACACGGCGGGCCAGGCATGGCCATTGGCAGAGAGCGGTAATGCCGCACTGCTGCTGAAGATGGACGAGGCACAGGGCCGCTTGCACACCCCCGGGGCGTTGGTGGGCAAGGGTTTGCGGCCGGAATCGCAGGTGCCGGTCGCACGGGTGGCACCTCGCCTGGTGCCGCCACCGCTGCTGGTTGAAGCCCACGACGAGGATGCCGCGCTGGCCGAACGTGCCGATCTACTGCAAGCACTGCTACCGCGCGCCGAGGCTGGCGCGGGTTGCGCTGCAGCCTCTTCCCGCTACCTGCGCATCGAGCGGATCGATGCAACGCATGTGCTGGCGATGTTGAACTGCACGACCGGCCGCTACATCCGGCCAGCCGGCAGCTGGGTGATCCGCGACCGACCGCCCTTCACGCCCGTGCCGATCACCGCATCCACGCTGTTTCCGCTCTACCCGCATGCCGTGTTCCTTGAAGAAGGCTTTGCAAGCGCTACGGACCGCTGCGGGACAGACCGGCATTGGGCCTGGGATGGAGCCCGCCTGGTGCTGGCGGCAACCTTCGTCGGCCGGCACTGCCTGGGCGCCGGTCAGCGCCACTGGCAACTGCCGACCTACGTTACGGAATCGCGCTAGGGCATCCGCCGGGCATGGCCCGGCGCTACCACCCCGTCAGGCGTCGTGAAGCTGCCGTGGCTTCTTCCAGAACTGCGCTAGGGCATCCGCCGGGCGTGGCCCGGCGCTACCACCACTTCAGGCGTCGTGAAGCTGCCGTGGCTTCTTCCAGAACTGCCAGCGCTGGCCGCGATCCAGCTGGAACTGCAGGCCGTCCTCGAAATCCAGCACCAGGCGCTGCAGCTCGCCACGCTTGAGCGCGGCCAGCAGCGGCCGGATTGCATCGTTGCCCAGCTGCTGCAGCGAGCGCAGCTGGCGCAGGTCGACCAGTGCATCGACCGACTGCTCGCCATCCACCGCGACACCTGCGGCCTGGGCCAGGCCCTGCAGCAGCGCATCGCGGCTGCGCACCTGCGCGTGCGGCGTAGCCACCGATACCGGCATCACGCCACCACCCCAGAACCACAGCGAATTGATCGGCTGCTGGCCCTGCGCGGCGCGCTGCTGGTTCCACGCGTGGGTGTGCAGCAGCACCTGCGCTTCGGTCATCAGTGCGCGCCAGCGACGGCCCGCCTCGCCCGGCGGCAGGTGCGAGAACAGGTCATCACCCAGCACCTCGTCGGGGCTGTCGAACTCCGGCAGTTCAGTACCGATGGGCAGGCGCAGGTACCAGCGTGACGGATCGGGTGCATCCAGCACGAAGCCTGCATCCGCAAACAGCGGCTGCAGCACGGGCAGCAACGCCAGCGTATCGGCCAGGCTGGGCCGCAGCGTTTCGCCGTGGCCCATCATCCGCGCGCCATGCATGTCCGGCACCATGCAGGCCGGATCGGCACGCAGCCAGCAGGCGCCGGCGGCATCGCCGACGTCACGCTGGCGGGTCAACGCAGCCACCGGCCAGTGCGGCGCGGCCACCGTGAAGTGGCGCAGCAGCTGCGCGCGTTCACCGGCGTCGCCCTGCGAGGTGGTGGCGCGGCCCAGGGCGCGCGCCACGTCATCCGGCAATGCAGCTACCGCAAAGCGGCTGCGTGCCGGCAACAGCAGGGTCGCCGTCGCCACGGATCAGTCCTGGTAGCTGACGCTGACGATCTCGTACTCGCGCTGGCCGGCCGGCGCATCGATCACGATCGAATCACCTTCCAGCTTGCCGATCATCGCGCGGGCGACCGGCGAGGAAATCGCGATCAGGCCGAGTTTGATGTCCGCTTCCAGATCACCAACGATCTGGTACTTCTTCTCTTCGTCCGATTCCACGTCGGCCAGGATCACGCTGGCCCCGAACACCACCTTGGAGCCTGCATTGAGCTTGCTCACGTCGATGATCTCGGCGTGCGACAGCTCGCCTTCCAGCTGCTTGATGCGGCCTTCGATGAAGCCCTGTTCCTCGCGCGCGGCGTGGTACTCGGCGTTCTCCTTCAGGTCGCCGTGCTCGCGCGCTTCGGCGATCGCGGCGATCACCTTCGGACGCTTGACCGACTTCAGGTGATCCAGTTCGTCGCGCAGACGCTGCGCGCCCTTCATCGTGATGGGTGCTCTCATGCGTTCAACTCCTTGTGCAGTTCCTGCAGCGACCAGACCGGGCCGGTACCGCGGAATTCCAGTGAATCCACCAGCGCCTTGGCACCGGCAATGGTGGTCGAATAGGTGACACGGTGCTGCAGTGCCTCGCGACGGATCGAGAACGAGTCGTTGATCGCGGCACGGCCTTCGGTCGTGTTGACGATATAGACGATCTCGCCGTTCTTGATCGAATCGACGATGTGCGGGCGACCCTCGACCACCTTGTTGATGATCTCGCAGTCCATGCCGTGCTGCTGCAGCCACGCTGCGGTGCCACGGGTGGCAACCAGGCTGTAGCCACGCGCCAGCAGGGCCTTGGCCACCGGCAGCACGCGCTTCTTGTCCGGGTCGCGCACCGACACGAACGCCTTGCCCACCGGCGGCGCCTTGATGCCACCGGCTTCCTGCGCGCGCGCGAAGGCGGCGTTGAAGCTGCGGCCCACGCCCATCACCTCACCGGTGGAGCGCATCTCCGGCCCGAGGATCGGGTCGACGCCCTGGAACTTGGCGAACGGGAAGATCGCTTCCTTCACCGAGTAGTAGTCCGGCACGATTTCCTTGGTGGCGCCCTGCTCTTCCAGGGTCTTGCCCGCCATGCAGCGGGCCGCGATCTTGGCCAGCGGCATGCCGGTGGCCTTGGACACGAAGGGCACGGTGCGCGAGGCACGCGGATTCACTTCCAGCAGGAAGATGGTGTCGTTGCCTTCCTCATCGGTCTGGATCGCGAACTGGGTGTTCATCAGGCCCACCACGTTCAGGGCCTTGGCCAGCTCGACCACCTGGCGACGCAGCTCGGCCTGGGTTTCAGCCGACAGCGAGTAAGGCGGCAGCGAGCAGGAGGAATCGCCCGAGTGCACGCCAGCCTCTTCGATGTGCTCCATCACGCCGCCGATCAGGACGTTGCCCTGGGCGTCGGCGATGATGTCCACGTCGCACTCGACGGCGTTGTCGAGGAAGCGATCCAGCAGCACCGGCGAATCGTTGGACACCTTCACCGCGTCACGCACGTAGCGGGCCAGATCGGATTCGCCGTAGACGATTTCCATCGCGCGGCCACCCAGCACGTAGCTCGGGCGCACCACCAGCGGGTAACCGATCTCGCGCGCCAGCAGCAGGGCTTCCTGGTCGTTGCGGGCAATGCGGTTCGGCGGCTGCTTCAGGCCCAGGTTGTCCACCAGCTGCTGGAAGCGCTCGCGGTCTTCGGCCAGGTCGATCGAGTCCGGGCTGGTGCCGATCACCGGCACGCCGTTGGCTTCCAGCGCGCGTGCCAGCTTCAGCGGGGTCTGGCCGCCGTACTGCACGATCACGCCCTTCGGCTGCTCCAGCTCGACGATTTCCAGCACGTCTTCCAGGGTCAGCGGCTCGAAGTACAGGCGGTCGGAGGTGTCGTAGTCGGTCGACACGGTTTCCGGGTTGCAGTTGACCATGATGGTTTCATAGCCATCCTCGCGCAGCGCCAGTGCCGCGTGCACGCAGCAGTAGTCGAACTCGATGCCCTGGCCGATGCGGTTCGGGCCACCGCCGAGGATCATGATCTTGTCGCGGTTGCTCGGCGCGGCTTCGCACTCGTCCTCGTAGGTCGAGTACAGATAGGCGGTGCCGGTGGAGAACTCGGCGGCACAGGAGTCCACGCGCTTGTACACCGGGCGCACCTTGTGTGCGCGACGCAGCGCACGCACGGCCGCTTCGTTGGTGCCGGTCAGCTGGGCCAGGCGGGCGTCGGAGAAGCCGGCACGCTTGAGCTTGCGCAGGCGCGCCGCATCCAGTGCGTCGATCCCATCGGCTGCGACCTGGGTCTCGGCGGCGATGATTTCTTCAATCTGGTCCAGGAACCACGGATCGATGTAGGACAGCTTGAAGATGTCCTCCACGCTCATGCCGGCGCGGAACGCGTCGGCGACGAAGAACAGGCGCTCCGGACCCGGCGCCTTCAGCTCGCGGCGCAGGGTCTGCAGATCGTCTTCACTGGTCAGGTCCAGGCCGGTCGGGTCGAAGCCGACCTTGCCGGTTTCCAGGCCACGCAGGGCCTTCTGCATCGATTCCTGGAAGGTGCGGCCCATCGCCATCACCTCGCCCACCGACTTCATCTGGGTGGTCAGGCGCGCATCGGCAGCCGGGAACTTCTCGAAAGCGAAGCGCGGAATCTTGGTGACGACGTAGTCGATGGACGGCTCGAACGAGGCCGGGGTCAGGCCGCCGGTGATCTCGTTCTTCAGTTCGTCCAGGGTGTAGCCCACGGCCAGCTTGGCGGCGACCTTGGCGATCGGGAAGCCGGTGGCCTTGGACGCCAGCGCCGAGGAACGCGACACGCGCGGGTTCATCTCGATCACCACCACGCGGCCGGTGTCCGGGTTGATGCCGAACTGCACGTTCGAACCACCGGTATCCACGCCGATCTTGCGCAGCACGGCGATGGAGGCATCACGCAGGCGCTGGTATTCCTTGTCGGTCAGGGTCTGCGCCGGGGCCACGGTGATCGAGTCACCGGTATGCACGCCCATCGGGTCCAGGTTTTCGATCGAGCAGACGATGATGCAGTTGTCCGCAGTATCGCGGACCACTTCCATCTCGAATTCCTTCCAGCCCAGCACCGACTCTTCGACCAGCACTTCGGTGGTCGGCGACAGTTCCAGGCCGCGGTTGACGATCTCGATCAGCTCTTCGCGGTTGTAGGCGATGCCGCCGCCACTGCCGCCCAGGGTGAAGCTGGGGCGGATGATGGTCGGATAGCCGACGCGGGTCTGGATCTCCAGCGCTTCGTCCAGGGTATGGGCAACGGCAGCGGTCGGGCACTCCAGGCCGATCTCGCTCATCGCCACGCGGAACAGCTCGCGGTCTTCGGCCATCATGATCGCTTCGCGCTTGGCGCCGATCAGCTCGACGTTGTACTTCTCAAGCACACCGTTGTCGGCCAGGTCCAGCGCGCAGTTCAGCGCGGTCTGGCCACCCATCGTCGGCAGCAGCGCGTCGGGCTTCTCCTTGGCGATGATCTTCTCGACGGTCTGCCAGTTGATCGGCTCGATGTAGACGGCGTCGGCCATCTCCGGGTCGGTCATGATCGTGGCCGGATTGCTGTTGACCAGCACCACGCGGTAGCCCTCATCTCGCAGGGCCTTGCAGGCCTGGGCGCCGGAGTAATCGAACTCACAGGCCTGGCCGATGACGATCGGGCCGGCACCGATGATGAGGATGGTCTTGAGGTCAGTGCGCTTGGGCATTTTCTTCTCTAAGTCAGTACAGCGTGACAAGGGGGAGTGATCGCACGCTGTCGATCAGGAAATCTCTTCGGGTTTCAGCGCAATCCCGCACTGGTCCTGCAATCCCTGGCTCAGTTTCACCGCATATTCGTCAGGGACGCTCATTGCATCGAAACCAGCATCCAGGCGCTTGAAGGACGTACTGCCGAGAAAGGCGTCGAATCCGGCGGCGTACGCCTCGTCGTTGACGTTGACCGACGCGTCCGCTGCCGACTCCGGGAGCGCGCGGGTGAGGATCAGGTAACCCTTTCCGGACGGTGTGGCCAGGAAGCGCGACCAGTCCGCGACGATCACGTCACCGTCCTCGCCAAGGCTGTTGATCAACGACTGGCGCGCATGAACGTAGAAGAACGACTGGATGGAGGTGCGGGCGCATTGGCGATCGCTTTCGGCCAGCGCTTTGAGCGTTGGCACCTCCTCGACCATCATCGCCGCCGACGACGCACCGACCGAGTCTTTCTTCAACGTGTGCAGCAGCGCGTCCATGTCCGCAGCGGACGCCGGCGCAGCCTGTGCCGCACCCGCGGCGCAGCACAGCGACAGCAGCAGAGCGGCGCTGCGCATCAAGCCTTCGCCTCGGCCATCAGGGTCACGAAACGATCGAACAGCGGACCGACGTCATGCGGGCCCGGCGAGGCTTCCGGGTGGCCCTGGAACGAGAACGCCGGCACATCGGTGCGGGCGATGCCCTGGTTGGTGCCGTCGAACAGCGAACGGTGGGTCACCCGCAGCGTGGCCGGCAGACTGGCTTCATCGACCGCGAAGCCGTGGTTCTGCGAGGTGATCATCACCCGGCCGCTGTCCAGGTCCTGCACCGGATGGTTCGCGCCGTGGTGGCCATGGCCCATCTTGATCGTCTTCGCGCCCGAGGCCAGGCCCAGCAGCTGATGGCCCAGGCAGATGCCGAAGGTCGGAATCTTCACGTCGATGAAGGTCTTGATCGCGGCGATCGCGTAGTCGCACGGTTCCGGGTCACCCGGGCCGTTGGACAGGAACACGCCGTCCGGCTTCAGCGCCAGCACTTCAGCGGCCGGGGTCTGCGCCGGCACCACGGTGACCTCGCAGCCGCGCTCGGCCAGCATGCGCAGGATGTTGGTCTTCACGCCGAAGTCGTACGCCACGACCTTGTACTGGGCCGGCACGCTGACGAAGGCGTTGGCATCCAGGTCCAGCTGGCCCTCGGTCCAGACGTAGGTCTTGTCGGTAGTCACGACCTTGGCCAGATCCATGCCCTTCAGCCCCGGGAACTTGCGGGCCGCTTCCAGTGCCTTTTCCACGTCGATGCCGTCGCCGGCCATCAGCGCGCCGTTCTGGGCACCCTTCTCGCGCAGTATGCGGGTCAGCTTGCGGGTGTCGATGCCGGCGATGGCGACCACGCCACGCTGGATCAGCCAGTCCTGCAGCGACACCTGGCTGCGCCAGCTGCTCGGGCGGCGCGGTACGTCGCGCACGATCAGGCCGGCCGACCACACCTTGGACGCTTCATCGTCCTGGTCGGTCATGCCGGTGTTGCCAATGTGCGGATAGGTCAGCGTGACCATCTGCCGGGCGTAGGACGGGTCGGTCAACACTTCCTGGTAGCCGGTCATGGCGGTGTTGAACACCACTTCACCGACGGACAGGCCGGGCGCGCCTACGGATTCGCCCTCGAATACGGTGCCGTCTTCGAGGACGAGGATTGCGGCTTGGGTCACGGAATTCTCACTTTGGCTACCGAGGGGGTGCCGAAGTCACGCCTGCGCTTCACGGAAATCCGGTTGCAAAAAAGCGCGGACGTACGGTCTGGGACCGGTCCGGCTTTCGTGATTCGGCGAGTGCGAATTGTAGCGGTGCCGGGGCGCTCGCGCCAGCGGTTATCGCCATTCATGAACAGGCGATTGCGCATTCATTTCAATCCGGGGCCGTATGCAGGCACCCAAGGGTAGCGCCGGGCCATGCCCGGCGGATCTGCCACCGACGCCGGGCATGGCCCGGCGCTACCGGTTACAGGGGGCCGTCCAGCAGGTCCCTTACCCGGTAGCTGCCAGCCGCCCGGCCCTGCAGCTGGCGAGCGGCAAACAGCGCCCCGCGGGCAAAGATGTCGCGGTTGGTGGCCCGGTGCACCAGCTCGATGCGCTCGCCCAGGCCGGTGAACTGCACCAGATGCTCGCCGACGATGTCTCCGGCGCGCAGGCTGGCGTACTGCGGCTCGGCCCCGCCCCGCTGCGCCGCGGCCCCCAGGGTCAACGCCGTGCCCGAGGGAGCGTCCTTCTTCTGCGTATGGTGCGATTCGACGATGTCGCAGTTCCAGCCGGCCAGCGCCTGCGCTGCACGTTCCACCAGCTCATCGAGCACCGCCACGCCCAGGCTGAAGTTCGACGCCCACACCAGCGGGATCTTCGCCGCCGCTGCTTCCAGTGCCTGGCGCTGCACACTGGAAATACCGGTGGTGCCCGATACCAGTCCCGCACCGCGCTCCACGCACAGTGCCAGCAGCGCATCGAAGCCCTCGGGCAGGCTGAAGTCGATCGCCACATCGAACACCGGCGCCCCCGGCAACTCGCTGGCCGCGAAGAACGGCACGCCGTCGATCACCCGCTGCGCCGGCGCGCGGCCGGTCACCGCAGCGACGATCTGCAGGGAATCAGGATGTTCGGCGGCCAGCCGCAACAGGGCCTGGCCCATGCGCCCGGAGGCGCCGTGAATAAGCAATCGCAGGGGAGTCTGGTTCATGCACGCAGGCTAGCGGCAGCACGCATGGTCCGGCAAGCACTGTCGCTGCTACGCTGCGTGCCCCTTCAAGCGCTGGCCCGCACCCCATGCACCTTTGCAAACCGCCCGCGCCAAGCGCTGACGCCGTCATGCCGCCTGCGCGGATGCAGGGCTGAAACGGTGCGCATTTCCGAAGTCGCCCGCCGCACCGGCGCCAGCGCCAAGGCCATCCGCCTGTACGAGGCACGCGGCCTGCTGCCGCCAGTGCCGCGCCTGAACCGCTATCGCGACTACAGCGAGCAGGACGTGGCCTGGGTGCAGCTGATCCGACAGGCACTGGGGCTGGGCATCGGCTTGGCCGCCATCACCCGCCTGCAGCGCGGCGACGGCCAGCTGGACTGGCCAGCCGTGCTCGCCCTGCTGGAACGCCAGCGCACTGCGATTGCCGCCGAGCGCGAGCGCCTTGCCCGCACCGAGATCGAGCTGCTGCATGTGGCTGACGAGCTGCGGCAATGGCTGCAACAGGGCGATGGTCCCTGCGTGCTGGCCTCCGCTGGCTGCCCCGGCGGGGTTTGACTCTGCCCTTGGGGCATAGCGCAACGTCGGTCGCCTTCCAGCCTCCGAGACTGCCGTGTCCCGCTCCATCCTGATCCTGCTTGGCCATCCCGACCGCGACAGCCTGTGCGGCGCCCTCGCCCAGCGCTACGCGACCGCCGCCCGCAACGCCGGCCACCGCGTGCACTTGATCGCCCTGGGTGAACTGCAGTTCGACCCGGTGCTGCGCCACGGTTATCGCCAGATCCAGCCGTTGGAAACCGACCTGCAGGATGCAGCAGACGCGATCCAGGCCTGCGATCACCTGGTGCTGGTCTACCCGACGTGGTGGGGCGCGATGCCGGCACTGCTGAAGGGCTTCTTCGACCGCGTGCTGCTGCCGGGCTTTGCTTTTCGCTACCGGCGCGATTCGGTGTGGTGGGACCGGCTACTGGCGGGGCGCAGCGCGCGGGTCATCACCACGCTGGATACGCCGCCCTGGTACTACCGCTGGATCTACCGCGATCCGGGCATTACCCAGATCCGCGCCACCATCCTTAAGTTCTGCGGCATCCGCCCGGTGCGGGTCAGCCGGCTGGGCCCGGTGCGCAGTAGCACGCCGCAACAGCGCGAACGCTGGTTGGCACTGGCAGCGGAGCTTGGCACGCGGGCAGGTTGACGCATCGCCGCGAACCGGTCGCCTCACCCTGCCTGCAACGTAGATCCAAGTCCTGCGTGGATGATCAATTCCGACACCGCTGGAGGACAGCGCTGGGGATGGGTAGATCCACGCCATGCGTGGATGATCAATTCCGACACCGCTGGAGGGCAGCGCTGGGGATGGGTAGATCCACGCCATGCGTGGATGATCAATCGGCAGTGCGGACCAAGGTCCGCACTCACCAGGGCAGCGCCCAGACGCCTCTCTAGTGCTGCTTCGGCGGCGTCGGTCCGCAGCTGTCGCAGCCGCCGCACGCACCGCCACCGCCAGTGGCCGGCGGCGCGATCTTCCGGCCCAGCGCCTGCAGCCAGGCCGCACGGCCCGGCTTCAGCAGCGCCAGTGCCAGCGCGCCGCGCAGCTTGCGCACGGTGCCGGGCGCCTGCTTCTTCAACACCACCCACGCACTGACCAGCACGGCCACCGCGATGATCAGGTACTGGACCAGCAGGCCGGCATCCATCAGCCGCCTCCCAGCGCCACGGTCACCTGGTAGGTGATCAGCGCCGCGACATAGGCGGCAGCAAACAGGTAGAACGCCGAGAAGCCCATCGTCTTCCACGAGTTGGTCTCGCGCTTGATGGTGGCCAGCGTCGAAATGCACATCGGCGCGTAGATGAACCACACCAGCAGGGCCAGGCCGGTAGCCAGCGACCAGCCGTCGGCCACCACCGGCGACAGTGCGGAGATCGCCGCATCATCATCGGCGGCCGACAGCGCATACACCGTCGCCAGCGAGGACACCGCTACTTCGCGCGCAGCGAGGCCCGGGATCAGCGCGATGCAGATCTGCCAGTTGAAGCCCAGCGGCGCGAAGATCGCGGTCATCGCATGACCGATCTGGCCGGCGTAGCTGTAGTCGATGGCCGGCATCGTCGCGTCGGCGGGCGCGCCCGGGAACGACAGCAGGAACCACAGCAGGATGGTCAGCGCCAGGATGATGCCGCCGACACGCTTGAGGAAGATCATGCCGCGCTCGTACAGGCCGACGGCGAGGTCGCGCGGATGCGGAATGCGGTACGACGGCAGCTCCAGCATCAGCGGGTGCTCGCTCTTGTCGCGGCGCCACTTCTTCATCACCCACGACATCACCAGCGCGCTGAGGATGCCCGCCACGTACAGGCCGAACAGCACCAGGCCCTGCTGGTTGAAGATGCCGATCCTGCCGGCCGGTATGAACGCACCGATCAGCAGCGCATACACCGGCAGCCTTGCCGAGCAGGTCATCAGCGGTGCCACCAGGATCGTGGCCAGGCGGTCACGCGGGTCCTGGATGCTGCGGGTGGCCATGATGCCCGGCACCGCGCAGGCAAAGCTGGACAGCAGCGGGATGAACGACCGCCCCGACAGGCCGGCCGCCGCCATCATGCGGTCCAGCAGGAACGCGGCGCGTGGCAGGTAACCGGACTCTTCCAGCGCCAGGATGAAGGCGAACAGGATCAGGATCTGCGGCAGGAACACCACCACGCCGCCCAGGCCGGCGATGATGCCGTCGGTCAGCAGGCTGGTCAGCGGACCCGCCGG
Source organism: Stenotrophomonas sp. RIT309 (assembly GCF_000632045.1). Classification (NCBI taxonomy): domain Bacteria; kingdom Pseudomonadati; phylum Pseudomonadota; class Gammaproteobacteria; order Lysobacterales; family Lysobacteraceae; genus Stenotrophomonas; species Stenotrophomonas sp. RIT309. Next base: position 66,942 of record NZ_JFYS01000007.1, read on the forward strand.
CAGCACGCTGGCAGCCAGCTCACCCAGCCAGGCAAAGCCGGCCTCGATGCCATCCATCAGCGGCGTGGCCCAGGCGAACACCGCCTGGAAGATCAGGAACATCACCACCACCAGCGTGATCAGGCCGAACACCGGATGCAGCAGCCAGCGGTCCAGCGTGTCGTCGATCTTCGCCGTCCGTGCCGGCATGCGTACGGCTGCGGCCAGGATCGCGCGCACCTGCGCGTGGTAGTCCACACCGCTCTCAACGCCGGCCAGCGGCGCATCCAGGTGCGGCACCATCGTATCCAGGCGTTCCACCAGTGCACGCGCGCCCTGCTTGCGTACCGCCACGGTTTCCACCACCGGCACACCGATCTCGCGCTCCAGCGCGGCCACATCGATCTGGATGCCGCGGCGCTGCGCGGCGTCGACCATGTTCAGGGCGATGATCATCGGCTTGCCCAGCTCGCGCAGTTCCAGGGCGAAGCGCAGGTGCAGGCGCAGGTTGGTGGCGTCGATCACGCACAGAAGGACGTCCGGCGCGGCCTCGCCCGGGTAGAACCCCCGGCACAGGTCGCGGGTGATCGCCTCGTCCAGGCTGGCCGGCTGCAGGCTGTAGGCGCCCGGCAGGTCCAGCACGGCGAACTCGCGGCCGGACGGCGCACGCAGGCGGCCTTCCTTGCGCTCAACGGTGACGCCGGTGTAATTGGCGACCTTCTGCCGGCTGCCGGTCAGCTGGTTGAACAGCGCGGTCTTGCCGCTGTTGGGGTTGCCGACCAGCGCGATGCGCAGCGGGGCGGCGGTTGCGGTGGCGCTCATGCACGTCCCTCCTGGCTGGCCGGGTCGATGACCACGCGCCGGGCCTCACTGATACGCAGCGCGAAACGGGTGAACCCGACCTGCACCAGCAGCGGCTCGCCACCAACCGGGCCTCGCGCCACCAGGCGCACTTCCTCACCCTTGACGAAGCCCAGCTCGCGCAGGCGCCGGGCGATGGCATCGTTGGCATGCAGGTCCTGCACGGAATCGACCACGGCCGAGGCGTGCAGGGGCAGTTCGGACAGCGTCATCTAGCGTGTTCTCTGCTGGATGTAAATGGTTCTCGATTCTAACATTCCCGCGTCGCGTCATGGCCCATGACCAACGGCCCGCTATGATCCATACAGGTATGGAGCAACCCCCGGAATCCCATGAACGATGCTTTGCAGATCGAGCGCAACGGCGCTGTCCTGACCCTCTGGCTGAACCGGCCGGAGCTGCACAACGCCTTTGACGCCGGCCTGATCGCCCGGCTGACCGCAGCCCTGGAAGCGGCCGGCCGCGATGACACGGTGCGCACGGTGGTGGTGGCCGGCCACGGTGCCTCCTTCTCCGCCGGTGCCGACATGCAGTGGATGCGCGGCATGGCCTCCGCCAGCGAGGCCGACAACCGTGACGACGCCCTGGCCCTGGCCCGGCTGATGCGCACCCTGGACGAACTGCCCAAGCCCACCCTCGCCCGCGTCCACGGCGCCGCCTTTGGTGGTGGCGTCGGCCTGGTGGCCTGCTGCGATATCGCCATCGCCACCACCGCCGCCCGCTTCGGCCTGACCGAAAGCCGTCTGGGCCTGCTGCCGGCAGTGATCTCGCCCTATGTGATCGAGGCCATCGGCAGCCGCCAGTCCCGCCGCTGGTTCGCCACCGGCGAGCACTTCGACGCCGACACCGCCCTGCGTATCGGCCTGATCCACCAGCTGGTGGAGCCCGAACGCCTGGACGAGGCCGTGCAGCGACAGCTGGCTTTGCTCGACAAGGCCGGGCCGATCGCCTCGGCTTCGGCCAAGCTGCTGGTCCGGCAGGTTCGCGACGCCCATGATCGCGACAGCCTGGACCGTGACAATGCCGCCCTGATCGCCCGCCTGCGGGTATCGGCCGAAGGCCAGGAGGGCTTGGGTGCCTTCCTCGACAAACGCGCGCCGCACTGGGTCACGGAGGCCTGACATGCTGGACCATATCGGCTTGAACAGCGGCGACCTGCCGCGCAGCAGGGCCTTCTTCCTGCAGGCGCTGGCACCGCTGCAGATCGGCGTGGTGATGGAGGTCAGCGCCGAACAGACCGGTGCCCACGACCACGTAGGTTTCGGCAACCACGGCAAGCCGTTCTTCTGGCTGGGCAATGCGGCGCCGGTCAGCCAGGGCGTGCACGTGGCCTTCGTCTGCGCCGAACGCGCCCAGGTTGATGCCTTCCACGCCGCCGCGCTGGCCGCAGGGGCACGCGACAATGGTGCGCCCGGCCTGCGTCCCTGGTACCACCCGGACTATTACGCCGCCTTCGTGATCGACCCCGACGGCAACAACATCGAGGCGGTCTGCCACCTGCCCGGGTAGATCCTTCCGCCGTAACCAGACGCGGGCATGGCCGCTTGTGCGACCCGCCTGCGTATCTCATCTGGCAGCCTGGCGAAGACCGGGCCGCCCCCGTTTCCCAGGAACCGTCGTGACCCCAGCCGATCCCATCCGCCCTGCCCGCCCCGCCCCGCTTTTCATGGGGGTGCCGCGATGAGCGATTTCGTCCGCATCGTCGAGGTCGGCCCGCGCGACGGGCTGCAGAACGAAAAGCAGGCCGTGGCCACCACCGACAAGATCGCCCTGATCGATCGCCTGTCGGCCACCGGCCTGCGTACGATCGAGGCAACCAGCTTCGTCAGCCCGCGCTGGGTTCCGCAGTTGGCCGATGCTGCCGAGGTCTATGCCGGCATCCAGCGCCGCCCGGGCATCGCCTATCCGGTGCTGGTGCCGAACGAACAGGGCTACGACCGTGCGCGCGCCGTCGGCGTGCAGGAGATCGCGGTGTTCACCGCTGCATCGGAAGCCTTCAACCGCACAAACACCAACGCCGGCATCGATGAGTCGCTGGCCCGCTTCGAGCCGATCCTGCACCGCGCGGCCGCCGACGGCGTGCGCGTGCGCGGCTACGTCTCCACCGTGCTCGGCTGCCCCTACCAGGGCGAGGTACCGCTGGCCGATGTGGTGCGCGTGGCCCGCGCACTGCACAAGATGGGGTGCTATGAGATCTCGCTGGGTGACACCATCGGCGTCGGCACGCCACGCAAGGCCCGCGCGATGCTGCAGTCGGTGGCTGCCGAGATCCCGATGAGCGCACTGGCCGTGCACTTCCACGATACCTACGGCCAGGCCATCGCCAACATCGCCGCCTGCCTGGAAGAAGGCGTGCGCGTGGTCGACAGTGCGGTGTCCGGTGCCGGCGGCTGCCCGTACGCGAAGGGCGCCAGCGGCAACGTGGCCAGCGAGGACGTGGTGTACCTGCTGCAGGGCCTGGGCCTGGAATGCGGTGTCGACCTGCCGTCGCTGGCCGAGACCGGCCGCTGGCTGGCCGGACTGCTCGGCCGCGCGACCGCCAGCCGCGCCGGGCAGGCGCTGGCGGCGACATGAACGACAGCGGCCCGCGCGACCGTCCGGCCACCGGCGATGCACCCGCCGCAACCGACGTCGCGCTGGCCGCTCTGGATGCGGCGCTGGCCGCTTCCCCATCGCGGGCCCAGGCCAGGCTGCTGCGCCAGGCACGGCAGGCGCTGGCCGATTCGCAGCAGCGCGAACTGGATACCCAGGCCCGCTATGCCGCGTTGTTCGACGCCGTGCCCGACCCGGTCAGCATCCTCAGCGCCGAAGGCGTGGTGCTGGACGTCAACCGCGCAGGCATCGTCGCCTACGACCGCCCGCGCGAGGACATCGTCGGCCAGCCGATCGAACTGCTCAATCCCGACCTGCCCAGCGACCATCTGCAACCGGTGTGGGAAGCGCTGAACCGCGGCGACACCTACGTCATCGAAGTGACCAACATGCGCGGTGATGGCAGCCGCTTTCCGGTGGAGGTGCACTCGGCCGGCTTCCAGGACCGCGGCCAACCCTGCATCGTCGCCGTCGCCCGCGACCTGAGCGGGCGCTGGCGCGCCGAGTCGCGCTATCGCCTGTTGATGGAATCGATCGACAAGGGCGTGATCCTGTTCGACCGCGACCTGCGCGTGCTGTCGGCCAACCCGGCCGCACATCGCATCCTCGGCCTCACCGGTGGCGGCGTGGGCTTGAACGCGATGCTCGATCCCGAAGCGTGGATCATCGTCGACGAACATGGTCACCCGTTGACCCAGTCACAGTGGCCGACCAGCCGCTGTTTCCAGGCCGGGCGGGTGATCCGCAGCACCATCATCGGCCTGTACCACCGCCCGCGCGGACGCATGCTGTGGTTGTCCACCACCAACGTGCCGGTGTTCGGCAACGGCTGCGACCAAGCCGACCATGTCTATGCGATGTTCAGTGACATCACCGAGCTGAAGCGCAACAACACCCTGTTCGCGCGCGCGCAGTCACTGGCCCATATCGGCGGTTGGGAGTGGGATCGCGGCCTGCAGCGCCTGTACCTCACCGATGAAGCGCGGCGCATCGTCGGCCAGCCGGCCGACCTGGAGGACATGCCCGACCTGCTGGACTGCCTGCGCAGCGACGACCGCGCCGCCCTGCAGCAGGCGCTGGCCGACACCATCGAACACCGCAGCAGCTTCGGCCTGGAGCTGCAGGGCCAGCGCCGCGATGGCCACTCGTTCTGGATCCGGATGATCGGCGAGGTCTCGGCCGGCGATGTCGATGCCGCCCGCATCACCGGCACCGTGCAGGACATCACCGAGCGCAAGCAGGCCGAGGAAACCCTGCGCGTGCAGGCCCGCACCGACCCGCTGACCGGAATCATGAACCGCGATGCGGTGCTGAGCGACCTCGGCGTGCGCATGGACAGCCCCAGCCACGACCGCGTGGCGGTGCTGTACATCGACCTGGACCGCTTCAAGGTGGTCAACGACCTGCTTGGCCACAACGCCGGTGATGAACTGTTGATCGAAGCGACCCGGCGCATCGCCACTGCGATCGGCACCGAAGGCCTGCTTGCACGCTTTGGCGGCGACGAGTTCCTGGTGATCTGCGACCTGCGCGACCAGCCGGACCAGGCCGAACAGCTGGCCGAGCGCATCACTGCGGCGTTCTCGGCACCGTTCCAGCTGGGCAGCGACGAGTTCCCGGTGACCGCCAGCATCGGCATCGCCCGCGCACCGCGCGATGGCAACCGGCCGCAGCAGCTGATCCAGAACGCCGACACGGCGATGTACGAGTGCAAGCGCCGCACCCGCAACGGTTGGCAGGTGTTCTCCCCGGAACTGGCACAGCGCCAGCATGACCGCCTGCAGATCGAGAGCCGGCTGCACAAGGCCCTCGATGGCGACGAGTTCCATCTGGTGTACCAGCCACAGGTCAACCTGCGCAGCGGCGCCACCATCGCCTGCGAGGCGCTGATGCGCTGGCACAACATACAGCTGGGGCCAATGCGTCCGGACCTGTTCATCCGCCACGCCGAGCACACCGGCGACATCGTGCGCATCGGCCAATGGGCGCTGCGCGAGGCCTGCCGGCAGGTACGGCAATGGCAGGATGACGGGCTCGGCCTGGTGCGGGTGGCGGTCAACGTGTCCTGGCGGCAGTTCGTCGGTGAGGATCTCGCCCGCTGGGTGCGGCAGGTGCTGGACGAGTTCGGCCTGCCCGGCAGCGTGCTGGAACTGGAGTTCACCGAGCGGGTGCTGATCGAGGATGCGCCGGACACCCTACGCACCTTCGCCCGCCTGCGCGAAATGGGGGTGATGCTGACCATCGACGACTTCGGCGAAGGCTACAGCGCCCTGAACTACCTGCGGCGCCTGCCCATCCATGGGCTGAAGCTGAGCCAGCTGTTTGTCGAAGGCATTCCCCGCAACCGTTCGGACGTGGCGGTGTGCGAGGCAGTCTGCGCGATCGCGCGCAGCCTGGGGCTGGGCGTGGTCGCCGAAGGCGTGGAGACCGAGCCACAACGGCAGTGCCTGCTCGACCTGGGGGTGACCGTCGGCCAGGGCTTCCTGTTCGCCCATGGCCTGCCCGCAGCGGATTTCGAACGTCGCCTGCGCCGCGCCCGCGAACTGGGCTGAGGCCGGCGGCGCAGTGCACAACGGCGGCTGCCGTCGCTTCCGTTAGAATCGGCGGTTCTTGAACCTGCAGGACCGTGCAATGCAGCTGTCTTCCGTACGTGCCGTGATCACTGGCGGCGTCTCCGGCCTCGGCCTGGCCGTGGCCCAGCACCTGGTTGCCGAGGGCGGCAAGGTCGCCCTGTTCGACCTCAACGACGCCAAGGGCGCGGCCGCTGTTGCCGGCCTGGGGCAGGACAACGCCCGCTATTTCAACGTCAACGTCAGTGATGAAGCGTCCGTGTCGGCGGCCATCGACCAGGCCTGCGATTTCCTCGGCGGCCTGAATGTCGCCATGAACTGCGCCGGCATCCTCGGCGCTGGCCGCGTGCTGGGCAAGGAAGGCCCGATGCCGCTGGCCGGGTTCCAGGGCACGGTGATGGTCAACCTGGTCGGCAGCTTCAATGTCGCCAAGGCCGCAGCCAACCGCATGCAGCACAACGAGGCCGGCGTGGACGGCGAGCGCGGCGTCATCATCAACACAGCCAGCGTTGCCGCCTACGAAGGCCAGATCGGCCAGGCCGCCTACTCCGCCTCCAAGGGCGGCGTGGTGGCGATGACCCTGCCGATGGCCCGCGAGCTGTCGCGCTTCGGCATCCGCGTCAACACCATCGCGCCGGGCGTGTTCTGGACACCGATGGTCGATGGCATGCCCGAAGCCGTGCAGGAATCGCTGGCCGCCTCGATCCCGTTCCCGTCGCGCCTGGGCAAGCCGGAAGACTTCGCCAGCCTGGTCGGCCACATCCTCGGCAACACCTACATCAACGGCGAGACCATCCGCCTGGACGGCGCCACCCGGCTCGCTCCGAAGTGATTCCCCCCGGGCGCCGGGACGGCGCCCTCCCCCAACGACCAACATCATCATGAAAGCCAACGACATCAAGAAGGGCAACGTCGTCGAGTTCAACAACGGCGTCTACCAGATCCGCGACATCGAGCGCAGCTCGCCGCAGGGTCGCGGCGGCAACGTCCGCTTCCGCTTCATCATGTACAGCGTGCCGGGCGGCAACAAGCTCGACGCCAGCTTCGATGCCGACGACAACCTGGTCGAAGTCGAACTGCTGCGCCGCCAGTCCACCTACTCGTACAAGGACGGCGATGCGTTCGTGTTCCTGGACGACGAGGACTACACGCCCTACACCCTGGACGCGGACGTGATCGGCGATGACGCCGGCTACATCACCGACGGCCTGACCGGCATCTACGTGCAGGTGATCGACGAGCAGCCGGTGGCCATCCAGCTGCCGGCCTCGGTGGTGCTGGAAGTGATCGAGACGCCGCCGGAACTGAAGGGCGGCACCGCCACCAAGCGCCCGAAGCCGGCCAAGCTCAACACCGGCATCGAGATCATGGTGCCGGAGTACATCGTCAACGGCGAGCGTGTGCTGGTGAACACCGCTACCGGCGAATTTGCCGGCCGTGCCGATTAACCGCGCTGCGCTGATCGCCTGCCTGTCCCTGCTCGTGGCGTGCTCGCCGCGCGCAGCGGACAGCACCGGTGACGTCGCCGCGGACGCGGTGACGCAGCCCGCCGCAGCGGACACCGCTGCCGCTGCGGTTGCACCGGCTGCAGATGAAGCAGATGCTGTGGCGACGCTGGCAGGTAGCCCCGAGGAGGAGCAACAGGCGCGGGCTGCCGCCGGTTGCAGCGTCCCCGACGACGTCGCTTTCGTGCAGGACATCCGCATCTACTGCGGCATGCCGGCCGATGTGCAGGCCTTCATCGAACGGGAGAACAGCTGCCAGCATTTTGCCGGCGAAGAACCCTACGACGACGCCCGTCGTCGCGAGCTGGAGGCCGCCATCGCCAGGTTCTGCGACGATCGAGAGAAGATCTTTGCCGACCTGGTGGCCCGCCATCGCGATGACTGCGCGATCCGGCAGGCGTTGATCGGCGTGAACCTGCGCTACGACCTGTCCCCCGATCTGGATCTGAAGCCCTGCGAGGGCTGACGCAAAAAAGGGGACGGAGGGGATGACGTCGTTCATGGCACAAACAACGTCATCCCCTCCGTCCCCTTTTTCTTATTTGCCGCCGAAGTTGCCGCAGCCGTGGTACTGGCGCGTGCCCACGGCCAGCATCGCCTTGGCTTCGAATGTCTCGCCACTCATGCCGTCCTGGCAGGTGGTGCGCTGGAAGCTCAGCTTGATGTCGGTGCCATCCGCCGCCTTGCCCACCCAGCCATCCGCACCCTCGGTCGGTTTGGCGACGGTGAAACGGCGCTCGCCGTAATCCACGTCCACCTGCAGGCCCGGCGTATCGCCGTCGACGACGGCAAGCCAGCCCGGCTCGTTGCCGGTGGCACGGAACGCCGCGTTGCCGGCACTGCCATCGCCCTCGGTCGCTTCCACCGCGCCACACTCGCGGTCCGCCTCGCCCTTCAGGCTGAGCAGCGCTTCGTCACTGCCACGGGTCCAGAAGCTGTTGCCCTTGCCGTCGCCATACTTCGCACCGGAGGCCGCACGTTCGGAGGACATCGCGAAACTGCGCCCGCCAATCACAACCGTCGCTGCGTCCTCTCCGTTGAAGGTCGCGCGCACATCAAGGTCGCCGCAGCGATAGAGGGTTTCGTTGCCGGCGCCTTTGCCGCCGCCATCAGCGTCGGCGGCCACCGGTGCCGGTGCCGGTGCCGGCGTTGCGGCCGCATCGCCTGCATTACTGGCGGCCGGCGCCTGGGCCGGCTGGCAGGCGCTCAGCGCGAGGCCGAGGGAGGCAGCCAACAGACTGGGAATTACACGCATGGCTCGACTCCTTGTCGAAACTACAGAGACCCTGGACCCTACCATCTGCACGCAAACGGGGCCTGAAAGCCGCATGACCCTGTTCAGCCTGCCAGCACCGCCATCGACAGCAGCTGCGCGCCGCTGGCACTGGAAGCGCTTGTCCAGACGCGCAACAAGCGCAAGCGCTGCACGTGTTCGCGTCCCCGCCAATGCACATGCAGCTGAACATCGCCGGACAACAACGCCAGCCGACCACACAGCAACGTTTCAACTGCATGCACCTGCAGCGCAAGAATCTGCAGGCGCCCTTGCTGCCAGTCCCTCAACCAGGGCAGCTCGAGCACCCGCCCGCCCTGCCCGTCCATCATGAACAACACCGGTGACAGCAGCGCAGTGGCTGCGCCATGGTCGCCGTCCAGCAGCGCATCCCGCAGCTGCTGCTCCAACACGCGCAGCTGCGCCTCGTACAGGCCCTCAGCGTTCCTGCTTTCCATCCACCTGCTTTCCATCCACGCTCCCTCCCGGCGTCGGCCGGCGTCGGCGCAGGCGCTGCGCAAGCCACTGCTGCGCCCCCTGCACCACCACATAGAACACCGGCACGAAGAACACGGCCAACACGGTCGCACTGACCATGCCGCCGAACACGCCGGTACCGATGGCCTGTTGCGTTTCCTTTGAAGCCCCCTGCGCCAGCATCAGCGGCACCACGCCCAGCGCGAACGCCAGCGAGGTCATCACGATCGGTCGCAATCGCAGGCGTGCTGCTTCGATGGTCGCCTCGACCAGACCGCGTCCCTGCTGTTGCAGTTGGCGGGCGAACTCGACGATCAGGATCGCGTTCTTCGCCGAAAGTCCGATCACCGTGATCATGCCGACCTTGAAGAACACGTCATTGGGCATCTCGCGCAGCAACACCGCAGCAACAGCGCCGAGCAGGCCCAACGGCACCACCAGCATCACCGCAAGCGGGATCGACCAGCTCTCGTACAACGCCGCCAGCACCAGGAACACCACCAGCATCGACAGCAGCAGCAACCACGGCGCCTGTGCGCCGGACTCACGCTCCTGCAGCGACTGGCTGGTCCACTGCAGGGCGAAGCCCGCTGGCAGCTGCTGGGCAAGGCGCTCCATCTCGACCATCGCCTGGCCGGTGGACACCCCGCCGGCAGGTGTGCCGGACAGATTCAATGCCGGGAACCCCAGGTAACGCTGCAGCTGCAGCGGCGCCTCGGTCCAGTGCGGGGTGACCAGCTCGGACAGTGCCACCATGCCGCCTTCGCTGTTGCGGACATACAGCTTCAGCACGTCCTCCAGCTCCATCCGGTACGGCGCATCGGCCTGCATGATCACCTGCTGCATGCGCCCGCGATTTGGAAAATCGTTGACGTACTGCGAGCCCATTGCCGCCGACAACGTGGCACTGATGTCGGTGAACGCCACGCCCATCGCTTCGGCCTTGGCGCGATCGATGTCCAGCCGTACATTGCTGCCCGCCGGCAGGCCATCGGCATTCACATCGGCCAGCAACGGACTTGCCTCTGCCAGCTTCAACAGCTGCTGCAGGGCAGCGCGCAGCTCGGCCTGGCCCTGTCCGGTACGCGCCTGCAGCGCCAGCGAGAAGCCGGAGGAACGGCCAAGGCTGTCGATGGCCGGCGGCATCACGCTCATCACCTCGCCTTCCGGGACCGTTGCCATGGCCTGCTGCGCCGCCTTCACCTCGTCCGATGCGGTGCTGCCGCCGCGTTCACCCCAGTCCTTCAACATGGTGTAGGTCAGCGCCGCACTTGGGCCGGAACCGGAAAAGCTGTAGCCGAGGATGGCCTGGTTGGACGCGATCGCCGGCCGCGAGGCGACATGCTGTTCGTAAGCTTCGACCACCGCCAGCGTACGCTCGGCGGTTGCTTCGGCCGGCAGCTGGATGGAAGTCATGAAATAGCCCTGGTCCTCTTCCGGCAGGAACGCACCCGGCAACCAATGCAGGCCGATCAGCAGTGCCACCAGCAAGGCAGCGAACAGGCCCATCACCCGGCCACTGCGCCGCAGTACGGCCGCCACGCCCTGCTGGTAACGCCCGGTCATGCGCTCGAAGCCGCGGTTGAACGCACCGAACACGCCGCCGCGGCCATGGTGACCACGTGTGCCCTGCCGCAGCAGCGTCGCGCAGAGCGCCGGGGTCAGGCTCAGCGCCAGCAGGGCCGAAAACAGGATGGACACCGACATCGCCACGCTGAACTGGCGGTAGATCGCACCAACCGAACCACTGGCCAGCGCCATCGGGATGAACACCGCCGTCAGCACCAGGGTGATGCCGATCACCGCACCGGTCAGCTCACGCATCGCCTTGATCGTGGCCTCGCGCGGCGGCAGCCCCTCTTCGGCCATGATCCGCTCCACGCCCTCGACCACCACGATCGCGTCGTCAACAATGATGCCGATCGCCAGCACCATGCCGAACATGGTCAATACGTTGATCGAGAACCCCAGCGCCAGCATCACCGCGAAGGTGCCCAGCAGCGCGATCGGCGCGACCAGGGCGGGGATCAGCGTATAGCGCCAGTTCTGCAGGAACAGGTACATCACTGCAAACACCAGCAGCATCGCCTCGATCAGGGTCTGCAGCACCTTCTGGATCGATACTTTCACGAAGGGCGCGGTATCGAACGGAATGCTGGATTCGACACCCTGCGGCAGCAGCGGCTGCAGGTCGGCCATGCGTTCGCGCACCGCCGTGGCAGTACGCACCGCATTCGCACCGGGGCGCAGCTGCACGCCGGCGGCCGTCGCCGGATAGCCATCTTCGCGCGTGCCCCAGGCATAGCTCTGCGCGCCCAGTTCGACCCGGGCAACGTCGCCCAGCAGCACCCGCGAACCATCGGCACCGGCGCGCAGCACGATCGCCGCGAACTGCCCGGGCGTGGACAGCTGGCCTTCGGCACTCAAGGGCACGGTGATGCGCTGGCCGGGAACACCGGGCGAATCGCCGATGCGGCCCGGCGAGATCTCCAGGTTCTGCTGCTCGATCGCGCTGGCGACATCGCCCATGGTCAGGCCGTAGCCGGTCAGGCGGGTCGGGTCCAGCCAGATCCGCATCGCCTGTTCGGCACCGAACAGCTGCACGCGGCCGACGCCGTCGATGCGCCGCAGCTCCTCGATGATGTTGCGCGCCATGAAATCGCCCAGCGCCGCTTCGCTGACACTGCCATCGGGTGAGCGCAGGCCCACCAGCATCAGGAACCCGGAGTCGGCCGCCTCCACGAACAGGCCGTTCTGGCGCACGCTGCGCGGCAGGCGCGGCTCGATCGCCTTGATCCGGTTCTGCACGTCTACCTGCGCCAGCTCAGGGTCGGTGCCGGGCTTGAAGGTGGCGGTGATCGACGCTTCACCGGAGGTGTCCACCGACGATTCGAAGTACAGCAGGTGCTTGACGCTGGACAGCTCGCGCTCGATCAGGCCAACCACCGCATCATTCAATGTCTGCGGGCTGGCGCCGGGATAGCTGGCATAGATGCTGACGCTGGGCGGTGCGACCGCCGGGTAGCGCTCGACCGCCAGCCGCGGAATGGCCAGCACGCCGGCCAGGATGACGAAGATCGCCAGCACCCAGGCAAATACCGGGCGATCGATGAAGAAACGGGCCATGTCGTAGGTTCCTGGAAGGGCTCAGCCCTGGCGTTCGGATGTCGGCGGTGCGCTGGCACTGGCGACCGGCACCTGCCAGTCGCGCGGATCGACCAGTACGCCTTCCTGCAGGCGCTCCTGGCCTTCCACCACCACCTTCTCGCCGGCCTTCAGGCCGTGCCGCACCAGCCATTGCCGGTTGACGCTGCCGTCCACCTCCAGCGTGCGGATCACCGCCTTGCCATCGGCGGCGATGACCCAGGCATAGGCCTGGCCACCGGCGCTGCGGAGCACTGCCTGCTGCGGCAGCAGCAACGCGCTGGCCGGCGCACCACGGGGCACCCGCGCACGCACGTACATGCCCGGCAGCAACTGCCGCTCCGGGTTGTCGACCAGGATGCGCAGGATCACATCGCCGGTGCGAGCATCGACATTGACACCGGAGAACAGCAGCCGGCCGCGCTCGGGCAGCGGCGTACCCGCCGCGCCGATGATCGTCACCGGCAACTCGCCGTCCACCGCGCTGCGCTGCAGGGACTGCAGCTGCGAAGCAGGCTGGCGCACGTCCACGTAGACCTGGTCGATCTGCTGCACCACCGCCATCGGCTCGGCATCGGCGACGCCGACCAGCGCGCCTTCGGTCACCAGCGCCTGATCGATGCGGCCATCGATCGGTGCGCTGACCGTGGCGTAGCGCAGGTCGAGCTGGCGTCGCGCAAGGATCGCGCGCGCCTCGTTGACCGCTGCCCGAGCCTGCTCATGCTCGGCACTGGCATCGTCGCGGTGCTGCTGGCTGACCGCCTGTGCGGCCGCCAATGCCTGCAGCCGCTGTGACTGCAGCCGGCTGCGCCCCAGTGCCGCCTCGCTGCGCTGCAGGGCAGCCAGCGCCGAATCGACGTCGGCGCGGAACGCCGCCGGGTCGATCTGGAACAGAGGCTCTCCGGCATGCACCTCCGCGCCCTGCTCGAACATCCGGCGCTGCACGATGCCGCCGACCTGCGCACGGATCTGCGCGGTGCGCACCGCCGCCACCCGACCGGGTAGTTCATCATCGCGCTGCACCACCTGCGGGCCAACGGTGACCACGCTGACACGCGGCACGGCTTCGACGGTGGGTTCGGGGCGGGAGCAGGCCGTCATGGCCAAGGCGAAGGCCGCGACCAGCGCGACCGGAGTCCTGAAGGTTCTCATTGCTGTGCACAGTGCCGCAGACGCGGCTGAGGAATCATGAAGCGCGCAGTGTGCGTGGCGATGATGGGGTTTCGATGGAGGAACTGTGGAGATACGATGGAGGACAAGCACCTTCCGGCCTCGCCTTGCCATGCATGCCTCCCCTGCCCTCGCGGCGCTGGTCCTGATCGTCGAGGACGAAGCCGAGATCGCCGACATCCTTGCTGCCTACCTTGAACGCGAGGGCCTGCGCACCCTGCGTGCGGCCGATGGCCAGATCGCCCTGGACATGCATCGCAGCATGCGCCCGGACCTTGTGCTGCTGGACGTGCAGCTGCCGCGACTGGATGGCTGGAGCGTGCTGACCCAGCTGCGCCAGCGCGGCGAAACGCCGGTGATCATGCTGACCGCGCTGGACCAGGATCTGGACAAGCTGACCGCGCTGCGGATGGGCGCCGATGACTATGTGGTCAAACCGTTCAACCCGGCGGAGGTGGCGGCACGCGTGCGTGCAGTACTGCGGCGTACGCTGCGCAGCCCGCGGGCGGATGCGCCCAGCGCCCTGCGCGTGGGCCCGCTGCTGATCGACACCGCCACCCACGCGGTGCATGTGGAGGGCGACGGCTACAGCCACGAGCTGCTGCTGACCCTCACCGAGTTCAAGCTGCTGCATTGCATGGCATTGGCCCCGTCACGGATCTTCAGCCGCAGCGAGCTGATGCACGAATGCCTGCCGGAGAGCGAAGCGCTGGAGCGCACCGTGGACAGCCATGTCAGCAAGCTGCGGCGCAAGCTGGACGAAGTGGGTCTCACCCAGATTCCGGCCAGCGTGCGCGGTGTCGGCTACCGATTGATGGCCGACCGCTGATGCGCCGCTCCGGGCTCAGCCGGCACATCATCGTATCGATGTCGCTGATGGTCGTTGGCGTCATCGTGATGGTGATCCTCTCTTCGTGGCTGCTGTACGCCGTACTGATCGAGTTCTTCCCGGCCAGCGCCGAAGAGCCGGAAGGTTGGCTGCCAAGCGGACCGGAGCTGGCCTGGATGGTCGGGGTGATCCTGACCGGGCTGGCGCTGGCGATTGCCGCCTCGTTTCGACTGGCCCACCGCATCCTGTCACCGCTCAATTCACTGGTGGACAGCGTGCGTGCGCTGGCTGGCGGCGATCTCGGGGCGCGCGCCACGGCCGAGGCCAACTCGCCCGGCGAGGTCGCAGCGCTGGTGGACGATTTCAACGCAATGGCACGCCGCCTGCAGCATATGGAAAGCGAACGGGTGATGTGGCACGCGGCCATCGCCCACGAACTGCGCACGCCGGTGACGATCCTGCGCGGCCGCCTGCAGGGCCTGGCCGAAGGCGTGTTCCAGCCCGATGAGTCGCAGTTCCGCAGCCTGCTGGCGCAGGTCGAGGGCCTGTCACGGCTGATCGAGGACCTGCGGGTGTTGAGCCTGGCCGACAACGCCCGCCTCGACGTGCGCCGCGCCCGTACCGATGTGGTGGCCGAGGTGCATTCGGTGATGACCCTGGTGGATCCCGCGTTCCGCAGCGCCGGTTTCGTGCTGGAGCTGGAAACCAGCCGCGAGGAACACCCCGCCCATTGCGACCCGACGCGGTTGCGGCAGGCGTTGCTGGCCTTGTTGGAAAACGCGCGCCGCTATGCCAACCCGGGCAAGGTACGCATCGCCGTGCATGACACCGTGGCCCATGTACAGGTGGCGATCGAAGACGAAGGCCCGGGCATCGACCCGGCCCTGCACGCGGACATCTTCAATCCATTCATGCGCGGCGACGGCTCACGATCGCGCCTGGGCGGTGGCAGTGGCCTCGGCCTGGCGGTGGTCAAGGCCATCGCCGATGCGCACGGTGGCCAGGTCTACTGCACCCCGGGCACCAGCGGCGGCAGTCGTTTCATCATCGAGCTGCCGCGCCAGTAGGCGGCACTGCGGCCGCCTGCTCACGCACGTGCGCACCCAACACAGCGAGATTGCGGTCGATGTCATCCAGCTCGCGCTGCTGTGATGACGGCAACTGCGCGCGCAGCTGCACGCGCAGCGCCTGCCAGGCGGGTACCGCCTGTACGCTGGCGGCGGCCGCTGCCCGTGCCACCTCCGCCTGTTCGTCCGCCTGCGGCAGGCCGTAGCCAGCGTCGGCCAGCAACTGGCCCGGCCGCAACCACTGCCCGCTCTGTTCCAGCAACGCGCGCAGCGAGCGGGTAGCGCTGCTGTCCGGGTTGGCCAGCAACCGTCGCTTCAGTGCATCGCGCGCACGCAGCTCCGCGCGCCGCTGCGCCGCCTGTTCCAGCAGCAACAGGCCGGCACTGGCGCGTACATCACCATGCAGCAACCACGGTGCGCGCTGTTGCGCCGTCAGCGCCAGCCATGCGCGCACATCGCGCGCCGGCAGCGCCATCTGCGCGGCGGCAACCGCGAACAACTGCTGGTAGTGGTCGCGCGCAGAAGCAAAGTAGTAGCCCTGCGCCTGGGCCTGCACGGGATCGGCCAGCACCTGCTCGTCCAGTGCGTGCAGCCGCGCCAGGCGGCGGCGCAGCCCGCGCGGGCTCAGCTGTGCCAGCCCGGCTTCGCCCAGGCGCGGGACACCGGCCTGCAGCAGCTTCGCCGTCTCCACCGCGCAGTTGTTGCTGACGAAGTAATAGCGACCGTCATAGCTCCAGTGCACCTGGGCGGTGCGCTCGAGCAGGCTGGCGATCTCGCTGCGGTCCAGCTGCAGCGGCAGCGAGGCCAGTCCGCGCAGTTCGACCTTGGTGTATTCGTCCACCACCTGCTGCAGCGGCAGCACGAACAGGCGCGAAGGATAACCACCGGTCAGGCCACGCCAGTTGGAGATCTGCACATCGCCGACGAAGGCGCGGAAGGACAGCACCCGATGATGCTCCAGGTCCAGCCTGCAGTCCGGGCCCGGTGCGCGTCCAGGACGGCAGATCACCAGCCGCAGCATGCTGTGGCCCCAGCGGCTCATCGGCTGCGCACTGCCTTCGGCGAACAGGTAGTCCACGGCATACACCCGCGCCGGGTCCAGTGCGAGCAGCGATGCAGCGCCCTCTTCCGCATCGGCCTGCAGCAGCGGAACGGTGCCCGCACAGTGCGGCGCGGGCAGCGAGGGCGGCGTACCGAAATGCGCCTGGTACCACTGCGCCAAGGCCGGACGGCGGCAGGCGAACTCTGCATCGAGCACGAAGTGTTCGGCGTTCACCGCCAGGTACTCGGCCGGGTCGGTCAGTTCGTAGGCATCGGGACTGCGGTCGCGGAAGGCGTTGTCACCGCGACCCAGATGCCAGGGCTTGCGCTGCCAACCTGCAAGGTCAAGCCAACGGGCGCTGCGTGACCAGTGCGCCCCCGTGCGGTCGGCAACATGGGTCAGTTCGTGCACCAGCGCACTGCGCCGGGCGCGTCGGGCACCGGCTACATCGTCGTCCAGCAGGTCGCGGCGCAGCGCGATGCCCCCGGCGAAGGCACGGCCATGCACGTTGGCGGGCAGGTCGTCACGCCAGCCGACCTGCACCTGCGCGGGCAAGGCACGCAGCAGGCCGTCGGGCAGCAACGACTGCACATCAGCCAGTGTCTGCATTGCGACCTGCTGCTGCGCCGGGCTCAGCCTGGCCGGGTCCAGCTGCAGGCGGTTGGCGGCATGGGCTGTTGGAATGACCAGCCACGCCAACGCAGCGAGCCAGCCCATCCGCCTCCGTCGCGTTGGGCCATGCCCGGCAGCGTTCCACGCAGGTGTCATGAGGTTGCCGGCCAGCGGCCGGCACTACCCGGGCGCTGGATCAACGCGCCAGCAGGGCGCGTGCCAGCTGCAGGTCGCTCTGCTGCTGCGCAGCTGCATCCTGCTCACGCAGGTGCACCAGTGCCGCCTGCAGGCGCGCGCCACGGATCTGGCCATCGCTGGCGACAAACGCAGCCGCATCATCGCGGGCAGCCAGCACCACCTTGTCATCGCCCGAACTGCTGCCCGAGGAACCCGAAGAGGCGCCCGTCGCCGAACCGGCCGAGGTGCCGGCAAAACTCGAAGCGACGCCGGCCAGTGGCAGGGACAACAGGGCAAGCAGCAGGAACGGACGGATCATGGTCAGGGAGTTCATCGATTGGGTGGGTGGAGCGTAACGGCTGGGTGAAGACTTTGCCCGTGTCAAAGGTCGAACAATTTGCCGGGATTCAGCCGCCCTTCGGGATCGAACGCGCGCTTGACCGCCTTCATCAGCGCGATCTCGGCCGGTCCACGCGTGCTGTCCAGGTAGCCCTTCTTGACCAGGCCGATACCGTGCTCGGCCGAAATGCTGCCATTGAAGCGCGCCAGCACCTGCGCCAGCAGCTTGGTGACATGCTCGCACTGGCTTACGAAGTCCGCGTCGCTGGTGCCGTCCGGCTTGAGCACGTTGATGTGCAGGTTGCCGTCGCCGATGTGGCCGAACCAGACCACGTCGAAGTGCGGGTAGGCCTCGCCGATCAGCGCCTGGGTCTCGGCCAGGAACGCCGGCATCGACGAGATCCGCACCGAGACATCGTTCTTGTAGGGCTTGTAGCGCGCCAGCGCCTCGGTGATGCCCTCGCGCAGGCGCCACAGCTGCGCCGCCTGGGCATCGCTGGCACTGATCACGCCGTCGCTGACCCAGCCGTTGCCCATGCAGTCCTCGAAGGCCGCCATCGCCGCCGCCTCCTGCGCCTCGTCACCGGCAGCAAACTCGGTCACCACGTAATAGGGATGCACTTCATCGAACGGTGCCTGCGCACCATGGGCCAGAACATGTTCCAGCGCCCGGTCGGTGAAGAACTCAAAGGCCTGCAGCTGCAGCCGCGCACGGAAGGCGGCGAACACCTGCATCAGCACGTCGAAGCTGGGCAGCGCCAGCAGCATCACGTTGCTGGCCGGCGGCGGGTCGGTGAGTTTCACCGTGGCCTCGACGATCACGCCCAGCGTGCCCTCCGATCCGATCAGCAGCTGGCGGAAATCGTAGCCGCTGGAGTTCTTGATCAGGCCCTTGTTGAGCTCGAGCAGTTCGCCCGTGACGGTAACCACTTTCAGTCCGGCGATCCATTCACGGGTATTGCCGTAGCGGATCACCCGGATGCCACCGGCATTGGTGGCGATGTTGCCGCCGATCGAGCACGACCCGCGCGCCGCGAAGTCCACCGGATAGATGAGGCCATGTTCAAGGGCCGCGTTGTGCAGCGCCTCCAGCGGCATGCCGGCCTGCACCACCAGGGTGCGGTCGACCGCATCGTAGTCCAGCGCCTTGTTCATCCGCTCCAGGCTCAGCACCAGCTCGCCATTGGCCGCTACCGCACCGCCGGAAAGGCCGGTGCGACCGCCGGAGGGAACCACCGCCACGCCCTCGGCCGCGGTCCAGCGCATCACCGCCTGCACTTCTTCAACCGTGGCCGGCAACGCGATCGCCAGCGGCGCCGGTGTCCAGCGCCGGGTCCAGTCGCGGCCGTAATGCTCCAGGTCGGCAGGGTCGGTCTTCAGCTTCAGGCCGGGACAGGCCTGCTGCAACGAGGCGATGCGGGAATCGGTCATGACGGTCCAGCGCGGGGCGTGAAGAACGGGCAAGCGTGCCAGTGGCCGGGCCCAGCGTCCAGCCCTGCAGAGCCTTCAATAGCTGCAGTTGCAACCAATTGCGCACTGCACCATGGGCGTTGCGATCTGGCATAGTGGTCAGCCCCTGTCCCACTGGCCGTGCCGCCCCATGTCGCCGAAGAAGACCTCGTTCCCGAAGCAGGATATCCGCGTGCTGTTGCTGGAGGGGGTCAGCCAGACCGCCGTGGAGGTGTTCAGCGCCGCCGGCTACAGCCAGATCGAGGCGCACACCAAGGCGCTTCCCGAGGACGAACTGAAGGCGCGCATCGCCGAAGCCCACATCGTCGGCATCCGCTCGCGCACCCAGCTCAGTGCCGAGGTGCTGGCCGAGGCCAAGCGCCTGATCGCGGTCGGCTGTTTCTGCATCGGCACCAACCAGGTCGACCTGGATGCGGCCGAGCTGGCCGGCATTCCGGTATTCAACGCGCCCTACTCCAATACCCGCAGCGTGGCCGAACTGGTGATCGCCGAAGCGATCATGCTGACCCGCGGCATCCCGCAGAAGAACGCCGAATGCCATCGCGGCGGCTGGTCGAAATCGGCCAGCGGCAGCCATGAGGTGCGCGGCAAGGTCCTGGGCATCATCGGCTACGGGCACATCGGCACCCAGGTCGGCGTACTGGCCGAATCGCTGGGCATGCAGGTGATCTTCCACGATGTGGAAACCAAGCTGTCGCTGGGCAATACCCGTGCGGCGGCCAGCCTGGACGACCTGCTGGCGCGTGCTGACATCGTGACCCTGCACGTGCCGGAGACGCCGTCCACGCAGTGGATGATCGGCAGCACCGAGCTGGCGAAGATGCGCCGCGGCGCGCACCTGATCAACGCCGCGCGCGGCACCGTGGTCGACATCGATGCGCTGGATGCAGCACTGGCCAGCGGCCACATCGGTGGCGCTGCACTGGATGTGTTCCCGGTCGAGCCGAAGGGCAACGGCGATATCTTCGAATCGCCGCTGACCCGCCACGACAACGTGATCCTGACCCCGCACGTCGGCGGCAGCACGCTGGAAGCGCAGGACAACATCGGCATCGAAGTGGCGGCCAAGCTGGTGCGCTACAGCGACAACGGCAGCACCCTGTCCGCGGTCAACTTCCCGGAAGTGACCCTGCCCGAGCACGCCGACAGCCTGCGCCTGCTGCACATCCACCAGAACGTGCCGGGCGTGCTGTCCAAGGTCAACGAGATCTTCTCGCGGCACAACGTCAACATCGACGGCCAGTTCCTGCGCACCGACCCGAAGGTGGGTTACGTGGTGATCGACATCACCGCCAGCGAGGAGCAGGCCAGCGCGGTGCGTGACGAGCTGGCGGCGATTCCGGGCACCTTGCGCACCCGCATCCTGTATTGAGATGTACGTCGCCGGGCGTGGCCCGGCGGAATGCGTCCGGCATTGCGTCATCCACGCGTGGCGTGGATGCGTCTTTCAGCGCGCCAGCCAACGGCGCGCCATGCGCTGCATCGATTCGTCCGACTGGGGATCGCTGGCGACCTCGGCCACCGGTCGCCAGGCCAGCTCCAGCGACTCTTCGCTGAGCACGAAACTCTCTCCGCCCAGCGCACGGATCACGAAACGCACGTCGTAGTGCCAGTGCCCCGGCACATCCTTGCGCTCGGGAATCCAGTGCTTGTCGATATCGAAGATGGCCGGATCATCCAGCACCAGGCCGCTCAGGCCCGATTCCTCCTCGGCTTCCTTCAACGCTACCCGGGCCAGATCGCGGTCGCCGTCGGCGTGGCCACCCAGCTGCAGCCAGCGCTGCAGCTTGCGATGGTGGGTCAGCAGCAGCCGCTGGCCATCGGCGCTGACCAGCCAGCAGCTGGCGGTGAAGTGGCCGGCCAGGCGTTCGCGGCGGAAAGCATCTTCCGCATCGTCGATCAATGTGCTGAATTCGGCAGCAAGGGCGTCGTGGGCGGGTTCTTTGCGCGCATAGTCATGCAGCAGGCCGCGCAAGCGATCGTCAAGTGCGGCAAGGGATTCGGTGGTTTCGCTCATGAATGCGGGGTGCCTGGAAAAATACCTGCCATTATCGCCGTTCATTGTTGCGTTTGCGCTTGTGCGGTGCCTTCAGCATTGGCTAAGGTACAGCGGGCCGTTCGCACGGCTTTCACGATTCCAGGCCGCCGGCAATGTACTGGCGGCCCTCCCAATCCGATCATCAGGAAGTACTGCATGCTGAAAGCTCTGTTGAGGGTCAAGCCGGTCGAACCGGCCGGGCACGTCGATGCCGGCGAACCCATCGAAGGCAGCCTGGATGGCGAAGCCACGTTGAAACGGACCCTCACGGCGAAACACCTCATCATGCTTGGCATTGGTGCGGTGATCGGCGCAGGTATTTTCGTCCTCACCGGCCAGGCCGCGGCCAACCACGCCGGCCCGGCGGTCATGCTGTCGTTCGTGTTCGCCGGCATCGCCTGCGCGCTGGCCGGCCTGTGCTACGCCGAGTTCGCAGCGATGATGCCGGTCTCCGGCAGCGCCTACTCCTACTCCTACGCCACGCTTGGCGAGGGCATGGCCTGGTTCATCGGCTGGTGCCTGGTGCTGGAGTACCTGTTCGCCTCGGCCTCGGTCGCGGTGGGCTGGTCGGCGTACCTGATCAGCTTCATCACCACCACGCTGCACATGCCGTTCCCGGACGCGCTGAGCGCGGCGCCGATCGCCTGGAACGGGCACGAGTTCGCCGCCTCCGGCAAGCTGTTCAACCTGCCGGCGGTGCTGATCGTGGCGGCGGTGACCGGCCTGCTGTACGTGGGCGTGACCCAGTCCGCGTTCGTCAACGCGATCATCGTGGCCATCAAGGTCTTCGTGATCTGCCTGTTCGTGGGCATCGGCGCGGCCCACGTGGACCCGGCCAACTGGCACCCGTTCATCCCGGAAAACACCGGCGTGTCCGGCGAGTTCGGCTGGAGCGGCGTGTTCCGCGCGGCCACCATCGTGTTCTTCGCCTACATCGGCTTCGATGCGGTCTCCACCGCCGCCGGTGAAACCAAGGACCCGCAGCGCAACATGCCGATCGGCCTGCTCGGCTCGCTGGCGGTGTGCACCATCGTCTACATCATCGTCTGCGCGGTGCTGACCGGCATGCTGCCCTACCACCTGCTGGGCACCGACAAGCCGGTGGCCACCGCGCTGGAAGCCTACCCGAGCCTGTCCTGGCTGAAGACCGCAGTGGAAATCGGCGCGATCGCCGGCCTGTCCTCGGTGGTGCTGGTGATGATGATGGGCCAGACCCGCATCGCCTACACCATCTCGCGCGATGGCCTGCTGCCGAAAGTGTTCGGCAAGGTCCACAAGCGCTTCCGCACGCCGTACTGGGCCACGATCGTGGTCGGCGTCATCGCCGCTTCGCTGGCCGGCCTGGTGCCGCTGAACGTGCTGGGCGAACTGGTTTCCATGGGTACCCTGCTGGCCTTCGCCACGGTCTGCATCGGCGTGCTGATCCTGCGCTACACCCGCCCGGAGCTGCACCGTCCGTTCCGCGTGCCGCTGGTGTGGGTGATCTGCCCGCTGGGCGCGCTGTCGTGCCTGTTCCTGTTCTGGCAGGCGTTCGTGGTGCATTGGCACCTGTTCGTAGGCTGGACCGTGCTGGGCCTGCTGATCTACTTCGGCTACGGCATGCGCCACAGCAAGCTGGCCAAGTCGCCCTGATCCTCCCGACGGGCCGGCCCCTGCGCCGGCCCGTCGATATCCGCAAGCATTTCCGCCCGCGCCCGGTCACCGGGCGCATCGCACAAGACCACCACACATGTTCAAGCAACTGTGGGCCACCAAGCATCCGCATGCCGCCCATGAAGACGCCAACGGCCTGAGCCTGCGTCGCCACCTCGGCCCTTGGGGCCTGACCGCGCTCGGCATCGGCGCCGTGATCGGCGGCGGCATCTTCGTCATCACCGGCCAGGCCGCCGCCAACCACGCCGGCCCGGCCATCATGCTCTCGTTCGTGCTGGCCGCGATCTGCTGCGCCTTCTGCGCCCTGGCCTATGCCGAGTTCGCGGCGATGGTGCCGGTTTCCGGCAGCGCCTACACCTATACCTACGCCACCTTCGGCGAGCTCTCGGCCTGGTTCATCGGCTGGATGCTGGTGCTCGAGTACGGCGTCTCCGCCTCGGCCGTGGCGGTCAGCTGGACCGGGTATTTCCTCAGCCTGCTCAGCCATTTCGACATCCATCTACCGGCGGCGCTGGTCAGCGCCCCCTTGGATGCGCAGCTGCGGCCCACCGGCGCCATCGCCAACATTCCCGCCGCGATCCTGGTGCTGCTGTTGACCTGGCTGTGCTACGTCGGCATCAGCAAATCCTCGGCGATGAACATGGCCATGGTCATCCTCAAGACCGGGCTGATCGTGCTGGTGATCGTGGTCGGCTGGAAGTACGTGGACACCAGCAACTGGACCCCGTTCATCCCGGCCAACGAAGGCCCCGGCAAATACGGCATGGAAGGCGTGCTGCGTGGCGCGGCGATGGTGTTCTTCGCTTACATCGGCTTCGAAGCGGTATCGGTGGCCGCGCAGGAATCACACAAACCGCAGCGCGACATGCCGATCGGCATGATGCTGTCGCTGGTGATCTGCACGGTGCTGTACATCGCGATGGCCGCGGTCATGACCGGCCTGGTGCCCTACCAGCTGCTGGGCACCGATGAGCCGGTGGTGACCGCTGTGGCCGCGCATCCGCAGCTGGGCTGGTTGCGGGTGGTGGTGGAAATCGGTGCGTTGATCGGCCTGTCGTCGGTGGTGCTGGTGATGATCATCGGCCAGCCGCGCATCTTCATGATCATGGGCCGCGACGGCCTGTTGCCGCCGGTGTTCACCAAGATCCACCCGAAGTACCGCACGCCGCATATCAACACCGTCATCACCGGCATCGGCATCGCCCTGCTGGCGGCGCTGTTCCCGCTGGACATCCTCGGCGAGCTGACCTCGATGGGCACGCTGATCGCCTTCGCGGCGGTCTGCGCCGGCGTACTGATCCTGCGCCGCACGCAGCCCGACCTGCCGCGCCCGTTCCGCATTCCGGGTGCATGGCTGGTCTGCAGCCTGGGCGTGATCAGCTGCCTGGCGCTGCTGTCGGCGATGACGTTGCACAACTGGATGCTGATGGGCGTGTGGACGTTTGTCGGCTTCGTGATCTACTTCTTCTACGGGTTCAAACACAGCCGCCTGCGGGGGAAGTAAGGTTTTCTGCATCGCAGGGCCTGCGGCCCTGCACCCGCTGGGGCAACGGCAACAGCAACAGCGGGTCTGAGGGTTTGGCGGGGAGGGGTGAGATTGCGGGGGACGCTGCAAGTACGTCCCTGTAAGCTCGATCGCCGCATCCATGCGGCTCACGCCCCCGCAATCTCACCCCTCCCCGCCCCGACAGCGTCCTGGCGCGTCCAGTAGATCCACGCCATGCGTGGATATCAGCGGCGCTGAGATGTGTCGGCTGTGGGATAAGGGGCACCTGCGGCTGAACCAGATGGTCTTCTGTATCCAACCAGTGCCGCTCATGCAGCCCATTAAGTGTTCATGGTTCTATTCGCGTTGATGTCTACGGCGTAGCGCTCCGTCTTCAACATCTTCTTGTATTTGCCATCCACGTCGCATGTCTCGCCTTCCTTGCAGACGGTCTGCACCTCGATCTCCTCGGTGCGGTCGACAATCTCCATATTCTCCGGCCACTTCTCATTCGCTTCGGCCCTGTAGCGCCAACATGACTCACAGCGAATCGACATGGTCGCTGAAGCGTGCCCATTCGGTTGCGCATCTACAGGTCAACAAGGCCAGCAACACAGCCATTTACATGCGCATCACCATCGGCATCCGCGTGCGCCCTTCCCTGCAATGAAGCGGCGTCAATGCGACGTGTCTGGTTTGCGCTGCCACAGCCAGCGCTCCTGTTCCGACCAGCCCCAGTACCACATGCAACTGGTGTAGGCGCTGCGGCGGCTGCTCTCGTTGACATCCATCACATAGCTCTCGATTTCCGGCTGTTGCACGCGATTGTATTTTCCATCCACGTCGCACTTGCTCTTGTCATCTTCCCTGCACTTCTCCAGCTTCTCTACGTAGACGGTTCGCGTTGCAACTTCGTTCTTCACCGGCCACTGCCCTCTCGACTCCGTAGAGCAGTAGTCGGTCGAGTAGCTGTAATCCGCTGCATTCGTACGTGGCACCCACTCGGTCACACAGCCACTGGTGGACACCACCACCAGGACCACCGCCGCACCTGCAACTCGCCTGCACCACATCGCCTTCCTTTCCATGGCAGCCCCCTTTCATCAGTGCCGATTCGATCGTGGCGGCGATGCATCAGGCTTGTCCACGACCGGAACCGCTTTCACCAATGATGGCCAATCGCCTGTTCATCTGCCGGCAGATCTGCCTCGATCCAAACGCCCGCGTCGCTTCATGAGCAAGCGCAGCGAAGCGACCCGCTTCTGCCCTTCTTTCTTCAATCCGTGGCTGGCCGCGCGGAACCTGTCCCTGGCCGGTCGGGTGGGCTGCGCAGGGGTGTCCGCGGCATGGATGCCGCGGCCAAGCCCCCATGGACGGGTTTACGGCGTCCCCTGCGCAGCCTACCCGACCGGCCACCCCACTGAATCTGCTTCTGACGCCAGCCACGAGGGGCTCAGCCGTTGGCCGAATCCAGTAAAATCGCCCCCATGAACACCCCCACCTTCCCCTACGACACCGCGCGCCTGAGCGAACTGGCCCAGCTGCTGATCGACAACGTCCGCGAACTGGCCCAGGCCGGCTGGACCCCGGCCACCAGCAGCAACTTTTCCCACCGCCTGGACGACCGCCACGCCGCGATCACCGTCTCCGGCAAGGACAAGGGCCGCCTGATCGAAGACGACATCATGGTCGTGGATTTCGATGGCAAGGCCGTCGGCCGCCCGCTGCGCCCGTCTGCCGAAACCCTGCTGCATACCCAGCTGTATCGCCGCTTCCCGGAGATCGGCTGCGTGCTGCATACGCATTCGCCGGTGCAGACCATCGCCTCGCGCCTGTATGCACCGCAGGGCCATATCCGGGTGGAAGGCTACGAACTGCTGAAGGCCTTCGCGGGCAACAGCACCCACGAGATGGCCATCGACATCCCGGTGTTTGCCAACACCCAGGACATGGACGTGCTGTCTGCCCAGGTCGACGCCCTGCTCGACACGCAGACCCTCTGGGGCTACCTGATCGACGGCCACGGCCTGTATGCCTGGGGCCGCGACATGGCCGAAGCACGGCGGCACATGGAAGCGTTCGAATTCCTGCTGCACTGCGAGCTGGAGCTGCGCAAGCTGCGCAGCTGAAGTTTCCGGCACGGCCAGATGCCGTTCTGGAATCAGGCCATCAATGCCACCCTGCTACCCTGTCCTTCCCCGAGACGTTCAAGCTGCCGCCATGAGCCGACTGCGCATCTACGACGATACCCATCCCGAATCGCCGCTGCTGGACACCCAGGACGGCGCGATCATCGCTGCCGAACTGCAGAAGATCGGCGTCACCTTTGAACGCTGGCAGGCCACCGCGCCGGTCGCCCCGGGCGCAAGCCAGGACGAAGTGTTCGCCGCCTACCGCGCCGACATCGACCGCCTGGTTGCCGAACGCGGCTTCAAGAGCGTGGACGTGGCCTCGATCGCCCCCGACAACCCGAACCGCGCCGAGCTGAGGAAGAAATTCCTCGACGAACACTTCCACAAGGAAGACGAAGTACGCTTCTTCGTCGCCGGCTCGGGCCTGTTCACCCTGCACGTGGGCGACAAGGTCTATGAGATCGAGTGCGTGAAGGATGACCTGATCGCCGTGCCCGACGGCACCACCCACTGGTTCGACATGGGTGATGAGCCGAGCTTCGTGGCGATCCGCTTCTTCACCGAACCGGATGGCTGGGTCGGTCACTTCACCGGCACCGACATCGCGCAGAAATTCCCCCGTTACATTCCGACCCAGGCGTCCTGATCAATGCAGCCCCGCGTCATCCTGACCGACATCGAAGGCACCACCAGCAGCATCTCGTTCGTCAAGAACGTGCTGTTCCCGTACGCACGCCAGGCGCTGCCCGGCTTCGTCGCCGACCATGGCCAGCAACCGGAGGTGCGTCGCTGGCTGGATGCAGTCGCCACCGAGATCGGCGGCGCCTGCCAGGACAGCCTGGTGGCCGAGACGCTGCAGGGCTGGATCGACCAGGACCGCAAGCACACCGCACTGAAGGCCCTGCAGGGGCTGATCTGGGACGCGGGCTACCGTCGTGGTGACTACACCGCGCACTTCTACCCGGAGGTAGCGCCGGTGTTGAAGGGGTGGCACGCCTCGGGCCTGCCGCTGTATGTGTACTCCTCCGGCTCGGTGCCGGCGCAGAAGCTGTTCTTCGGCTTCAGCGACGCCGGTGACCTGAGTCCGCTGGTGTCGGGCTGGTTCGATACCGAAGTCGGTGGCAAGCGCGAGGCTGACAGCTACCGCCACATCGTGCAGGCCATCGGCGTTCCCGCTGGCGAGATCCTGTTCCTGTCCGACGTGGTCGAGGAACTGGACGCCGCCCGCGAAGCCGGCCTGCAGACACGCCTGATCGATCGCTTGGACGACTACCCGATGCCGCGCATCGGCGACGCCGCCAACGGCCATGATCGCGTCGAGAACTTCCAGCAGATCCAGCTGTAAGGCCATCCGCTTTGGTGGATGCCAACCTTGGTTGGCATGCTTCTGATGTGCCAACCAAGGTTGGCACCTACCAAGGGCAGATCAGCTTCTGATGTGCCAACCAAGGTTGGCACCTACCAAGGCGGGTAGACGGCGCTGCTCATCGATCGTTGAGGGTCTTCACCTTCAACGTCTCGCGCAGCGCGGCCAGATCCACCGGGCCACGCACGGCGATGTCGCGGGTTTCGCCCGGCAGCAGGTCCAGCAGGTTGTCTTCCACCTGCACGTTGAGCGCGCCGAAATCGATCCAGACTGCGCGCACCAGCGCAGCGCTGTGCAGCCGCAGGCGATAGTGGTCACCGTCGATCGCCAGCGTTGACGTCAACTGCTGGCGTGGCAGCACCTGGTCCTTGGCTTCAACGAAGCCGACCACCTGCCGCGCCCTCACCTTGCCATCCTGCAGCAGCTCGAACACCGCCACCGTCCGCGCCGGATCGGCACCGGCCAGCAGCTCGGCATCCGCGTAGGTGCCGATATCGGTCACCCCGGCGGCGGTCAGGGTCACCGCCTGCTCGCGACGGCGCAGCACCTTGCCCTCAACGTCCATCACCCGCAGGCGCCAACGTGCATCCAGTGCGGCACCATCGTTGATCAGGCGCACGCGGGTACTGCCTTCATCACGCAGTGCGGCCACCGTAACCGGCGCGAAGAAGCGCCGCGCGGCATAGTGCAGCGCCTTCCAGCGACCGAAGTAGTCCACGCTCGACCACGATGCTCCCGGCCAGACATCGTTGAGCTGCCAGTACAGCGAGCCCATCGTGTAGGGCCGCGAAGCGCGATGGTGCAGCGCCGCCAGGGCGATGCCATCGGCCTGCATCACCTGGCTCAGGTAGACGAAGTCCTCGAAGTCCTTCGGCGTGCCGTAGCCCAGTTCGATGTAGTGCAGCAGGCGTGTATTGCCCTCGCCGGCCATGAACTTCTGGTGCGCACGGATCACCGGGCTGTCGATGCGCTGTTCGGCACGGGTGGCGATCTGGTCCACCGTCGCCACCGCTGGCCAGGCCTGCAGGCCGTACTCGGACATGAAGCGCGGGGTCTCGCCCAGATACGCCTGCACCGGCAATGCCGGATTGCCCCACACCTGCCAGTAATGCTTGTCGCCACGGGTGGAGTCGTTGGCCTTCTCGTCCAGGTCGTTGCTGGGCGAACTGGACCAGTACGGCACGCCCAACCCATCTTCGCTCACCACCTGGCGCAGGTCGTTGCCGAACAGGTCAACGTAGCCCTGCCAGACCTTCGCTGCGAACGCCGGATCGGCGGACTTCAGGTCACGGCCGTGGCCCCAATCCTTCCACGCGGTTTCTTCTTCGTTGTTGCCACACCACAGCACGATGCTGGGATGGTGGCGCAGCCGGCGCACGTTGTCGCGCGCCTCGGCCACCACGCTGGCGCGGAATGCCGGGTCGTAACCCGGCTGCATGCCACCGCCGAACATGAAGTCCTGCCAGACCAGCAGGCCCAGTTCGTCGGCGATGTCGAAGAACGCATCGTCCTCGTAGTAGCCGCCGCCCCAGTTGCGCAGCATGTTCATGTTGGCATCGCGCGCGGCGACCAGTACCTGGCGCAGGCGCGCAGCATCAACGCGCGCGGGGAAGGCGTCGAAGGGGATCACGTTCGCGCCCTTGGCGAAGATCGGCACCCCGTTGATGACGAAGGCGAAGCCCTGCCCTCCCTTGTCGTCCTGCTCGCGGCGCAGTTCGACGGTGCGCAGGCCAATGCGCTGTTCGCGTGCCAGCACCGCATCGGCACTGCCGTCCAGGCGCGCCTGCACGGTGTAGCGGTCCTGCGCACCATGGCCGACCGGCCACCAGCGCCGCGGCTTGGCCAGTTCAACCGGCACGTCCACGCTGTTCCGGCCGGGCGTCAGTTCGACCGTGCGCTGCACCCGCGCGACGCTGCGGCCGTAGGGATCGCGCACCTCGACGTCCACCGCCACCGGACCGGCGACCGCGTCCTGCTCCACCTGCAGCACTACCGCCAGCTTTGCGTTTTCTGCATCAAGCGCATCAGTGCGTACGGCCACATCGGTCAACCGATGCGCATCCCATGCCTGCAGGTCAACGCCCCGCCAGACGCCGGCAGTGACGTAGCGCGGGCCCCAGTCCCACCCGAAGTGGTACGCCGGTTTGCGAGCGAAGTTGCCAACCATCGCGTCCTTCGGTTCATCACCGTAGGGCGAAGGATAGTTGCCGGCAATCCTGTGCGGCATTGCCTGCACGCCGGCCAGCAGCGTGCGGATCGGCGAACGGAACACGATCTGCAGCTCATTGCCCTTCGCACGCAGGCGACCTTCGACGCGGGCATGCCAGGTGCGGTGGGCATTGTCGGCGCGCAGCAGCGGCTTGCCGTTGAGCGTCACCTCGGCATAGGTGTCCAGGCCGTCGAAGCGCAGCTCGGCATGGGCCTTTGCCAAGCTGGCAGCGTCCACATCGAAACGGGCTCGGTACTCCCAGTCGGCCAGACCGATCCACTGCAGCTCGGCTTCGGGCGCACCGACGTAGGGATCGCGGATCAGCTCATGCGCCAGCAGATCGGTGTGCACGCTGCCTGGCACCGTGGCTGCGCGCCACTGCTGCAGGCCAGGATGGGCCGCGCCCTGGGCGTCACCGGGCAGTAGCCGGAACTCCCATTGCGCCTGCAGCGGTGCGGCGCCTGCCGGGAAGGCGCCAAGGGCGATCAACAACAGCAGCAGACGGACAGCGTTGGAAATGCGATGCACGTGATACTCCTGTTTTTCCGCCGGGCATGACCCGGCGCTACCAATGCCACACGCCACGGTAGCGCCGGACCACCCGGCGAGCGCGCAGCGCGGCAGACCTCAACGCACGACGTTCAGCACTTCGTAGCAGGCACCCATGGTGTGGTAATCCACCTTGCCGGCCGGGCTCTTCTCATCGCTGTACTTGCGGTTGTCGGCGTCGAGGATGCGGAACCATGCGCCGTATCGATGGTCGACGAAGTGCTCCCACGAGTACGCCCAGATACGGTCGTACCACTGCCAATAGCGGTCGTCGCCGGTGCGCGCGGCCATCAGCGCGGCGGTGGCCAGGGTCTCGGCCTGCACCCAGAAATACTTGTCGTCATCACAGACGAAGCTGTCACCGCCGATCGGCGCGCCGTCCATGCCCGGCTGCCGGCGGGACTCCGGGGCGAAGCCGTAGTACAGGCCGCCGCGCACCACGTCCCAGCTGCGCTCTACGGCCACATCGAACAGATGCTGCGCGGTCGGCAACAGCCAGTCGGCCTGCACGTGTCGGTCCAGGATCAGCAGCAGCTTGGCCCACTCGGTCTGGTGCCCCGGCTGGAAGCCCCACGGCCGGAACAGGTGCTTGGGATCGTCCAGGTTGTAGTCCCAGTCGATGTTCCAGTTGACGTCGTAGTGTTCCCAGACCAGACCGCCGGCCTTTGCCGCCTGGCGGCGGGTCATGTTGTCGGCCAGCTGCAGCGCGCGCTCGACATAGCGCTGCTCGCCACTGGCCTCGAACGCGGCCAGCATCGCCTCGCACATGTGCATGTTGGCGTTCTGGCCGCGGTAGCCGGTGAAGTTCCACTGGCCGTCGGCCTCGTCCCTGTACAGGCCGTGCTCGGCTTCCCAGAAGCGCGCCTGCAGCAGCTGCCAGGTTTCGTCCATCCACGTGCGGGCTTCTTCGATGCCTGCCTTCAACGCACAGCTGTAGGCGAGCAGCACGAAGGCCACGCCGTAGCAGTGGTTCATGTCGTCCTCTACCACACCATCGCGCAGAGTCCAGGCGTAGCCGCCGGTGGCCGGGTTGCGGTGAACCTCGCGCAGGTAGCGCACCCCGTGCTCGACCGCGTCGCGATACTCTGCGTTGCCGAATTCGCGGTAGGCCATGGCGTAGTTGAAGACGAAGCGGGTGCTGCTCACCAGATGACGATGGCTGGCATCGTAGATGCTGCCGTCGTCACGGAAGTAATGGAAGAAGCCGCCCTTCGGGTCGATGCAGCGCGGATGGTAGAACGCCATCGTGTCGGCGATGTGGGCGCGCAGGAACGTGGGGGAACGGAAATCGGGCGAGGTGCTCATGCGGGGAGATCCTGTAGCTGCAGCAGCTGCTGCACTTCATCGAACGAGGGCATCGCAGCGAACGCGCCCTTGCGGGTCACCGCCAGTGCGCCAACGGCGGCGCCGAAGCGCAGCGTGGCGGCGATCGCCTGCGGGTCCTGGCAGAACGCGGCAAAGCCCGCACCTGCCCCACCCCGCTCCAGCAGGCCAACCAGCACGCCGCCGACGAAGGCATCACCGGCAGCGGTGGTGTCCACGGTGGCGACGCGGAAACTGCTGACCTTGCCCTGCGTTTCACGGGTATACCAATGCAGCGTGGCGGCGCCGTCGGTGATGATCACCCAGCGTGCCTGCGCGGCCAGCAGGCGGCGCAGCACCAGCGCCTCGCCGTCATCGCCCAGCGGGGCGGCCAGGTAGTCCAGTTCCTCGCGCGACAGCTTGACCAGGTCGGCGCGCTCCAGCGCCTGCCACAGGCGCGGTGTCGGGTCGACATCGGCCGGCCACAGCGCCGGACGCAGGTTGAGATCCAGGCTGACCACCGCGCCGGCCGCACGCGCACGGTCCATGCCGGCGAACGTGGCTTCGGCGATGTCCGCTTCGGTCAGGCTGTTGGAACAGACGTGGAAACACTGCGCGCCATCGAAGCAGCCCGCCTGGAAATCGCTGTCACGGAACAGCAGGTCGGCGGCAGGCGGACGGTAGAAGCTGAAGCTGCGTTCGCCGCCCGCGTCCAGTGCAACGAAGGCCAGCGCGGTTTTGGCCGCGTCGGTACGCACGATGTAGTCGGTGCCGACGCCGTGTTCGCTCAGGCTCTCCGCCAGGAAGTCGCCGAACATGTCGCGGCCGAGCATGCCGACGAACTGAGTCTTCGCGCCCAGCCGCGCGGCGGCCACCGCGACGTTGGCCGGTGCACCTCCGGCGTACTGCAGGAACGCGCGCGGGGTATCGGCCGAGGCCGGCGGCTGCGCTAGTAGATCGATCAAAATTTCGCCGAAGCAGACGATGGAACCCATTTTCGACTCAGCCTCCCTGCGTGCCGGCAGCCGGCGCGCGGGCGCCGACCAGTCCGTAGAAAATGATGTAGCCGTAGCACAGCAGCGGCAGGATGAAGCTGGCCTGCACGCCGATGTGGTCAGCCAAGACGCCCTGCAGGTAAGGCACCACCGCACCACCGACGATGGCCATGATCAGCAGGCTCGAACCCTTGCTGGTCAGCGGGCCCAGGCGCTCGATGCTGAGCGCGAAGATGGTCGGAAACATGATCGAATTGAACAGGCCGATCGCCACCACCGAGTACAGCGCGACATTGCCGGAGGTCATCATGGTCAGCGTCAGCAGGCCCACGTTGACCAGCGCGAAGATCGCCAGCAGGCGGCTCGGCGAGAAGCGCGCCAGCAGCGCCGAACCGGCGAAGCGACCGATCATCGCCATCGTCCAGTAGGCCGACACATAGTGGGTGGCTTCCTGCTCGCTGAAGCCGCCGATGGTGGGCATCGACAGGTAGTTGACCAGGAAGCTGCCGATCGACACTTCGGCACCGACGTAGAAGAAGATGCCGAGCACGCCCAGCAGCAGGTGGCGCTTGCGCAGCGCATCCAGATAGCTGTGCTGATGCCCCTGGTCAGCCTGCTCGGTGGTGTCGTTCAGCGCCGGCAGGCGGAACAGGAACACGAACAGGGCCAGCAGCACCAGCGCAACGGCCAGGCCGACGTAGGGGCCCTGCACCGCGTGTGCCTCGGCGGTACGGTAGGCGAGCTGCTCGGCGGCCGGCAGCGCGGCGATCTGCTCGCCGCTCATGGCCGTGTTGGACAGGATCAGCATGCCGCCGAAGATCGGGGCGATGGCCGTACCCAGCGAGTTCAGCGCCTGCGCCAGGGTCAGGCGGCTGGAACTGGTCTGCTCCGGACCAAGCAGCGCGACATACGGGTTGGCCGCCACCTGCAGCACGGTGATGCCGGTGGCCAGCACGAACAATGCACCGAGGAAGGCGCCATAGACGCGCAGCTCAGCGGCCGGCCAGAAGCCCAGTGCACCGATGCCGGCGATCACCAGGCCGGCGACGATGCCCTTCTTGTAACCCAGCGCTGCAACCAGCCGCCCTGCCGGCAGCGACATCAGGAAGTAGGTGCCGAAGAAAGTGAACTGCACCAGCATTGCCTTGGCGTAGTTCAGCTCGAACACCGCCTTTAGATGCGGAATCAGGATGTCGTTGAGGCAGGTCAGGAAGCCCCACATGAAGAAGATGGTGGTGACCACGGCCAGCGCCTTGCCGTTGGTGACGGCAGGCTGGTTGCCCGGGGAACCCGATGGGCGGGGCGTTGCGGAGATCGGCATGCGGTACGCGCCTCGATGCGCGAAAGGTCGTTGGTGCGTGGAAGGGTGCAATCAGTTCAGGAGCGAAGCATCAATTCAATTCGGACGTGCGGCGCTGCTTTCGCGGATGCGCAACTGTACCGAGGCGACCGTGCGCCGTGGTGGCGCATCCGGTTCCTCCAGCCGCTGCAGCAGCAGCGAGGCCGCCTGCCGCCCGCGTTCGCGCGGGTCGGCCGTCAGTGTGGTCAACGGCGGCACGGCAACCGACGCTTCGGAAATATCGTCGAAGCCGGTCACCGCGAAGTCACCGCCGGGACGGATGCCGCGCGAGTTCAGGCCCAGCATCAGGCCCAGCGCGACGGTGTCGTTGTAGCAGACCGCTGCGCTCGGCCGATGGCCGTCGACGAACAGTTCATCGGTGCGCGCGGCCGCTTCCAGGCGGTTGGGTGCAGATTCGATCATCCAGCCCGGCGGCAATGCCAGCCCGGCCTCGGCCAGGGCCTGCTGGAAACCGGCACGACGCTGGTGGCAGGAACTCGATGCCGCGTGGCCGCCGAAGAACGCAATCTGGCGATGGCCGCGCTCGATCAGGTGGCGGGTGGCCAGGTAGGCGCCATGCTGGTTGTCCAGGGTCAGGAAGTCCCAGTCGGCGCCCTCCAGTTCGCGGTTGAACAGCAGTACGTTGGCGTTGGCGCCCAGCACCTGCCGCAGCAGCGTGGCATCGCTGCCTTCGGCCGGCGACAGGATCAGGCCCGCAGGCGTGTGTTCCATCAATGTCGACAGCACCGCCTGCTGCCGCTCGGGCGACTCGCCGGTACTGCCGAGCAGGGTCACGTAGCCGCGCCCGCCCAGTGCCTCGTCCACACCGGAGGCGAATTCGGCGAAGAACGGGTTGGACAGATCGTTGATGACCAGGGCGATGCTGGAGGACGTGCGCCGCCGCAGGTTCGCTGCAGCGCGGTTGTAGACGTAACGCTGGCGGCGCAGCTCAGCCTCGACCCGGGCGCGGGTATCGACGTTGACCAGCGGGCTGCCGCGCAGCACCAGCGACACGGTCGCGCGCGAAACGCCGATGGCACGGGCGATGTCGGTCACCGTCACCGCCTTGCCGGAACGCTTGCTGGAACTGTCGCTGTTGTCGTTCATCGTCTTCCCGCACTCCGATGGATGCTCAAGCCTAATGGATCGCGGCCCTGTCGTGCCGTGCCGTTCGCTGGGTTGCCTCGAACGGCACAGCCCGGCTCAGTGCAGCTGGCTGCCCGGTGCCGCGCACCAGGACACCGGCAGGTCCTTGACCGCCGTGCCCCAGCCCTCGGTCGGCGCCCGCCCGTCCAGCGCGAAGCGCAGCTTCGGGCCCTGCTGCAGCTGGCTCCAGCCCAGCCATACCGGGGCATGTGCCTTGCCGTCGATCTGCACGCCCTGCACGTACTGCAGGCGGCGGCCATCGGCGCCAGGTGCCTCGATGCGCAGGGTGCGGCCATTGCCCAGCTCGACCTCGACCTTGGCAAAGCGCGGCGTATGCAGCAGGAACTCGCCGCTGCCCGGCACCGCCGGGTACACGCCGATCGCACTGAACAGGTACCAGGCCGACATCGTGCCGAGGTCATCGTTGCCGGTCACGCCGTTGGGTGCATTGGTGAACAGCTGCTGCGCTGCACGCACCACCGCTGCGGTCTTCCACGGCTGGCCGATCAGCGTGTACAGCCACGGCGAATGCAGGTCGGGCTCGTTGTTGGGGTTGTAGCGGAACTGGTTGTAATAGCTGTACGGCCCGACCACCCACTCCTTGCGGGCGGCATTGAGGGGGTCGGCCTGCAGAGCGTCCATGGCGAAGAAAGCATCCAGGCGGCGGCCGGCCTGTTCGCGGCCGTCCATCGCTTCGACCAGGCCCGGCACGTCCTGCTGCGCCAGCCACTGGTACTGCCACGCCGTGCCTTCATGGAAACCGTGATGCGAGCGCGGGCTGTAATGGCCATCGGCCGGTGTGTACCACTGGCCATCTTCGGTACGCGGGCGCGGGAAGCCGGTGAAGCCGGTCTCGGCGTCGCGCACCTGCGGGTCCCATACCTTGCGCCAGTTGCGGCCGCGCTCACGCAGGACCGCCGCATCCTGGGCATGGCCGAGCCCATCGGCCATCTGCGAAAGCGCGCAGTCGGCCAGTGCGTACTCCAGCGTTGCCGAACCACCATGGTGGGGATCGACATCCATGCCCTTGGACGGGAACGCACGGTCGTAGACCACGTAGCCCTTGTCCAGGTAGGTCGGGTTGCCGGAGCGACCGGCAGCACGCGAGTTCAGCGGCGGCGTACCGAACGCATTGCGGCGCAGCGCATCCCATGCCTGCCCTTCGCGGCCCTTGAGCGCACCGAAGCGCCACAGGTCGACCATGAAGGGGGTGACCGGATCGCCGGTCATGATGTTGGTCTCGAAGTTGGCATAGCCCCAGCGCGGCAGCCAGCCGCCCTGCTCATCGATCGCCAGCAGGCTGCGGCCGATGTCGCGCGCCACATCCGGGCGCGTCAGTGCCAGCCACTGGTTCTGTGCACGGTAGGTATCCCACAGCGAGAAGTACTCGTAGTAGGTCCAGCCATCGGCGCGATGGATGCCATCGTCGTAGCCGCGGTAACGGCCGTCGGCATCGCTGCCGGTGAGCGGCTGCAGCAGCGCGTGGTACAGCGCACTGTAGAACACGGTGCGGTCATCGCCATTGCCGCCCTGCACGCGCACGCGTGCCAGCTGCTCACGCCACGATTGCTGCGACAGCGCGCGCATGCGCTCGAAGCCCAGCAGCGCCCCGCCCTGCATGCCCTCGGCGCGCAGGTTGGTGCGCGCACCTTCGGCATCCACATGCGAAATCGCGCTGACGGCGGTGACCGCCTGGCCCTTGGCCAGGTCGAAGCTGAGCCACGCGCCATTCGGCTTCTGCTCGCCTTCCATGCTGTGGCGCGCGCCCGGCAGGCCGCCGCCCTCGCCCCAGGTGCCATGCGCCTTGAACGGGCGGTCGAACTCGATGCGGAACCAGGTGGTGTACTGATGCCCACCGCAGAAGCTCTTGGTGACCAGCTTGCCTTCCACCACGCGGTCACCCACCACATCGACCACGCTGCCGATCACCGAGTGGCGCTCGTTGGCCTGACCGACATTCACCAGCACGTGGCCATCGCCCTGACGCTGGCTGAAGGTGTAACGCTCGGCAGCTGCGCGGGTGCGCGCGGTCGCTTCGGCGTCGATGCCGCCGTAGCTGGTCAGGCGCACCTTGTAGTAGCCGGCTTGGCCGATCTCACCGTCGTGGCTGTAGGCCGACGCATAGGTCTTGTGATTGAAGGCTTTCGCATCGGCGGTATCGAAGTCGCCGCCGGGGCCGATCGAACCGGTCACCGGCAGCACCGAGACCTGCCCACCCTGCTCCCAGCAACCGGCACCGGACAGGAAGGAGTGGCCGAAGCCGCGGATCTTGTCGTCGTCGTAGCGCCAGCCCGAATAGTGGCTGCCGATCGGGCTGACCTGGATCAAGCCGAACGGTGCCGAAGCACCGGGGAAGGTGTTGCCGTCATCCTTGCTGCCGATGAAGGTATTGACCTCGCGCTCCAGCGCGGCCGGTGCGGCCTGCAGCCAGGGCGTCACCGCCAGTGCCAGCAGGCAGGCGATGCGGGCCAGGGGCCGATGGGACAATGCCGACAGGCGGCGGGCGGGACGACGGCGGGACAACCTGGTCACGGGCAGGACTCCTTGGCGGCAGGGCGGCAGCGAAGAACCGGCCGCACAGGCCGAGCCCTCGTTTCCATCGGTACAAATCCGCACCCCGGCGGATTTAGATCGATTCAAGTAGACCATGGGAATTTCGCCCAATGCATTCTGCGGCGCAGCATGAGCGGGGGGCTTCGGCCGGGCTGCGCCCGGCACCCGCAGAGGCCGGAGCAACGGCGACGGCAACGGCAACAGCAACGGCAACAGCTGCATTCCGTGGGGTGGCGGGGTGTGCCCGGTTGCGGGGGACGCCGTAAACCCGTCCCTGGGGGCTTGGCCGCGGCATCCATGCCGCAGACACCCCCGCAACCGGACCCACCCCGCCTTCGACAGTTTTCGGCGATCTGTCGGAATCCTGGTGGGTGTCGACCTTGGTCGACGCGTAGATCCACGCCACGCGTGGATGCTGTTCGATGACTACCGAAATATTGATTTCGACGAATTTTATCCACGCAAGGCGTGGATGGATGTTCCTACCGATTTCGAAATCATCGATTGGATTTCATCCATGCATGGCATGGATCCACGTGTCGACCAAGGTCGACACCTACCAACAGCAGCGGGAATCTGTCGAAGGCGGGGTGGGTCCGGTTGCGGGGGCGTGAGCGCCATGGGCCCGAGGCATGCCTCGGGCGGGCTGGGCAGGACGCCCAACCCCGGTCTTGCCGTGTGCGCAGGACAGCGCACACGAGCAAGGCGCGACCGAGCTTACAGGGACGTACTTGCAGCGTCCCCCGCAGCCGGACCCACCCCGCCATCCCGCAGGAAACCAGCCGTTGCTGTTGCTGTTGCCGTTGCTGTTGCTCCGGCCTCTGCGGGTGCCGGGCGCAGCCCGGCCGGCCTACCCCGTCTGCGCATGTAAACGCTTACAGCATTTTTCCGAGAAGGGTCATTTGCACGACACGTCACTGCCATATTGCGCAGCAACATGCGTCGGCGCGTTGGCCGTGCTAAAAATCGCCCCGCCCATCGCTTAGATCGATCCAAGACGACATCGCGATGGCCCGGGAGTTGGGGAGCAGGACAGGACGTGTCAGGCCATCTGCCAGGCGCTCGTTGCATCTGCAGGGCGAAGGCAAGATCGGCATCACGAATTAGATCGATTCAAGTTTCCGCGTCAGTCAGTCACCGGATCAATCCAGGAGAGAGGGAGAGATGGCAATGAAGCATTCAACACGTACGCAGGGCCACGACGCGTTGTCGCTGGCCATCGCGCTGGCCCTGGCCGCCGCCGTCGCCCCGCTTGGCGCTTCCGCGCAGCAGGCGTCAGCTACGACCGGCACGCAGGACGCCACCACCCTGGACAGCGTCCAGGTCACCGGCTACCGCTACGCGATCGAAAAGAGCCTGCAGCAGAAGCGCGACGCCAACGCCGTGGTCGAAGTGATCACCGCCGAGGACGTTGGCAAGTTCCCCGACAAGAACGTGGCCGACGCGCTGCAGCGCGTGCCCGGCGTGGTCATCACCCGCAGCGGTGGCGAAGGCAAGTCGGTCAGCGTGCGCGGCCTCGCGCCCGACCTGACCCTGACCCAGTTGAACGGCAACTACGTCGCCTCGTCGGAAACCAACAACGAAGCTACCCGCTCGTTCAACTACACCCTGCTGCCGTCGAACATGCTGTCCAGCGCCGAGCTGTTCAAGTCGCCGGAAGCGCGCATCGACGAAGGCGGCATCGGCGGCACGGTCATCCTGCACACGCGCCGCCCGCTGGAGATGGAAGCCAACTCCGGCTACGTCAACCTGGAAGGCACGTCGTCCGATACCAGCCACGACGTCGACCCGCAGGTGTCGGCGCTGTACTCCTGGCACAGCAAGGACGAGCGCTTCGGCGTGCTGGTCGGCGTGACCCAGCAGAAGCGCACCAGCCGCACCATGGAGACCAGCACAGAGGACTACCAGTGGTACGGCAACAACACCACCGCGCGCGATGCCAACGGCAACCTGCTGGAACAGGATGGCATCCACTACTGGTGGGGCCAATCCGGTTTCAACAACCAGACCGGCACGAACTACAGCGAATTCTTCATGCCGACCTCGGTGAACTTCGCGGTGAAGGAAGAGAAGCGCGAGCGCAAGGGCGGCCAGCTGACTTTCCAGTTCAAGCCGATCGACAACCTGACCCTGACCGCGAACTACTTCCGCTTCGAACTGCAGGGTGACTACACCCAGAACATGCTGAAGGTGCCGGAGTGGAACCTGGCCCGCTACAACGGCGATGGCAACTGGGCCGGTGGGCGCCTGCTCAACGGGCTGAGCTTCGATCCCAGTGGCAGCATCGTCACCGGCGCGCAGTACGAAAAGCTTGCCGGCAAGACCTATTACTGCAGCGAAGACCAGGCCGCCGCAGCTGGCCTGCCGCCGGGTGGCTGGGGTCCGGATGACTGCACCATCCCCACCCCGCAGCTGACCGGTGGCTACAGCAAGGAAAAGGCGCTTTCGCAGACGGCCGATCTGACCGTCGACTGGGACATCAGCCCGCTGTGGAAGGCCAGCTTCACCGGCGGCCGCACCTGGTCCAAGGGTGGCCCGTCGATGAATTTCCGCATGTCGGCCAAGCCCCGCCGCAAGGTCGGTGACCAGTGGCAGGCGGGCAACCAATACACCGCGTGGGACCTGACCGGCACGCCGTCGCTGACCGTCTCGCCGGACATCCAGCAGCAGCTGATGGCCGGCATCGCCGAGGTCGATACCGGCTCCACCGATTCGTCGTGGATGCAGACCGAGGTCAAGCAGAACTACTTCCAGGCCGACGTCACCAAGATGTTCGAAGCCGGCTGGCTGGATTCCATCCAGTTCGGCGCCAAGTACCGCGACGGCCAGGTGCACCGCAATACCGGCAACACCTACTGGGTCTGCCAGGGCCTGGACCCGGCCGACTATGACAACAATCGTTACCAGGCCGGTTGCGATCCGACCGCAGGCAATGCGCAGCCGGGCTTCTTCCTGTCCAACCCGATCAACAACATCGCCGGTGGCTTCAATGCCAACGTGTTCCCCGGCATCAACTACCCGGCCTACATCGACTACCTCAACCAGACCTACGGTGGCTCGCACAACCGTACCGAGGAAGACTTCGTCTACGACGTCAACGAGAAGATCTACTCGGGTTACTTCCAGGCCAACTTCCGCACTGATCGCGTGCGCGGCAACGTCGGCGTGCGCGTGGTGCGCACCAAGCAGTTCGCCCAGTCCAGCGATTCGGTCGAGCGCTTCAACGACTACTTCGTGGACAACGCCGCGGGTGCGCCGATGAGCTGCGATGACCCGGCTGCCGATCCGAACCTGCGTTGCCAGGGCGGCTTCGTGCGTCTGCCGGACAACCAGGTGCGCGACAAGGTCTATACCCTCAGCTCGCTGGAAAAGACCTATACGGACTTCCTGCCGAGCTTCAACATCGCCTGGGACATCACCGACAACCTGGTGCTGCGCGGTGCCGCGTCGAAGGTAATTGCGCGCCCGGGCTACACCAGCATCGCCTATCCGGGCGGCCTGCAGTACATCAGCCAGGAATACAGCAATGATCGTCGGGTCGCTGGCGGCACCGACACCCCCGGCTGGTACGGCTCGGGCAGCAACAAGGCACTGGAGCCGTTCAAGGCGGTGCAGTTCGACCTTGGCCTGGAGTGGTACTTCAAGCCGGGTTCGGTTGCAGGCGTGGCGTTGT
The DNA here is from genome assembly GCF_000632045.1 of Stenotrophomonas sp. RIT309. NCBI lineage: Bacteria > Pseudomonadati > Pseudomonadota > Gammaproteobacteria > Lysobacterales > Lysobacteraceae > Stenotrophomonas > Stenotrophomonas sp. RIT309. The sequence continues at coordinate 108,490 of NZ_JFYS01000007.1, forward strand.
TCCGCAAGAACGTGGACAACTTCACCGTGCCGGTCGTGCGCGACCAGCAGATGAGCGTCGGTGGTGAAACGGTGGTGGTGCAGAAGTACAGCACCGAAGCCAACGGCCGCGACGGCGTCTCGCAGGGCGTGGAGCTGTATGGCCAGTACACCTTCGACTTCGGTCTGGGCGTGCAGGCCAACTACACCTACAACGACACAAACCTGGCCTCGATCGTGCTTGATGGCGAAGAGATCGGTTCGTCGCCGCTGGTCGGCAGCGCCAAGAACCAGGCCAACGTCACCGTGTTCTACGAGAACGAGAAGTTCCTGGCCCGTGCCTCGTACAACCGTCGCGGCGAAGTGGTGGGCGGGCTCAACAACGGCCTGACCACCTACACCAAGCCTTACAGCCAGCTGGATCTGAACGTGGCCTACAACCTCACGCCGGACTGGACGGTCACCGCGGCAGTGCTGAACGCCACCAAGTCCGAGCTGCGCAGCTACATCGGCAATGACAGCCAGGCCCGACTGCTGTCCAACCTGTATGCCGGGCGCCAGCTGTACTTCGGCGTGAACTGGAAGTTCTAAGGCATTACCCCCGCCTGTGGGCGGGGACGATCCTCCACGGCAGCCGCGCTGGTACAGGTGGCTGCCGTTTTTCGTGGCCCCTGCGCCGCGGGAGCGCTTGACCCTGCCATCGTTGCAAGGTGCACACTGCCTCCACCCCCAAGTGCATCGAAGGAGCTACAGATGGAATTCCATGTGGAAGGTATGACCTGCGGCGGCTGCGCGCGCAGCGTGACCAAGGCGATCGAGCTGGTCGACCCGGCGGCGACGGTGTCGGCCGACCCGCCCAGCCGCCGCGTGCAGGTGCAGACCTCGGCCAGCGAAGCGCAGATCATTGCAGCGCTGACCGAAGCGGGTTTCCCGCCGCGCCCGGCCTGATCGCCTGAGCCGCTGCATGAACGATGCCCGCCCCGTGCAGCTGCCGGGGCGGGCATTTTCTTTTCCGTATATCGTCCTCAGGTCCTGCGCGCGCGCCTGCGTACCGCCCCGGTGGGCGCCGCAACCGGCGCAGCGCCCTCCTCGCCTTCCCCCAGCCGCTGCAGGATCGGGCACTCGGGACGATCATCGCCGGCGCAGCAGCTGATCAGCGATTTCAGCGTATCGGCCATCTGTCGCATGTTCTCGATGCGCTGTTCCAGATCATCGATGTGCTGCTCGGCCAGGCGCTTGACGTCGGCGCTGTGCCGCGAGGTGTCGTTCCACAGGCCCAGCAGGTCGGTGATCTCGGCCACCGAAAAGCCGAGATCACGCGCGCGACGGATGAAACGCAGCCGGTGCACGTCGGCCTGCGAATAGGCGCGATAACCCGCGCCGGTACGGTCAGCTGGCGGAATCAGGCCGATCTGCTCGTAGTAGCGGATCATCTTGGCCGACACGCTGGATGCCTTCGATGCTTCACCGATGTTCATGCCATCACTCCTTTACTGGGCCGCATGGGACGCCTCGACCATCGGCGCCTGGAAGCGCCTCAGGCGCAGCGCATTGCCGAGCACGAACACGCTGGACAGGGCCATGGCACCGGCGGCGAACACCGGCGACAGCAGCACGCCCCATACCGGGTACAGCGCACCCGCCGCGACCGGAATCAACGCGGTGTTGTAGGCGAAGGCCCAGAACAGGTTCTGGCGGATGTTGCCGATGGTCGCCTTCGACAGCGCGATGGCATTGGGCACGCCCTGCAGGTTGCCGGACATCAGCACCACGTCGGCCGATTCCACCGCGACGTCGGTGCCGGTGCCGATGGCCAGGCCCACATCAGCCTCGGCCAGCGCCGGCGCATCGTTGATGCCATCACCGACGAACGCAATCTGCCCGTAGGCCGCCTTCAACCGGCGCACCGCCTCCACCTTGCCTTCGGGCAACACCTCGGCCACCACTTCATCGATGCCGAGCTGGCGGGCGATGGCCTGCGCGGTGGCGGCGTTGTCACCGGTAATCATGGCCACCTTCAGACCCAGCTGGTGCAGGGCGGCAATGGCGGCCGGCGTACTCGGCTTGATCGGATCGGAGACGGCGATGATCGCCGCCAGGCGGCCATCGATGGCGGCATACAGCGGCGACTTTCCTTCGTTGCCGAGGCGGTCGGCCAGCGCAGCGAACATGCCGATGTCCACGCCCAGCGAACGCATGAAGCGATCAGCACCCACTTCCACCCGCGCACCGTCGACGCTGGCACGCACGCCCATGCCGGTCACCGACTCGAAATCAATCATCGGCGGCAACGCGATGCCCTCCTCCGTCGCCGCCTCGACAATGGCGCGGGCGATCGGGTGCTCCGAGCGCGACTCCACCGCCGCCACCCGCGCCAGTACCTGCGCACGATCGAAACCGTCGGCGATTTCCAGATCGGTCAGCAGCGGGCGACCTTCGGTCAAGGTGCCGGTCTTGTCCACCGCCACCACCTTGGCGTCCTTCAACAGCTGCAGCGCCTCGCCCTTGCGGAACAGCACGCCCATCTCGGCGCCACGGCCGGTGCCGACCATGATCGAGGTCGGCGTGGCCAGCCCCATCGCGCATGGGCAGGCGATGATCAGCACGGCCACCGCGTTGACCAGCGCGAAGGTCAGCGCCGGCGACGGCCCGAAGATCAGCCACACCAGGAAGGTGGCCAACGCCGCCAGCATCACCGCCGGCACGAACCACAGCGTCACCTTGTCGACCACGGCCTGGATGGGCAGCTTGGAACCCTGTGCCTGTTCAACCAGACGGATGATCTGCGCCAGCATGGTCTGCCCACCCACCGCGGTCGCACGCAGGGTCAGCGCACCCTTCTGGTTGACGGTGCCGCCAACCACGCTGCTGCCGGCCGACTTCTCCACCGGGATCGGCTCGCCGGTGATCATCGATTCGTCGACGTAGCTGCGACCATCGGTCACCTCACCATCCACCGGCACGCGCTCGCCCGGACGCACTTCCAGCAGATCGCCCAGCAGCACCTCGTTGATCGGGATATCGACGATGCGCCCTTCGCGGCTGACGTGCGCCACCTTGGCCTGCAGGTTGACCAGGCGCTTGATCGCCTCAGAGGTACGGCCTTTCGCGCGCACCTCCAGGAACCGGCCGAGCAGGATCAGCGCGACGATCACCGCCGCCGCTTCGTAGTAGACATTCACCGTGCCCGCCGGCAGCAGGCGCGGGATGAAGGTGGCCACCACCGAATAACCGAACGCCGCCGCGGTACCCACCGCCACCAGCGAGTTCATGTCAGGCGCCAGGCGCAGCAGCGCCGGGAAGCCCTTCTGGTAGAAACGCCGGCCGGGAATGGCCAGGACCAGCGTGGTCAGCACGAACTGCAGGTACCAGCTGGCCTGCATGCCGATCGTGGACATCACCCAATGGTGCATGCCGGGGATCAGGTGCGAGCCCATTTCCAGCACGAACACCGGGGCCGCCAGCACGCTGGCCAGGATCAGGTCGCGCTTCAGCGCCACCCGCTCGGCATCCTTCTTTTCCGCCGCTTCCTCGTCGACCTGGGTACCGCCATCGATCGCGCGCGCCGCATATCCAACCTTGTCGATCGCCGCCACCAGTGCATCGATGCCGGCAACGCCGCGCACGGTCGCACGCTCGGTGGCCAGGTTGACGCTGGCGTGGCTGACGCCCGGTACGGCCAGCAGCGCGCGCTCCACGCGGCCGACGCAGGACGCGCAGGTCATCCCCTCCACGGCCAGTTCGGTGGTCGCGGCGGGTACTTCGTAGCCCACCTTCTCTACTGCCTGGATCAGCGCATCGCGGTCGACCGGACCAGAGGAACGGATGTCTGCGCGCTCGGTGGCCAGGTTGACCGACACGCTGGCGACCCCCTCGACCTTGGCCAGGGCCGCTTCAACGCGGCCAACACAGCTGGCGCAGGTCATGCCTTCGATCGGCAGGCTGATGGTGGAAGCCGTCTCGTGGACGGCTGTGGGGCTGGAGGTGCTCATGGCCTGGTTTCCCTGGTTCCATCTGGAGGATGGTGACCAGCCTAGACCTTGCCATCGTGGGAAGGTCAAATCCACCCCACCCCGCCAACGACCCACCCATCCCGCGCGCGCCCAGTAGAGCCACGCCATGCGAGGCTGCCCGTCAAATCGTGGCTGGCGCCGGGCCATGCCCGGCGCCGCCTTCCCTCAGAACGTGAACACATACTCCAGCGCGAACTCGCGTCCCACCGCACCCAGCAGGCGGGTCGGGGCGAAATCGTAGTCGACCTTGTACGGGTCCTTGTGGTTCCAGCTGGTCGCATTGAAAGCGTTGTTCACGTACAGATTGACCTTCATGAACTCGGTCACCTGGTAGCCGACGTTGAAATTCCACGTAATGAACGGCCCGACCCGGCCGTAATAGCGCGCCGTCTGCTGCCCCGCATTCGGGTTCGGATTGGCCGATCCATCCGGGCGCGTGGCAGGCTCCAGGCAGTTAAGCGACGGGCTGTCGCTGGGCACGTAGCCATCGGCGAACGGCAGGCAGCCGCCGGGGTTGTCCAGGCGGTCGGTGCCCCAGTGGTAGCGCACGCCCGGCACCGAACCGATGCGGTCGGCATACACGTTCGCATTCCAGTTGCCACCCTGCCACGCCAGGCTGGCGCGCAGCTTGCTGCGCAGGTCACGGTCGCGACGCTCCGGGTTCGGGTCGTTGGCGTAACGCTGTTCTTTCGTCGAAATCTGGTTGGTGTAGTTCACCCCCAGCTGGAAGCTGCCCCATGCGGCCGTCTCCAGCCGGTAGCGCGCGCTCAGGTCGATGCCGCGCACTTCGCGGCTGGCCAGGTTGAATGGCCCGCGCTCGATCGACACCAGCCGGCCGCTGCTGTCACGGTTCACCCGGGCCAGGATGCCAGCGCAGTAAGCCTCACCCGCCGGGTTCGCCCACGGCGTGCCGTCCATGTTCTTGCCGGTCAGGCAGCCGGCCTCGCTGGCCAGCACCTCGTCCGCGCCGACGTCGACGATCATGTCTTCCAGCTTGATCGCCCAGTAGTCAGCGCTCATCGACAGGTTCGGCAGCACGTCCCACACGAAACCGACCGTCCACGAATCGCCGGTTTCCGAGCGCAGCAGTGGCGTACCCCGGCGGTTCACGTCGAACGCGTACCAGACATCGGTATTGCCCACGCCGCAGTTGTTGACCAGATAAGCGCCGCTCTCGATGCAGCGCAGGCGGTCGTAGGTCAGCACTTCGGAACTGCTGGCCTGGCCCAGCAGGTAGTGCATGTCCGGCGCGTGGAAGCTGGTCGCGTAGGAACCGCGCACCAGCAGCGACTCGAACGGCCGCCATTCCAGGCCGGCGTTCCAGGTGGTTTCCTTCTGGCTGCCGATATCCAGCGCTTCACCGCCGCCGTCGGCCTTGTAGCTGCCGTACCGGTCGTAGCGTGCCGCCGCGGTGGCGATCAGGCTGTCGGCCAACGGGATCTTGAATTCGACACCGGCCGAGTAGCGGGTACGCTCGCCACCGCCGCGATCGACGTTCTGCAGATCGAAATCGATGCCCGCGCGCGGGTCCGGGCTGAGGTGATAGCCCTGCTTGGCCACTTCGGCTACCGCGGCGAACGAGATCGGCCCGGCCCAGCCCTGGAACAGTTCACCGGTGATGTCGGCCGAGGCCTGGTTGACGTAGGACGACGCCCGGTTCTTCGCTACCGTGCCCATCTGCCAGTACTGGTCCGGGGTGATCGGGTTCCACCAGCGCGACTCGTTCAGGGCGTAGATCGCCTCGCCATCGCCGGTGGTGCCCAGCCGTGGGCCGAGGAAGAAGTCGTACGACTTCTGCTCGTCGACCACGTTCTGCCGCTCCTCGACGCGGTAGTAGGAACGGCCGACCGTGGCGCTCCAGTCGAAGCGATCGGCCAGGCGCCCGCGCAGGCCCGCGCTGATATCCCAAGACAACTCGCGGTTGGTATTGCGCAGCGTGTCCAGGCCACCGACTTCGTTCGGGGTGAACTGGCGCACGCCGAGCACCGGGCGATTGCGGTTGGCATCCCAGTAGTAACCGTTGGCATCGTCGATCAGCGACACGCTCGGCGGATTGGTGCCCCAGATCGCTTCGGAACGGTATACCGCCAGGTTGCTCCAGGCCTGCAGATCGTTGCCGAAATCGAAGGTGGCATACAGGTTGCCCGACAGGTTCTCCGAGCCGCCCGTCAACAGCCAGTTGGCGTAGTCGGCGCTCATGCCGCAGAGGCGGCCGGTGTTGCTCACCGTATTGGCGTTGTAGTTGTAGACCAGGCGGTCGGCGGTGTAGTACTCGCCAGCGAATTTCTCGCAGGTGCCGTCCGGCGGCGCCAGGCGCTGGCCGTTGCTGGGGTCGATCAACGCCAGGCCAGCGGTGGGACGGAAGCCGACCTTGCGCTGCTCCATGTTCCAGGACGGGTACAGCGCATCGTCGGCGTCGTCCATCTGCGGCCGGTCACGGCCGAACAGCGGATCGCGCTTGGTGTACTGCAGAGCGTAGGTCACGCTCCAGTTGTCGCCGGTCTTGCCGCCCGCCCAGGACAGATCCCAGGTGTCACGCCCGCCTTCGGTGGAGGTACCGCCGCGCACGCGCACTTCGTCGCCGTCGTAGTTGGTCTTGAGGATGACATTGACCACGCCGGCGATGGCGTCTGAACCGTAGATCGCCGAAGCGCCGCCAGTCAGCACTTCGATGCGTTCGACCGCCGCCGCCGGAATGTTGCTGTAGTTGGAGAAATTGGTCTCGCCGCCATAGGGCAGCGGATAGTCGGCCACGCGGCGGCCATTGACCAGCAGCAGGCTGCGGTTGGGGCCCATGCCGCGCAGGTTCAGGCCACTCGCGTTGGGGGTGTGCGAGCCCCACTGCGATGCCGCCTCGACCGTGCCGGTCGCCTCGGTCAGGGTCTTCAGTGCGTCGTAGACGGTGACGAAGCCCTCCTTCTGGATCTGTGCGGCGCTGATCACGTTGACCGGGGCCGGGCCCTCGACGCTGGCACGCTTGATGCGCGAACCGGTGACAGTGACCGCATCAAGATCCTTGGTGGGCGACGGGGCCGCGTCCTGTGCGCCAGCGGCGAACGGCAGCAGGGCCAGGGCGAGGGCGTGGGACAGCAGATGACGGCGGTTGCGGACGGACTGAGCCATGGGTGGTTGCTCTTGGATGGTGGACGCGCGGTCGGATGGCGATCCCGGGCGTTGAATCGATCCATCTCGATTCGACCGCCCTCCCCTGTGGATCGATCCAAACTAAAGCACAGCTGAACTGCGCCCAGCATGCGGCGACGCAGCATCCACGCGACACACGTCGTTGTTGCCTGTTGGGCTGCAGATGAATCAATGGGTTGCACGACATCGTTATGGAAGCAGCACAGATGTCGATGACACGATCGCGACACCCGCGCGCAGAACGGTTTTGTCCGCCTTCAACGAGTTCCCGCGCCCGGTTGATCTGCAACAAGGCGCCCATCGCGAAGTACGTACCGGCTTGCGACCCCGCCTGTAGCGCCACCGTCCCACCATTGAATCGTGAGCCCATCTCCGCGCCAGATGACCGAGGAAAAATCGGACTCACTGCCGGGACGCCCTGAGTTCTGGCTGGCCAGAGACACGTTGTGCAGGCAACTCCCGATCAGGATCCTGCCGCGCTCAACAGGCGTCGGCGAAGTCATTTCATAGACGAACAGATGGATCTCACGCCCAGCCCCGCAGCGCCCGATCGGGTTTTCCGCGTTTGAATCGAATACCTGATACAGCAGCCGAAAGCGCTTCTTTCCAATCTGATATGCCCGATTGTCTACAAACGCGCCTTTGGCGCCTGCCTCCAAGGTCACTTCGGGCAAAGCAGAACCTATTCGGAGACTCTTGGTTCCGGCGTCGTGCCAGCTCCATTCTGGCGCCTGCCCGCCAGTTGCGGCGGTTGCACGGCATGGCAGCACGCAGATCAGCAGCAGAAACAGTCGAAACATGCGCGATTTCATCGAAGGGCGACGGTCGCCCACTGTCAACAATGCGACCCTGCTCCGCCAGCCGGCAACGCAGATGACTTCTACTTTCCGTCACTTACGGAACGTGGCCGCGATTCAAACGCGCCTGAAACGTCATCCACGTCGGTGTTGGGTTACGAGTCCTGACGCGGGTCAGAGGCCTTCTGCGAAGGGATCCAACCCGTGCGGCTCTCAGCCGTCGAGCGCCTTCCGCAGCGCACTCACCGTGGCGGTGTCTGTCTGGCTCCAGTCCGGGTCCAGCCCGCGCAGGGCCGGGTTCTGGAACTGCATGGCCGAACGTCGTTGCCCCTTGGCCGAGGCATGCAGTTCGAGACAGCCGGTCTTCCGCGCCACGGCGGCGATGTTGCCCGGGCCCAGCCCTGCGCCGGCCATGACGCTGATCCTGCCGGCCGCCTGCGCGACCAGAGCGGCCAGTACATCGGCACCGGCGTCGGCGCTGGCCTGGCCGCCGGACGTCAGCACCCGCTGGCAACCCAGCCCGATCACCTGCTCCAGCGCCGCCGGCAGATCGCGCGCGGCATCGAAGGCACGGTGGAAGGTCACCTGCAACGGGCCGGCCGCGCGCAGCAGTTCGCGGCACAGCGGCAGGTCGATATCGCCCTGCGCATCCAGCGCACCGATCACCACGCCCTCGCAGCCCAGCGCGCGGCACTGGGCGATGTCGCGCAGCATCAGCTCGGTTTCCAGCGCGTCGTAGTGGAAATCACCCGGACGCGGCCGCACCAGCACGAACAACGGAATTGCCAGGCGCTCGCGGGCGATGGCGATGCTGGCAAACGACGGCGTGGTACCGCCTTCGGCAAGGTTGTCGAACAGTTCGATGCGATCTGCGCCACCGGCCTGCGCGGCCAACGCCGAAGCCACCGAATTGCTGGCGATCTCCAGCGTCAGGCGTGCGCTCACGCCTGGGTGCTCGTATAGATCGACGGTGAGTCGCGCAGGTCATCCTGGCGCTGCGCATCGCACACCGCGTAGACGAAGCCGCGATGCAACGCATAGGCACCCACCTCGCCCTGCTTGTTCATGGCAAGGAAGCAGACCTGCAGTGTGCGGCTGGCCTCGGGGCGCTTGCGCACCACCCGGTCGATCGCTTCGCGGCAGGCCTGTGCCGGCGAACGGCCCTGGCGCATCAGCTCGACCACCAGGAACGAGGCCGCGTTGCGGATCATTTCTTCGCCCACACCCGAGGCGGTGGCCGCGCCCACGTCGTTGTCCACGTAAAGGCCGGCGCCGATGATCGGGCTGTCGCCGACCCGGCCGTGCAGTTTCCAGGCCATGCCGCTGGTGGTACAGGCACCGGCCAGGTTGCCCTTGGCGTCCAGTGCCAGCATGCCGATGGTGTCGTGGTTGTCGCTGTTGCCGGGAAGACTGCGGCGCTCGGCATTGATCTGCGGCGCGTACTTTTCCGTCTTCAGCCACTCACGCCAGGCCGCTTCGGCCTTCGGCGTCAGCAGGTGCTGGCGCTGGAAGCCCTGCTGCACAGCGAACTGCTGGGCGCCCTCGCCCACCAGCAGCACATGCGGGCTGTTCTCCATCACCCTGCGGGCCACCGACACCGGGTGCAGGATGTCGACCAGCGCAGCAACCGCGCCACAGCGGCCGTCACCATCCATGATGCTGGCGTCCAGGCTCAGCACGCCGTCGCGGTCCGGGTTGCCACAATGGCCGACGGTGGGATTGCACAGCTCGCTTTCGGCCCAGCGTGCACCGGCTTCCACCGCATCCAGCGCACTGCCGCCCTGCGCCAGTACCTTCCACGCGGCCTGGTTGGCCGGCACGCCGAAGTCCCAGGTCGAGACCACCTTGGCGCCACCGTGCGTCCGCGCCTTCACCGCCGGCAACGCTGCCACGCCTGCGGCCAATGCACCGGCCTGCAAAAACTGCCTGCGATCCACCATCTTCGCCTCCGTCTGCATGCTGCGCCCGCCGGCCCGATGCCGGCAGCGCCGATCAATCGTGCGCGGGGGTCCGCGCTGCGTGCCAGGCTGCGGCACCGAGCACACCCAGCTGGCCATGTTCGACCCGCCACACCGGCACCTGGCGCAGCACGTCGGTCAGCACCCCCTTGTTGAGGAAGCGCTCACGGAAACGGCCGTCGGCCAGGAAGTCCTGCACATGGGTGGAAATGCCGCCGGCCAGGTACACCGAGCGCGCGCCCACGGCGATCGCCGCGTCGCCGGCCAGGCTGCCCAGCCAGGCGCAGAACACCTGCAGGGTTTCCACTGCCAGCGCGTCGTCGCCTTGCCGCGCAGCCGCGATCAGCGCTTCGGTGCTGGTCCATTGCGGAGCCACGCCGCGCAGTTCGCACAGGCAGGGATACAGGTTCATCAGGCCGCTGCCGGACAGCACGCGTTCGTTGTCCACATGCGGCCAGCGCTGCAGCAGCTGGCCCAGCACATGCAGTTCCAGCGCATTGCCGGCGCCCAACGCAGCGTGGCCGATCTCGCTGGCCAGCACCGGGCGCTCGCCATCGGCGAAGCGCAACGCGGCGCCCAGGCCGGTGCCCGGCCCCAGCACCAGTGCCGGGAAGGTCTTGGCCGGATCGGCATCGCCATTCAGCGGCACCAGCGTGTCGGCCTGCAGGTAGGGAATGGCCAGCGCCACTGCTTCGAAATCATTGATCAGCTGCAGGTCGGGCAGGCCCGACTCGCGGCGTGTCGCCGACAGCGACACCGTCCACGGCAGATTGGCATTGATCAGGGTGTCGCCGTCGAGCAGGCCGGCGATGGCGACCACCGCACTGGCCATCGGCTGGCCGAGACTGGCGGTGAAATCGGCCAGGATCGCCGCCAGGCTGGGGTGGTCGGCACAGGCGTAGGTGCGGTAGCTGCCCAGCCGCGGCGCCTGCCCCGGCAGGGTCTCAGCCAACGCAAGACGAGCGAAGGTACCGCCGACATCGGCGACGACCAGGCTGCGGGGGACGCCGCTGCGGGCGGACTCGGATGGCGCCGGGGACACTGCTGCAACGTTCACGCTGGCCTGCTTGGATCGATTGAATCGTGCCGATTCTCAGGCATCGGACGGCCTTTGCCTAGCGCGGCGACAGCGCCACCCGGGTCACATGCCTTCCTGCTCGGCCACCTGCACACCGTCCACCAGCACCCGCAGGCGCTGCGGGCGGAACCCGGCGAACAGCAGCGGCCGGGTCCGCTCCACCAGCACTTCATGGCCGGCGATATGGCGCTGCCACGACTGTACCAGCGAGAACGAGAAGTGCGTGCCCGGATGCAGCGGATGCTGCACCCAGACCTTCTCGCTGGCGCTCTGCAGCATCATCGCGCCGGTGAACCAGTGGCGGCTGAGGGTGACCGGCGTGGTGCCGGCCATGAAGCGGATATCCATGCTGCGTCCTTTCGTGATGGAAGCTGGTGATGGAAGCCCGGCCCGCGCTCAGGGCTGCGCGGTCTGCAGGCTGTAGCTGGTGCTGGCGGTGAACACCGCACCATCGGGCTGGGTGGAGCGCACCTCGACCTTGTGGCTGCCCACGGCCAGGTCGGTCGGCAACGCGCCACGCCACAGGTGCGGCGAGGCGGTGGCTTCCGGCGAACGGTCGTAGCCGCGCAGCGTGGAAGCCAAGTCGTCGGCCACGTTCTCCACCAGCAGGCGCGGATCAGGCTGGCTGACCTGCTTCATCGGCTGCCAGGCGCCGCCATCGACGCGGTACTCGACCACGCTGGCGTCCTCGCCCATGTACACGTTGGCATAGATGCCCCACGCCGGGTACGCGCCCTTGCGCAGCACCTTCGGTGCATGCAGGCCGATCTGCTCGCTGGCGGCCGCACCGGCCACCCGGTACTGCAGGCGATAGCTGCCGTTGCCGGCCACGTCCAGCAACGCATAGCCCTTCGGCGTGCCGTCGCTCATGGTGCTGTCCGGTACGCCGGCGGCATTCTTCACGCCCGACCAGAACGCACCGCAGTTGGCACCGACGTTGTACTCGTGCAGCGGCCTGGCGCCCTGCCAGCCGTCGGCTTTACCGTGATAGACGTGCTGCTGGGTGTGGCTGTGGCCACTGAGCACCAGCACGTTGCGGAAGTCCTTCAGCAGGTCGAACAGGCGCTGGCGGTCGGCATGGCGGAAGGTCTCGCGCCCCGGTGCCGCATCGAACAGCGGGATGTGCATGCCCAGCACCAGCAGGCGGTCCTTGTGCAGGCCCTTCAGGTAGGCAGCAAGGAAAGCGAACTGATCCTCGCGCAGGCCACCCACATACCTGGGCTTGGCGTTGGGGTCGTACACCACGTCGTCGAGGAACACGAAACTGGCGCCCCCCTCTTCCACTGCATAGGTATCGGGGCCGTAGATGTTGCGCCAGCTGTCCAGCGAATGCGCATCATTGGCCGCGTCGACATCCAGGTCGTGGTTGCCGGGTACGTGGAACCACGGCACGCCGAGTTCGGTGGTGACCTTGTTGATCGCCGGGTACAGGGTCAGGTCGTCGTTGACGATGTCGCCCAGCGTGGTACCCAGGCGGGCCTTGGTCTGCCCAACCAGCGGCGCCACGATCGACTGCCGGTAGTAGCCGATGTCCTGCAGGCTGGCGGTCTGCGAGTCGGTGAACACCAGCATCTGGAAACCACGGCGGCTGTCATGCCGGTCGTTCTGCAGGGCGAAGTCCCAGTTGCGGGCAACGTCACTGGTTGCGGCGATGCCACCGTACTTCAGCGCCGGCGAACCATTCGGCCGGTAGTGCCGCCAGAACGACGGCAGGCCGTCGGCGGCCTTCGGGAAGGAATAGGCATCGGGCTTGATCACGAAGACCGTCTGCCCGTCACGCACCGGCAGGCTGTAGCTGCCGTCGGCGGCGGTCTTGACGATGGTTTCGCCATTGGACACCTGCACGCCGGCCAGGCCCGGATCGGTCGCACCGCGGCCCGGCTTGCCGTCACGCTCCAGATAGACCTTGCCGCTGACCACGGTATCGGCGGCCCACGCCGGCGAGGTCAGCAACAGGCAGCACAGCCAGGCGGCAGGCAGTTTCATGGGGGCGGTCCGGGAAAAAGAGACCGCCTATTGTAGATTCCGGCGATGACATCGCGCACGCGATTGCCGCTTTTCCTGTCGTGCCGGCCGCTGGCCGGCATTCCACCAGGCGTCCCTTGATCATCGGGTTGCCGGCCAGCGGCCGGCGCTACCGCACCTCTAACGATGGCGCTTTTCCAGCACGTCGCGGGCATCTTCCAGCGACAGCCCGCGCGCACGCAGCAGCACCAGCAGGTGGTACAGCAGGTCCGACGCCTCGCCCAGCAAGGCCTCATCGTCCTGCGCCACCGCGGCCAGCGCCGTCTCCACGCCTTCCTCGCCCACCTTCTGCGCGATGCGGCGGATGCCGCCTTCGAACAGGGACGTCGTATAGCTGCCGGAGGGGCGCAGCGCCTCACGCACGGCGACCAGCTGGTCCAGGCCACCGAGGAAGTCCTTCGGTGCGCCGTCGAAGCAGCTTTCCGCGCCGGTGTGGCAGGTCGGGCCTGCCGGGCGCGCCAGCACCAGCAGCGTATCGGCATCGCAATCGACGCTGATCGACTGCACCGCCAGCACATTGCCGGACTGCTCGCCCTTGGTCCAAAGACGCTGCTTGCTGCGGCTGAAGAAGGTCATGTGGCCGATGGCCAGCGTCGCTGCCAGCGACTCGGCGCTGACGTAACCCAGCATCAGCACCTGCAGGGTGTCGGCGTCCTGCACAACGGCCGGCAGCAGCCCATCGCCCTTGTCCCAGTCCAGCGTTTCCAGCGCCTGCGGCGACGGCCGCACATCAATAGACATCCCGGACCTCGATCTGCTGCTCGCGCAGGTAGCGCTTCAAGTCGGCAATGGCGATGGCGCCACTGTGGAATACGCTGGCCGCCAGCGCACCGTCAACGTCGGCCTGGTCAAAGGCCTGGGCGAAGTGCTCCATCGTACCCGCACCGCCCGATGCGATGAGGGGCACCTGGCACAGCGCACGTGCCTGGCGCAGCTGCTCGACGTCATAGCCACGGCGCACGCCATCGCTGTCCATGCAGTTCAGCACGATCTCGCCGGCACCCCGGCGCTGCGCCTCGACGATCCAGTCCAGCGTGCGCAGCGGCACTGCCTGGGTTTTGTCCGGGTCGCCGCTGAAACGGCGCACGCGCCACTGGCCGTCGTCCTCGCGTACCGAGTCGACACCGACCACCACGCACTGCACGCCGAATTCTTCGGCCAGTTCGCTGATCAGTTCCGGGCGGCCCAGCGCGGGTGAGTTGATCGAGATCTTGTCCGCACCGGCGAACAGCACACGACGCGCGGTCTCCACGCTGTCGATGCCGCCGGCCACGCAGAACGGGATATCGATCAGGCGCGCGATGCGCTCGATCCAGGCCACGTCCACCGACCGTGCCTCCGGGCTGGCGCCGATGTCATAGAACACCAGCTCGTCGGCACCCTGGTCGCGATAGCGCTGCGCCAGTTCAGCGATGTCCCCCATGTCGACGTGATCGCGGAAACGCACGCCCTTGACCACGCGGCCATCGCGCACGTCCAGGCACGGAATGATCCGGCGGCTCAGCATGCCAGCGCCTCCGCCAGGTCCATGCGCTGTTCCAGCAATGCCTTGCCGAGGATCGCGCCGCCACAACCGGCGGCCTGTGCCGCAGCCACGTCGGCCACATCGCGGATACCGCCTGACGCCTGTACCGCCACGCCCGGCAGCAACGCTGCGAGGTGCTGGTACAGGCTGATGTTGGGCCCGGCGAGCATGCCATCGCGGGCGATGTCGGTGCACAACAGGTGACGCATGCCGGCCTGTGCATAGCGTTCGGCCAGCGCATCCAGGGTCACCCCCGCGTTCTCGGTCCAGCCATGCACCGGCAGCTGCCATTGCCCCTGCGCGTCCTGCCGTGCATCGAGGGCGATGGTCAGCCGCTCCGGGCCGAACTCGCCCAGCCAGCCGATCACCTGCGCCGGCTCGCGCACCGCCAGTGAGCCGATCACCACGCGGCTGGCACCCGCATCGAGGATGCGTGCCACGTCGTCACGGCCACGCACGCCGCCACCGGTCTGCACCTGCAGCGGGGTCTGCGCACGGATCGCGGCCAACAGCGGCGCCAACGTGTAGCCACCGGCACGTGCAGCATCCAGATCGACCAGGTGCATCCACTGTGCGCCCTGCGTGGCGAACGCCTGCGCACGCGGCAGCGGGTCGTCGCCATAGTGGGTTTCCTGCGCGTAGTCGCCCTGGCGCAGCCGCACGACGCGGCCGTCGCGGATATCCAGTGCGGGGTAGACGATGAAACTCATGCAGCGGTGCCCTCGAGGAAATTGCGCAGCATCAGCGAACCGGTATCGCCGGACCGCTCGGGATGGAACTGGGCGCCGAAGTAGCGGCCCTGCTCGACCACGGCGGTGAACAGGCCGCCGTGATCACAGGCGGCGACGGTATGGCTGTTCAGCGGCGCGGCATAGCTGTGCACGAAGTACGCACTGGCGCGCTCGGGAACCCCCTGCAGCAGCAGCGACGGGCGCAGCGGCAGCAGCCGGTTCCAGCCCATGTGCGGCACGCGGATGCCACAGGCCGGCACCAGCTTGCGCACCACGCCGGGGATCAATCCCAGCGTATCCACGCCGGCCTCTTCGGAGCGGTCAAACAACAGCTGCATGCCCAGGCAGATGCCCATCAAGGGCACCTGCAGCTGGCGCAGCGGCTCGACCAGGCCCTGCGCATGCAGGCGCTGCATGCCGGGGCCGGCCGCGCCGACGCCGGGCAGGATCACCCGTTGCGCGCCGGCCAGGCCTTCGGCATCGCGGACCAGCTTCACCGTCGCACCAAGCCGTTCCAATGCGTAGCGCACCGAACCCAGGTTGGCACCGCCGGCATCGATCAGCACGACCTCGCTCACAGCGCCCCCTTGGTGGTCGGCAAGGCGGTGCCCTGCCGCGCCAGTGCCGGCCGCAGTGCACGTGCCAGGGCCTTGAAGCAGGCTTCAACCTTGTGGTGGTCGTTGTCGCCACGCACCTGCAGGTTGAGGTTCAGCCCGCTGGCATCGCACAGCGAACGGAAGAAGTGCGGGACCAGCTCGGTCGGCATGTCGCCCACGCGCTCGCGCTTGAACTCGCCTTCAAACACGAAATACGGGCGGCCACTGAAATCCAGCGCAGCGCTGGCCAGGGTTTCATCCATCGGCAGGGTGAAGCCGTAACGGCCGATGCCGCGCTTGTCGCCCAGCGCCTCGCGCAGGGCCTGGCCCAGCGCAAGGCCGGTGTCTTCGATGGTGTGGTGCTCGTCGATGTGCAGGTCGCCCTCGGCGCGGATGTCCAGGGCGAAACCGCCGTGTTTGCCGATCTGCTCCAGCATGTGGTCGAAGAACGGCAGGCCGGTGTGGATGTGCGCATCGCCGGCACGATCTAGATCCAGCTCGACGCGGATCTTCGTCTCCTTGGTATTGCGCTGGACCACTGCCGTGCGTGGTGCATCGGCCAGTGCGTGGGCGATGCCGGGCCAGTCCCACTCGCCGCCGAACTGTTCGGTGCGCAGCTGGAAACCGCGGATGTTGAGGTTGTCGGCGAACTGCAGGTCGGTGATGCGGTCGCCCACCATGCCCGAGCGCGCCCAGTCGATGCTGCGGTCCTGCAGGTAGGCCGTCATCAGGCCAATGCCCGGCTTGCGAGTCGGCGCGTTGTCGTGCGGCCAGCTGCAGTCGACCAGCACGTCACGGAAAACGATGCCCTGGCTTTCGAAGATCTGCAGCATCAGGTCATTCGGGCCATCGAAGCTGGCGCGCGGGTAGCTCTCGCTGCCTAGGCCATCCTGGTTGGTGACGATCACGAACTGGTAGCCGGCATCGCGCAGCTTCAGCAGCGCCGGGATCACCTGCGGCACGAAACGCAGCTTCTCGTAGGCGTCGATCTGGAAATCCGCCGGCTCCTCGATGAGGGTGCCGTCGCGGTCAATGAACAGGATCGGCGTCATGCCGCGGCCCTCCGTGCCGACAGGGCCGCAAGCACGCGGTCGTTCTCTTCGGGGCTGCCGATGCTGATACGCAGTGCGTCACCCAGCTGCGGTGCGGCGCGCTGGTCGCGCACCACCACGCCGGCAGCAAGCAGCGCGTCGAACGCCGCCTGCGCATCGGCAAAGCGGACCAGCAGGTAGTTGCCGGCCGAGGCGTATACCCGGCCGATGCCAGGCAGGCCCTGCAGGCCGTGGTGCAGGCGCTCGCGCTCGGTGATGACCGTGGCTACCCGCTCAGCGGTGCGCGCAAGCGCGGCCGGCTGCAGCGCCTGCGCGGCCAGCTCGGCGCACGGCGTCGGCACCGGGTACGGCGCCTGGCATCGGCGCAGCACGGCAATCAGTTCCGGCGCGGCGATCAAGGTGCCGATACGCGCGGCGGCCAGTGCGTGCGCCTTGGACAACGTGCGCAGCACCGCCAGGTTGGCGTGCGCGGCAAGCAGCGTGGTCGCCGAAGCGCGCTGCGCGTACTCGACATAGGCCTCGTCCACCACCACCAGCGCCTGCCCGCGCAGGGCACGAGCCACCCTTTCGATCTCGGGCAGCGGAATATCGCTGCCGGCAGGATTGGACGGCGCGCATAGGAAAACGAGCCTGGCGCCCTGCCCCTTGGCCACAGCGATCACCGCGTCCAGGTCCGTGCGCAGGCCCTCACCATCGTCAATCAGCGGCACCTCGATCAACGGCGCACCCTGCAACCGTGCACAGACTGCGTACATGCCGAATACCGGCGGCGTCACCAGCACGCCATCACGGCCGGGCACGCACAGGGCGCGCACCAGCAGATCGATCGCCTCGTCGCTGCCACGGCCTACCAGCAGCTGTTGCGGCTGCACGCCGTACAGCGACGCCAGCGCATCACGCAGCGCAGCCGGCTGCGGCTCCGGGTAGCGGCGGCTGCCCCCCGTGGCGTCGGCCGGGTTGGCCCACGCCGCTTCGTTCGCGTTCAACCACACCTCGCCCTGCACAGCGCTGCTGCGCGCCGAACTGTAGCCGGCAAAGGCCTGCAGGTCCGGCCGTACCAGTGCCAGCACGCCGTCAATGTCCGCGCTCATGCGGCCACCTCCATGCGCAGTGCCACCGCACGTTCGTGTGCATCCAGTCCTTCGGCGCTGGCGATGATGCGCGCGCAGCCACCGATCGCGGCCAGGCCAGCGGCGGTCGCGCTCTGTACGCTGATCAGGTTCTGGAAGCTGGCCACGCTGACGCCACTGTAGGCGCGCGCGGCACCGGCGGTGGGCAGCACGTGGTTGGTGCCGCTGCAGTAGTCACCCAGTGCTTCCGGCGTGTAGTCGCCGAGGAACACCGAACCGGCTGCCTGCACCTGGTCCAGCCACGCGCGCGGTTCGCGCAGGGCCAGGATCAGGTGTTCGGGGGCGTAGCGGTTGCTGATCGCAAACGCATCGGCCAGCGATTCCACCTGGATCAACTGCGATGCCGACAGCGCCTGGCGGGCGATGTCCTGCCGCGGCAGCAGGGCCACCTGGCGCTCAACTTCGGCCTCGACGGCGGCCAGCATCGCCGCGTCATCGGTCAGCAGCAGCACCTGTGAATCCGGGCCGTGCTCGGCCTGCGACAGCAGGTCGGCGGCAACGAATGCAGGGTTGGCACCGGCATCGGCGATCACCAGCACTTCCGAGGGACCGGCCGGCATGTCGATGGCGGCGGCACCGTCCTGTGCCACCTGCTGCTTGGCTTCGGTGACGAAACTGTTGCCCGGCCCGAACAGCTTGTCGCTGGCCGGGATGCTTTCGGTGCCATAGGCCATCGCCGCGATTGCCTGCGCACCACCCAGCTTGAACACGCGTTGCACACCGGTCAGGCGCGCGGCCACCAGCACCGCAGGATCGGCCGTACCGTCGGCACGCGGCGGGGTGCACAGCACCACCTGTGGGCAAGCGGCCAACTGCGCCGGCACGCCCAGCATCAGCGCGGTGGACGGCAGCGGCGCACTACCGGCTGGCACGTACAGGCCAACCCGGCCGATCGGCCGCAGCATGCGCTCGCAGACCACGCCCGGCGCGGTTTCCACCGTATAGCCCTGGCCCATGCCGGCCGCGTGGAAGCGGGTGATGCGTTCGGCCGCTTCCACCATGGCCTGGCGCAGCTCGGCCGGCACCACGGCGTCGGCAGCTGCGAACTCGGCTGCGGAAACTTCGAAATCCTGCAGATCCACGCCATCGAAGCGCGCAGTGATCGCGCGCAGCGCGGCGTCGCCCTGCGTGCGCACCTGCGCGATCAGCGCGGCCACCGCATCACGGGTCTGCTGCGCCACGGTCTGCACCGGGCGGGTCAGCGCCGCGCTGCGTGCGGCCTCGTCAAGTTGCGACCAGATCAGACGATTCATGCCAGCGACCGCTCCACGCTCAGTACCATCAGGCCCTGGGCGCCGGCGCGCTCCAGTTCTTCCATGCGCTGCCAGGTCAATGGACCGGGGCACATGGTCTGCAGGCGCAATGCACCGCCATCGGCAGGCAAACGCACCAACGGTTCGGCATCGGCCAGCAGCTGCGACAACGCGTCGACGCGGTCCTCGCTGGCGCGGAACATCAGCAGCTTGCGGTCCTGCCGCTGCACCACACCGTCCAGGCGGCGCAGCAGCATGCTGCGCAGCGCGCCGCGCGCATCATCGGGAACGCGTACCGCACCGGCCAGCACGGCTTCGCTGTCGAGCAGGTTGTGCACCGGTGTGAGCTGGTTGGCACGCAGCGTGGCGCCGCTGGAGACCAGGTCGCAGATCAGGTCGGCGGTGCCCAGGCGCGGCGCGATCTCCACCGAGCCGGACAGTTCCACCACCTGTGCATCCACGCCCTGCGCGGCCAGCCATTGCTTGAGGATGGCCGGGTAGCTGGTGGCGATGCGGGTACCGGCCAGTTGTACCGGCCCCTGCCATTGCCATTCTTCCGGCACCGCCAGCATCAAGCGGCACTGGCCAAAGCCCAGCCCCCGCAATGCCTGGTAGGCATCGGCCAGACCGATCTGGCGACGCGCGGCCGCCTGTTCGTCCAGTTCATTGCGGCCGACGATGCCCAGGTCGCAGACGCCATCGGCGATCAGGCCGGGAATGTCGTCGTCGCGCACCAGCAGCAGGTCCACCGGCAGCGATTCGCCGTAGCAGAACAACTTGTCGCGGCTCTCGCGCCAGCTCAGGCCACAGGCACTGAGCAGGTTGCGGGCGGGCTCGGCCAGCCGGCCACTCTTCTGGATGGCGATACGCAGCCGGTCTCGCGCCGGCGCTGCCTGGGTTGCACTCATGGGGGAGGTCTCGAAGTCTGGAACGGGGCGCGGTTCAGCGCGAAGCAAGGCGGTCGACAGCGGCGGCATAGCCTCGATGGCCATGCTCGAGCGTGCGTGCCACCCGTCCGGTGGTGGTCACGCTGACGCCGGTGCGCTCGTGGATCTCGCGGTAGGGCACGCCCTGCTGCAGCAGCGGCACCACCTTCCAGCGGTCGGCCATGGCTTCCAGCTCGGCTGGCGTGCACAGGTCACGCAGGAAGGCGACCACCTGCTCCGGCTCGCGCAGCGCGGCAAAGGCCTGGGCCAGGGATTCAAGATCGGCGTGCGGGTCTTTGGCGGCGATGTCGGCGCGGGCTTTCACGGGCAGGGCTCTTGCATCAATGTAATAGCGCGTTAGTACATTAACGCATTCTTGCAGGCCGCGTCAAAGGCACGACCAGGTTCCGCCAGGCCCGTTCAGGCAGCGGAAACGAAAACGCCCACCGGGTGGTGGGCGTTCGGATGCGGCAATGGACAGGGCTTCGATCAGGGCAGGCAGCGGACCTCTGCCTGCAGCGCGCCGCGCCGCAGGCATTCACCGAACAGGCTGCCCTGCCGGCTGGGACGAGGCTGCAGGTTCCGCAGCGCTCCTGCCCGGCCCGGGCACGCCCGCTCGGCAAGGGCCTGCAGATCCTGCTCAAGCTGCGCTCGATCCATCACATGGCAGCGATCAGCCACCAGCTGGTAATTCGCAGGGCCGATCCGGGTGCTGCGCAACGCCGGATCGCTCTGGCATGCCGCCAGCAGGAACAGCATCAGTGTTCCTGCAGCGGCACGCGTCACGGCATGACCCGCGACTGCTCCAGTTCCACCTGCAGGGTGCTGGCCAGTTCATCACGGGAGACTTCGAACTGCTGCTCGCGCAGCAGGTCCTTCACCGCCACCACGCCGCGCGCCAGTTCGTCCTCGCCAGCCAGCACCACGAAACGGATACCGGCCTTGGCCGCGTACTGGAACTGCTTGCCGATCTTCTTCGGCTCCATCTGCACTTCGGTGTTGATGCCACCGGCGCGCAGGCGGCGGGCGATGTCCAGCGACTGCGGCATGCCCTGCTCGTCCATCAGCGCCACCAGCGCCTGCACGCTGCTGGCCTCGATACCCTCGATCAGGCCAGCTTCGCGCAGCTGCCAGAACAGGCGCGACAGGCCGATGGAAATGCCCACGCCCGGCAGCTTGGACTTGCTGTAGTGGCTGGCCAGGTCTTCATAACGGCCACCGGAACAGATCGACCCGATCTGCGGGTGGTCGGTCAGCGTGGTCTCGTACACCGTGCCGGTGTAGTAATCCAGGCCACGTGCAATGGAGAAGTTCAGGCAGTACGCGCTTTCCGGCACGCCCAGTGCCTGCACCAGCTGCAGCACTTCGCGCAGCTCGGCCACGCCGGCGCGCAGGATCTCCGAGGAACCCGCACCGTCTTCCAGCGCTGCCAGCTGTGCCAGCGCATCGGCATGACCCTGCGAACGCACGGCGACGAAGGCCAGGATCTTCTCGACCTGTTCGGCCGGAATGCCGAAGCCCTCGCCCACCAGCGTCTCGCGCACGTAGTCGGGGCCACGCTTGTCCAGCTTGTCCACCTCGCGCAGCACTGCCAGCTGTCGTTCGCCCTCGGCCACGCCCAGGCTTTCGAAGAAGCCGCGCAGCAGCTTGCGGTTGTTCAACTGGATGCTGAAGTCACCGATGCGCAGTTCGGCAAATACCGCATGGATGACCGCCAGCACTTCGGCGTCGTAACGCACGCTCAGGCTGTCCTTGCCGATCACGTCGATGTCGCACTGGTAGAACTCGCGGAAGCGGCCGCGCTGGGCGCGCTCGCCGCGGTACACGCGCTGCATCTGGTAACGGCGGAACGGGAAGGTCAGTTCGTGTTCGTGCTCGGCCACGTAACGCGCCAGCGGCACGGTCAGGTCGAAGCGCAGCGCCATCTCCGGCAGCGAACGATCGCCGGATTCAGCAGCGTTGGCCAGCGCGCCGGTGGACTGCACGAAATACACCTGGCGCTCGGTCTCGCCGCCGGACTTGGTCAGCAGCACATCGGACAGCTCGAACACCGGCGTCTCCACCGGCAGGAACCCGAAGCGCTCGTAGTTGCGGCGGATGACGTCCAGCATGCGCTGGAACGCAATCTGCTCGCGCGGCAGCAGTTCAAGGGTGCCGGGCGGGGTACGGGGCTTGATCACGGGCGGAGCTCCTGCGGAATCGGGGACGTGGGAGGGGGCGACATTCTAGCGCCCCGCATCGCTCAGCCGCAGATAAGGGGTCCAACGGCCGCTTGAAGTATCATAAAGCCCTCCCCCGCCCGCGATACGCCCACGCAACATGTCCCGGCCTTCCGGCGCTCCGCCCGCCACCAACGACCCCGCCGCGCCGTCCTGCGCCACGCTGGACTGCCTGCACTGCTCGGTACGCCACCTGGCGGTGTGCTCTGCGCTGTCGCCCGATGAGGTGCAGGCGCTGGAACAGGTGACCGTGTCGCAGCAGCTGGCGATGGGCAGCACCCTCGCCCGCAGCGGCGAAGAGCGCCAGCATGTCTATACATTGACCGGTGGCGCGCTGCGGCTGGTGCGCACGCTTGCCGATGGCCGTCGCCAGATCAATGGCTTCGTGCTGCCTGGCGATTACCTGGGCCTGAGCGGCAGCGACCACCATCGCTACGACATCGAGGCCATCGCCGACAGCCGCGTGTGCCGCGTTGCCCTGCCGCAGATGAAGGGCCTGCGCGCCCGCTATCCGCACCTGGAGCGCAAGCTGCTGCAGCGCGCCTGCCAGGAGCTGGACGCCGCACAGGATGCCGCGCTGGCGCTGGCACGCCTGCAACCGGCGGAAAAACTCGCTGATTTCCTGCTTCGCCTGGCCGCGCGCGAGGCCAAGCTGGGCGGAGATGGCCTGCGCGTCTCCCTGCCGATGGGCCGCGGCGACATCGCCGATCATCTGGGCCTGACGATGGAGACGGTCAGCCGCACCTTCACCAAGCTGCGCCAGCAGGGGTTGATCGCCCTGCCCCATCTGAACGTGGTTGAGATCCTCGACGAGGATGGCCTGCGCACGCTGGCCGG
>NZ_JFYS01000008.1:0-118840 GCF_000632045.1 Stenotrophomonas sp. RIT309
GCCCAGCCCCAGACAGATTCCGGTGGCCGAACCACCACGGGAAGATCAAGAAAAAAGGCAGAAGCAACAGCAACAGCAACAGCAACAGCAAAAGCGGTTGGCTGGCAGCCTTCGCTTTGCGAGCGAAGCGACCCGCGTTTGCCTTTTCCTGTGATTTCCCGTGGTGGACGCCGCAGGAACCTGTCCGTGGCCGGGCGGGTGGGTTGCGCAGGGGCGTAAGCGCCATGGATGGCGCGCCCGAGCCTACAAGGACGTATTCACGGCGTCCCCTGCGCAGCCCACTTGCCCGGCCAACCCGCAGAGATGCAGCTCTTCACGCCCAACCCCACCACGGAGGGGCCCCGCCGTTCGCCAATCCCCGCCGAAGGCGCGCTTCCCGCTCTGCCTTTCGCAGTGCAGCATGCCCCCGCGCAAACCTGCGCGATCATGGACCCCCGCCCCCGCCAGGACTCCGCCATGCAGCAGTACCTGCTTCTGATCTACATCGACCCGTCACTGCTGCGCACACTGCCCATCGACGACTTCAATACGTTGATGCGCGACTGCCTCGCCCATGCCGACAAACTGCAGGCCGAAGGCACGTTGCTGGCCGCGCAGAAACTGCAGCCGATCGAATCAGCGCAGACCCTGCGCGTGCGCGATGGTCACAGCCGGATACTCGATGGCCCCTTCGCCGAAACCCGCGAACTGCTGGCCGGCTTCAACCTGATCGTTGCTCGTGACCGCGATGAGGCCATGCGTATCGCCCAGGGCTTCCCGTGGGCCCGCTTCGGCAGCATCGAGGTGCGGCCGCTGGAAGACATGGACGCCGAGCGCGAACGCTGCGGCGCCCCGGCCGCGGCTATGGCAGCAGCCGTACCCTGATGTCGCGCGGGCCCACGCCTTCGTTGCCGCTGTAGTCGCGCGCACTGGCACGCACGATGTACTCGCCCGGCGGCAACGCCGCCGGCTGCCAGCGCCCGGTTTCCATCAGCCCATCGCGCACGGTGTTGGTCACCAGATAACGGAAGCGGGTGACCGCGCTGCCATGCACGGTGATGCCGCTGTCGGGTGCGTAAGCCACTTTCACCGCCTGCTTCTGCGGTGGCATGCGGTTGAAGACGATGTTCCAGCGCGGCTGCTCGTAGCCCTGCAGTGGCTGCCCGGCGGCATCGAGGATCTGGTAGCCCACCTGGTACGGCCCCAGCCGGCGACGCGGCAGGTTGTTGTCCACCTGGTCCCAGGCTTCCACCACGATCTGCACGCCGCGTCCCTGCCGGGCCAGCATCACCACGCCATCGCTGCCGGCGGCCAGTGGCTGGTCGTTGTCGTCCAGCAGCGCCACATCGGTGATGCGCGGCGCGAAGTGGTCGGCATAGCCCTTGAACCCCAGCGCCACCGCATTGGTCTCGAAACCGCCATTGCCCACGGCCAGGTGCACGTGCGCCTGGTTGTTGATGCTGCCCAGGCGGTCGCCGACGTGGATGCGTGTACCACGGCGCACGCGGATGCGCTCCAGCGTGCCGTCTTCGGCGTACAGCGGCTGCCAGCGCGCGTCGAACGGTTCGCCGCGTGGCGTGCGACCGACGCGCATGTGGATGTATTTCAACCGGTCCACGGCCAGGCCCTCAGCCTGCCCACCGAGGCTCCAGGCGGCAATCGGGCTGCTGATCTTGCCCTCGGCGATCGCCAGTACGGTCTGGCCGACATCGCCGCGCACATCGAAGCCGCCGTGCAGGTGGTGGCGGCTCTCGCCCTGGAAGGTGCCGCGCACCTCGCCGAGCGTGCCCACCACTTCGTGCCAGCCATCCTGCGGTGCCAGTGGCCAGCGCCCGCCACTGTCCGGCAGCGCCGCATCCGAGGCCGGGCCCACCAGCGCCGGTGCGGGCAGTTCACCCACCGGCAACGGGCGCAGGCGATGCAGGCGATAAGCCGCGGAATCGGCCACCAGCAGGGTGCCGTCGGCCTCCACCGCCAGACCGCTGGGGCGCGCCAGGCGTGGCAGGCGGTCATTGCCCAGCAGTGCCAGCTGATGCCCCTGCGGGGTCACCTGCACGATGCGTCCATCCAGGTCACCCACGTACAGCACGCCGTCATGCGTGGTGGCCAGTGACAGCGGGCCATTGATGACCTCCCCGCGGGCAACGACGGTGCTGACCATGCCATCGGTGCCGACGCGCCGCACTGCGTTGTTGAACAGATCGGCCACCAGCAGTGCGCCGTGCGCATCGAAGGCCAGCGCCACCGGTGTATCGAAACGAGCGTCAGCGCCAAGCGCATCGGCGAAGCCCGGGCGGTCGCCGCCGGCCAACGTACGCACGTTGCCATCGGTACCGATCACCCGGATGCGGTCATTCCAGGTATCAGCCACATAGACCTGTCCCTGCGCATCCACGGCGATGCCCATCGGCCCATCGAAGCGCGCCTGCGCGGCAGGACCATCGGCGAAGCCTTGCTGGCCACCGGCCAGCGTCGTCACCTGTCCATCGGTACTGACGCGCCGGATCGCATGATTGCCGGTGTCGGCCACATACAGGTTGCCCTGCGCATCGGCGGCAATACCCGAAGGCGTGTTGAAACTTGCCTGCAGGGCAGGCCCATCAACACGACCCTCGCCCTGCCCCGCTACCGTTTCAATACGGCCATCGGGCAGGCGGCGGCGAATGCGGTTGTTGTCACCGGCATCGGTGAAGTAGACGCTGCCATTGGCACTGGCCAGCAGCGCGTAGGGGTCGGCAAAGCGTGCCTGTGCGGCGGCGCCATCGCGATCACCGGGATGGCCATCACCAGCCAGCAGTTCGATCTGTGCGGTCCAGCCCAGCGGCGTGGCGGCCGGGCCACTCGCTACTGTCGGGCCCGATGCCGGGAACTCCCACCAGGTTGCCGCCAGCGCCACCGCTGTTGCCACCACTACGCCTGCCGCCATCCAATGCCGCCGTGCCATCGTTCCTGTTCGCCTGCCAGACCGTGAAGAGGGTCAGACGATAGTCGCTGCACTCCCGGCTGCCAAGGCCGCGCCGCTGCAAATGCGGGGGTGCTTGTGGTGGCAGCCCTTCGCGGGTTCAAATCAACGCACTTCGCATTCAAATCAACGCACTTTCCAAGGATGGATGCCGTCATGTCCCGACCTACCCTGCCTCTCGCCGCGCTGCTGCTCACCGTGCTGGCGGCAGCATCTGCACACGCCGTCGAGCCCCATCCCGAGGCGCCAGCGCAGGAGATCGCGGATACCCCCTTTTCCGCCTACCAGCAACGGTGGGAGTCGGCGTTGATGATGGCCGGCAGCGGCAACATGCTGGGTGCCATGATCGCGTTCGAACGGCTGATGGACGATCCGTTGTTCGCCCGTCTCGAGCCCGCCGTGCGTGGGCGCAACGCGCAGATCGCCGGTGCCACCGCGTTGATGCAGGATGCCCCCGGCGTTGCCCGCCGCTACCTGCAGCAGGCACTGACCGCGCTGCCGAACGACCCGGCCACGCTGGCCACCTTGGTATCGGTGGAACTGGCCGAGGACAACACCGCCGCCGCAACCCTCCACCTGCTGCAAGCGGCCACCCATGCAGATGGCCCCGTGCAGGTTGATACGCAGACCGTCAGCTACCTGCAGTACACGCTGCGTGCGCAGCCGGCTCAACGCATGGCCCTGCTGAAGAGCCTGTTCGACAACCGTTGGACGGGGGATGGCGTTGAACCCACCGGCCTCTGGCTGGTGCTGGCGACATTGCAGGTCGAGCACGGCCACAGCGCAGAGGCAGCTGCCACGATTGCCCGCATCGATACACCGCTGGAGGTGATCGCATTGCGCAGCGACAAGCGCTTCGACCGCTACGTCGATCGCCGCGATCCGCGGTTCGATCCGCAGCAGGTGGCACAGCGCAAGCTGGATGACCTGCGCGTGTCGGGCCTGCTCGACCGCCGCTTGAATGCCAAGCTGGCTGCGTTCGGCTTCATCCAGCTGATGGTGGGCGAGAACGAGCAGATCGTGCAGTTCACCGATGACATGGCGCGGATGGTCAGTGCCGGCCAGCGTCCTGCGGGTGAGGAGGCAACGTGGCTGGCGTGGCTGCTGGACTACCGCACGCTGGCACTGCGCCGGCTGGATCGCATCGACGACTCGGTGGCGGCCGCACGACTGACCGATGCGGTCGGTGCCCTTGGCCCGGACGCGGCCGAGCACCGCATGAACCTGGCCTTCATGCTGTCTGCCACTGGCCACGAACGCGAGAGCGACACCCTGCTTGCCGGCATGGACGGGCTGTCGCCCTTCGGGCTGGCGGCGCGCGCCTACCTGACCTTCGTGCATGCGCGCGAGAACAACGATCCGGCGGCAGCAGCGGCCGCGCGCGCGGAAATCGTCAGCCACCGCAAGGACGCACCCCAGATCCATATGGAGCTGCTGATTGAAGAAGGCGACATGGAGGCCGCCGCAGCCGCGCTGATAAGCCAACTGGAATCCGCAGAGGATCGCACCGACGCACTGCTCAGCCTGCAGGACATGCGCGTGTATCCCTCGCTGCCCGCGGAGCGGGTGGCCGACGAGCGCTGGCGCGAACTGAAACAGCGTGCCGATGTGCGTGCCGCGATCAACCGCGTCGGCCGGATTGAGCGCTACCCTCTCTACAGCATTTCCACATCGCGCTGATCGCCGGTCATTTTGCCGGCACTTCGATACGGATGCCCATTGCTTCGCGGTAGCGCGTATACAGGGCCATCACCTTGTCCACGTAGGCCAGGGTTTCGGCATACGGTGGCACGCCCTTGTAGCGCGCCACCGCACCGATGCCGGCGTTGTAGGCCGCCGCTGCCAGCGGACGGTCGCCGTTGTAGCGACGCAGCAGCGCGCGCATATAGCGGGCGCCGCCGTCGATGGACTGCTGCGGCGAGAACGGGTCGCGCACGCCGTATTCCAGCGCGGTGTCCGGCATCAGCTGCATCACGCCCTGCGCGCCCTTGCTGGACACCGCCAGCGCGTCGAAATTGCTTTCGGCGTGGGCGATCGCCCGCAACCAGGCATCGTCCACGCCGGTGGCCTTGGCCGCCGCCTTGAACTGTTTTGCGTGCTGGGCCAGCTGGGGCTTGCCGACCTTGCCCAGGCCTTCGTGCGCCGGTTCGCCCGGCGGTGTGGCCACGGTGAACTTCAGGAACACCCGCGAGCCGGGCAGGTTGCGGGTGGAATAGACAAGCTTGCCGTCCTGCTCGCGCTCGTACAGCACGCCACTGAACACGCCCATGTTGCCCCACAGGTTGGGGGTCTGCACGGCGCTGTCGTCGATCTCCTTCGGCGTGCAGCGCGAGCCGGGCTCCGGTGCGGTGGCCAGGCTGACGGTGTTGCCCTGCACGCAGCGGTAGACCGTGCGCGCAGCGGCCAGCCCTGGCCACAGGCCAGACAGCAGCAACAGCGCGACGAGGGCGGGACGGAGGGACATGGCGGCGGGATGATCCGGCTGCGGCCGCTAACACTGAGTGAATGGGGGGTTCGGCCGGGCGGCGCCCGGCACCCGCAGAAGCAACGGCCGCAGCAACAGCCGAAGCAACAGCAGAAGCTGGCTTCCTGAAGGTAGGCGGGGTGGGTCCGGTTGCGGGGGGCGCTGCAAGTACGTCCCTGTAAGCTCGGTCGCCGCATCCATGCGGCTCACGCCCCCGCAACCGGACCCACCCCGCCTTCGACAGATTTCCGCGATCTGGGAACGGTGTTCTGTGCTGCTGTTGGTGGGTGTCGACCATGCGGCTGTTGGTGGGTGTCGACCATGCGGCTGTTGATGGGTGTCGACCACGCGGCTTCTGGTGGGTGTCGACCTTGGTCGACACGTGTAGATCCACGCCATGCGTGGATGGGACTCGCCGAGGCCGCTCGATCTGTTGGCGAGGGTCTTGCTGACTACTGCGCCATCTCCCGCGGCGGCTGAAGGATGTCGACCATGCGGCTGTTGGTGGGTGTCGACCTTGGTCGACACGTAGATCCACGCCATGCGTGGATGGGACTCGCCGAGGCCGTTGGATCTGTTGGCGAGGGTCTTGCTGACTACTGCGCCATCTCCCGCGGTTGCTGGAGGATGTCGGCCACGCGGCTGTTGGTGGGTGTCGACCTTGGTCGACACGTGTAGATCCACGCCATGCGTGGTTGGGACTCGCCGAGGCCGCTCGATCTGTTGGCGAGGGTCTTGCTGACTACTGCGCCATCTCCCGCGGCGGCTGAAGGATGTCGACCATGCGGCTGTTGGTGGGTGTCGACCTTGGTCGACACGTAGATCCACGCCATGCGTGGATGGGGCTCACCGGGGCCGTTGGATCTGTTGGCGAGGGTCTTGCTGACTATCTCGCCATCTTCCGCCGCAGCCAATAACCGGCGCCCAGCAGCACGAACCACGCTGGGCTGGCGATCAGCGCCTGGCGGGTGTCGGCCTGCAGGCTCAGCAGTACCAGCACGGCGGCGAAGAACAGCAGGCAGGCCCAGCACATCGCCACGCCGCCGGGCATCTTGAAGATCGAGGCCGCGTGGCGCTCGGGGTAGCGGCGGCGGTAGACCATGTAGGCCACCAGGATCAGCGACCAGACGAAGATGAACAACACCGTCGCCAGGGTCGTCGCCAGGGTGAAGGCGGTCACCAGGTTGGGGATCAGGTAGATCAGCAGGGTGCCGCCCAGCAGGCACAGGCAGGAAAACAGCAGGCCCCGTGCCGGCACTGCAGCGCGCGAGAGCTTGGACAGGCCACGTGGCGCGTGGCCTTCCTCGGCCAGGCCATACAGCATGCGGCTGGTGGAGAAGATGCCGCTGTTGGCCGAGGACGTGGCCGAGGTCAGCACCACGAAGTTGATCAGGCTGGCGGCGGCGGGAATGCCGGCCAGCACGAACAGCTGCACGAACGGGCTCTTGTCCGGCACCACCTGGCGCCACGGGGTCACCGCCATGATCGCGATCAGCGCCAGCACGTAGAAGATGATGATGCGCACGGGGATCGAGTTGATCGCCTTGGGCAGGTTGCGCTCGGGGTCAGCCGTTTCCGCAGCGGTGGTGCCCACCAGCTCGATGCCGACGAAGGCGAACACCGCGATCTGGAAACCGGCGAAGAAACCCACCAGGCCCATCGGGAACATGCCACCGTCATTCCACAGGTTCGACAGCGATGCGGTGTGGCCGCTGGGCGAAGTGAAGCCCCACGCCACCAGTCCGGCACCGGTGATGATCAGCGCGCAGATCGCCACGATCTTGATCAGCGCGAACCAGAACTCCATTTCGCCGAACAGCTTCACCGTCACCAGGTTCAACGACAGCAGCAGCATCACGCAGGCCAGCGCCGGTTTCCACGCTTCCAGTCCCGGGAACCAGAACTGCGCATAGGCGGCGATGGCGATCACGTCGGCGATGGCGGTGACAATCCAGCAGAACCAGTACGTCCACCCGCAGAAGAACCCGGCCCATGGGCCAAGCAGATCGGTGGAGAAATCGATGAAGGATTTGTACTGCAGGTTGGACAGCAGCAACTCGCCCATCGCCCGCATCACGAAGAACAGCATCGCGCCGATGATCAGGTAGACGAACACGATGGACGGGCCGGCCAGGCTGATGGTCTTGCCCGAACCCATGAACAGGCCGGTGCCGATGGCACCGCCGATGGCGATCAGTTGCAGGTGGCGGTTGGACAGGCTGCGGCGCAGGTGCTCGGGGGGCGTGGCGGGCTCGGTCATGGGCGCGGGAAGGGGCGGGTGAAGCGTTCGACGTTAGTCCTCCCGCTGCCACAACGCCAGCGCCGGACGGCCCAGGGCCGTCAGCAAGTGTCACTTTCACCACAATGTGACCCGTTACCGCCTTTGTCCCATTCCGCCCAGCCCTGCGCCGTGTTCATATACCGCCATCGCCCAAGGACCGGCCCCGCCCATGTGCCCAGCCCTGCACACCTCTCTGGAGCCCCGGTCATGAGCCGACTGCGGGTCATCATCGGCGGCACCGTCCTGGCCGTGCTGGCCGCTGCAGTGCCGATCGCGGTCATGGTCTATGCCACCTGGGACCGTGCCGTAAGTGTCGAACAGCAGCGGCTGCATGCCATCGCCGAGCGCAGCCTGCGCCGTACCGAAGTGTCCTACCAGGAAGCGCTGGCGGCATTGAAGTCGGCCGAGGCCACCGTGCTGCCGCCCTGCGGGGCCGAACACATCCAGCGCATGCAGACCCTGGTGATGACCACGCCATCGTCGGACCAGATGGGCTACTTCGAGGGCGGCAAGCTGCGCTGCACGTCGTGGGGGCCGTTCCAGCAGGATGTGGACCAGCCCACGCCGGACCACGTCACCAGCGATGGTGCCGGCATCACCGTCAACGTGCGCCCCGAGGCGGCTGGCCGGCGGCCGATGCTGTCCATGATGTACGGGGCCTACGACGTGCTGGTCGACCCTCGGCGCTTCGTCGACGTCATCGTCGATCCGGACGTGCGGCTGGCCCTGGCAAGTCCGGATGGACGGCTGCTGACACAGCAGGATGGCATGGACCCGGCCCTGCTGCAGCGCCTGCTGCGTGAGCCCGGCGAAGGCCTGGACCGCGATACCCTGTATGCCAGCGCGCGCAGCGGTGAATGGCTGGCGATCGCCACGGCGCCGCGCACCGCGCTGGCGGCCACGTTCCGGCAGCAGGCGTGGCTGTTCGTGCCCTTGGGCCTGCTGATGGCCGCCGCCGGTGCCGGCCTGGTGATCTGGCTGTCGCGACGACGGCTGTCGATGCGCGGCGAACTGGGCATCGCCATCCGCCGCCGCGAACTCTACCTGCACTACCAGCCCATCATCGAACTGGACACCGGCATCTGCGTCGGCGCCGAGGCGCTGGTGCGCTGGCAGCGCCCCGACGGCACGCAGGTGCGTCCGGACCTGTTCATTCCCTTGGCAGAAGAAGCCGGGATGATCGCTGCCATCACCGACCTGGTGATCGAGAACGTGGTTGCCGACATGCGTGAGCTGCTGGCCGAGGATCGCAGTGCACACATCGCGATCAACCTGGCGGCCGAGGACATCAGCAGCGGACGTGCGCTGAAGGTGATCTCGCAGCGCATGGCCGGCAGCGGCATCCTGCCGCAGCAGATCTGGCTGGAGGCCACCGAACATGGCTTCCTCGACATCGACCGTGCCCGCACCATGCTGGCCGCGGCGCGGCGCGCGGGCCACAGCGTGGCCATCGATGACTTCGGCGTCGGCTATTCCAGCCTGCAGTACCTGCAGCAGCTGCCACTGGATGCACTGAAGATCGACAAGTCCTTCGTCGATGCGATCGGCACCGAAAGCGCGACCAGCCCGGTCACGCCGCACATCATCGGCATGGCCCGCGAGCTGGGCCTGTGGGTGGTGGCCGAAGGCGTGGAAACCGAAGCGCAGCTGGCCTACCTGCACAGCCAGCACGTGCAGTTCGGCCAGGGCTGGCTGTTCTCGCGGCCGTTGCCGCGCGATGAGTTCATCGCCTTCCACCGCAAGCGCCAGCAGCAGTACGGCGCGGCGCGGGAGCACATGCAGAATCCGCGCAGCGTGCCGTTCGAGCGCGAGCAGGCGGGGGAGTAGCCGGCGAACGGCGCCGCCCCTCGTGGTGGGTCGCATAAAGCTGTTCGTGGGTTGGCCGGGCGGTACAGATCTCTGCGGCGTTCCACCACGTAAATAGAGAAGAGAAAAGCAACAGCGGGTCGCTGCGCTCGCGCGCGCTGTTGAGCTTCGGCCGGGGTAGTGCCGGCCGCTGGCCGGCAACCCCGTCATCCTTGATCGACGCCTACGCCCAGGCCTTCGGCCGCGCCCAGACCCACAGGCCGCACACCACCAGCAGCAGCAACGGCAGCCAGGCCAGGTGCTGGGCGCCGCTGGCCTGCAGCATCAGGCCGCCGCCGACGCCGCCGGCGGCGATGGCCAGGTTCCAGCCGGTCACCAGCATCGACTGCGCCAGGTCGGCGGCGGCACCGGCGCGGCGCGCCAGGGCGGTCTGGAACAGGGTGGGTACCGCACCGAACGCGACGCCCCACAGGATCGTCACCAACAGCAGCACGCCCGGCAGGCCTGGCCACAGCAGCAGCGAAACCACCGCCATCACGAAGCCGATCACGCTGGCCCACACCAGCGCGCGCAGGTGGCGATCCACGCCCCAGCCGGCGATGGCGATACCCACGATCGCGGCGATGCCGAATGCCAGCAGCAGCCGGTCCAGCCACGCCCCGGCGCCGGCCTGCACTGCCAACGGCTCGATGTAGGTGTACAGCACGTTGTGCGCCAGCACGTACAGCACCATCACCAGCAGCGTGCTGCGGATGCCGGGCATGCGCCAGACCGAACCCAGCGACATGCGCCGGCCTGCACCGGCCGCCGGCAACGCGGGCAGCGCCCATCGGGCGTAGCCGAGCAGCAGCACCGCCAGCACGCTCATCAACGCGAACGCCCAGCGCCACCCGATCTGCTGGCCCAGCAAGGTGCCGGCCGGCACCCCCAGCGACAGCGCCAGCGGCGAGCCGATCATCGCTACCGCGATCGCCCTTCCCTGCAGTTCCGGCACCACCATGCGCGCGGCATAGCCGGCCACCAGCGACCACAGCAGGCCCGCGCCCACACCCGCCAGGAAGCGCGCCACCAGGGTCAGCACGTAGTCGTGGCTCAGCGCGGTCACGGTGTTGACCACCATGAAGCCGGCAATCGCCGCCAGCAGCAGCGGACGACGTGGCAGGCGCTGGGTCAGCGCAGTCATCGGCAACGCAGCCAGCACCGAGCCCAGTGCATACACGCTCACCAGCTGCCCTGCGGCCGCGTCGCTGACGCCGAGGCTCTCGCCCATCGGCCGCAGCACGCCCGCTGGCAGCGTTTCGGTCAGCAGGGTGATGAAGCCACCACCGGCCAGTGCCAGCAGCCCGCGCCACGGCAAGCGCGTTGCTTCACCCGCCGGAGCCCCTGCATCAATTGCGTGGCCGCTCATCGCAGCGTCTCCAGATCGGCGTACACCGCATCGCGCAGTTCATCGACAAACGCGCCATGCATGCCTTCGTACAGCGTGTTGGTCAGCGCGACCACGCTCAGGCTACGCGCCGGGTCCACGAACCAGCTGTGGCCGTAAGCACCGCCCCAACGCCATGTCCCTGCGGTCTGCGGTGTGCCGCTGGCCGCTGCATCACGCAGGACCGCAAAGCCGAGGCCGAATCCCCAACCCGGCGGATCAACCGGTCCCAGCTCGCCGACCTGTGGGGTTCCCATCTGTGCAACCACGCTGTCCGGCAGCAGCTGCGAGGCGCGCACATCGCGCAACGCTTCCAGCACGGCCATCACCTCATCGGCACTGCCCACCAGCCCCGCGCCTGCCGACGGATAGCGGTGTGGATCGGTCGCCCGCGCCACGCTGTATTCGATGCCCACCGAGCCCTCGAACGCAGGCACCACCTCGCCCTCCCGCAACCGATGCGGCTGCGGCAGGTCACTGACATACGGCGTGGCCAGACGACTACCCTCGGCGGTGGCGAACGCGGTGTCGCGCAGGCCCAGCGGCTGCGCCAGCAGCCGGTCGAACAACACCTGCAACCTTTCGCCGGTGGCCGCTTCAGCCACGGCGCCCGCCACATCCACGCCCAGCGAGTACAACCACTGGCTGCCCGGCGCGAACAACAGCGGCGCCTGCGCGATGCGCTGCACGTTCTGCTGCAGCGTCACCGGGTTCGCGTCCATGCCATCGCTCACACCCGCCTGCGCATAAGGCTCCTGGGCATCGGCTTCCAGGAAGCGGTAGCCCAGCCCACTGCTGTGGCTGAGCAGCTGGCGCAGGCTGATCGGCGGGCGGCTGCCATCGGCCAGTGCCGGGCGGAACGCCGGCAACCAGCGCTGCACCGGCGCGTCCAGGTCCAGCACCCCGTCTGCTACCAGGCGCAGGATCACCGTGGTCAGCAGCGGTTTGCTCACCGAGGCCAGCCGGAACAGGTGGTCGCGGCGCATCGGCGTGTTCGATTCACGGTCGGCCAGGCCACTGGCGCTGGCGTGGCGCAGCACGCCGTGCTCGCGCACCAGTACCACCGCACCGACCAGGCGCTGCGGATGCACGGCCCGCAGCAGCGCGCTCACCGCGGGCAGTGCCGGTGCGGTATCAACAGGAAGGGCGAGTGTCATCGGGGTGATCCGTGGGGAGAGGCCCGCCACGGTAGGCAGCTCCGGCGCCGGCAAAAAGCGGGGCGGGGCTCCGTGCATCATGGACCGCAAGGTCCACAATCGGCATGATGCCCGGAACCACTGGGCCGCACCGACCCTCCAGGCCCGCGCACCGCAGTGTTGCGCGGGCCACGTCAGCGGGCCGGACTGCCGCGCCCTACCCTGCCCACTTTCGCAGCGACCTTCCCCATGTCCGTCCTCGACAACCTGGCCAACCTGCAGACCTTCGTCCACGCCGCGGACACCCGCAGCTTCGTCGACACCGGCCGCGTGCAGGGCATCTCCGCCTCGGCCGCCGGCAAGTGCGTGGCCCGGCTTGAACACGCACTCGGCGTGCGCCTGTTCCACCGCAGCACGCGCAGCATCACCCTCACGGCCGAGGGCCAGCTGTTCCTGGCACGCTGCCGCCGCATCCTCGACGAATGCGATGCCGCACGCACCGAACTGGCCCAGCAACATGCAACCCCCAGCGGCACCCTGCGCATCAGCCTGCCGCTGGTGGGCGACCTGACCCTGCCGCTGATGGCCGAGTTCATGGCGGCCTACCCGGACATCCGGCTGGAGCTGGATTTCTGCGATCGCCTGGTCGATGTCATCGAGGAAGGCTTCGACGCCGTGCTGCGCGTTGGCGAGCCCAGCGATTCACGCCTCACCGCACGCCGCCTCGGGGTGTTCCCACGCCGCGTGGTTGCATCGCCGGCGTACCTGCAACGGCATGGCGTTCCACGCACGCCGGCCGACCTGCTGCAGCACCGCCTGCTGCACTACCGCTTCCCCAGCACCGGCAAGCTCGAGCCATGGCCGATCCTCTGGCCCGAAGGCGAAACGGCACAGGATCTGCCGGTGCACCTGGTCGCCAACACCATCGAAGCGCGGGTGGCACTGGCGCTGCGCGACGGGGGCCTGGCGTTCGTGCCGGTGCATTCGGTGCGCGATGCACTGGCCGATGGCCGGCTGGTCACCGTGCTTGAAGAGCACGTGCATTCCTGCGGCATCTTCCACCTGCTGTGGCCCTCCGGCCGCCACGTGCTGCCGAAGCTGCGGGTATTCATCGAATTTGTCGGCGCGCGGCTGGATACGGTGCCTTGACCCAGCGCCACGGCCGCGACCATTCAGCTCGCGGCGCTATACTGCCCGCTCATTCCCCACCGAGGCTCGCGACCAATGCGCCAGTGATGCCGCCGTCTTCGCACTAGACGGCCCGACTCTTCCCGCCCCTGCGCGCAGGGGAGAACCAGGCATCCATGGAGGTCGCATGACTTCGCATTCCCTCACGCTCGATCGCGTGTCGTATCGGTTGGCCGATGGCCGACCGTTGTTTTCCGATCTGTCCTTTTCCTTCGAACCGGTGGCCACCGGGCTGGTCGGCGCCAATGGCGCCGGCAAGAGCGTGCTCGCGCGCCTGCTCGCCGGCCAGCTGTCGCCCGACGATGGCCGCGTGCACCGCAGTGGCCAGGTGTTCCTGTTGCCTACGCCGGGCTATCCGCCACGTGGCACGGTGGGTGAACTGGCCGGCGTCGGCGCCGAGCTGGCGGCACTGGCGCGCATCGAAGCAGGCAGCATCGATGAAGCCGATTTCGCCTGCGTGGGCGACCACTGGGACCTGCGCGAACGCCTGCAGCAGCAGTGGCAGGCGATGCAGTTGCCGACCGACCTTGATCCGGCGCAGCCCGCCTCCCGGCTCAGTGGCGGCCAGGCGATGCAGGTGGCGCTGTCCGGCGCGTGGGCCAGCGGCGCGGACTGGCTGATCCTCGACGAGCCAAGCAATCATCTCGACGCCCGGCATCGCCACCAGCTGTACGCACAGCTGCAGCAGTGGCAGGGCGGCCTGCTGGCCATCAGCCACGACCGTGGCCTGCTTGCGCAGATGGCGCAGATCGTCGAACTGGACGCGCACGGCCTGCATCGTTACGGCGGACCGTGGCAGCACTATGCCGACACACGCGCCGCCGAACGCGAGGCCGCCGCCGCGCAGCTGGAGCATGCCCGTGCCCAGCACCGGCAGCGGCAACGCAGCGCGCGCGAACAGAACGAGCGCCAGCAGCAGCGGCAGGCACGTGGCAACCGCGAAGCGCGCGAGGCCAACCAGGCACCGATCCTGCTCGGTCGGCAGAAGCAGCGCGCCGAAGCGAGCCACGGCCGTGCGCAGCAGATCCAGAGTGATCGCCTGCAGGCCAGCGCAGCGCAGGTGCGCGCCGCCGCTGCGGCAGTACACGTGGCACCAGAACTGGCGTTGTTCAGTGGCGAGAGCGAGCGTGGTCAGGGCCGCCTGCTGCAGGCGCACGATCTGGTGCTGCCGCATGGCTGCAACGCGGCGCTGCAGCTGGAGATCAGGCGCGGCCAGCGCATCGCCGTCGTGGGCGACAACGGCAGCGGCAAGTCGACCCTGCTGCGCGTACTGGCCGGACAGCTGGCGGCGCGCAGCGGTCAGGTGCAGCGGCATGCGCCGCTGGCCCTGCTCGACCAGCAACTGCTGGGGCTTGCAGGTGAACAGAGCATCCTCGATGCCGTGCGCGCTGCGAATCCCGCGGCCGATGCGGGTGAACTGCGTACGCGTCTTGCCCTGCTGGGCCTGGATGCGCAACGCGTCCAGCGCCCGGCCAGCAGCCTCAGCGATGGCGAGCGGGTGAAGGGTGCGCTGGCCAGCGTGCTGTACGCCGATCCTGCCCCGCAGCTGCTGTTGCTGGACGAGCCGGGCAACGCGCTGGACCTTGCTGCGCTGCAGGCGCTGGAAGAACTGCTGGCGGCGTGGCCGGGGGCGTTGCTGATGGTCAGCCATGACACCCACCTGCTGCAGGCGCTGCGGCCAACGCAGGTGCTGCAGGTCGGTGATGCAGGTTGGCGGTGGCGCGATGCGTTGTAGGGCCGGGCACGTGTTCGGCTCCTGCAGGCATTCATCCACGCATGGCGTGGATCTACTGCCAGCCTCTCATCCACGCGTGGCGCAGACGCATCAACGCTTCCACACCGGGAACGCCTGCGGCATCTGCTGCCACAGCAAGGGCCCGGCCTGCAGCTCGGTGTCGTTGAGCAGGCACGCATCCAGGGCCGACCGCACCACACGCTCGTCCATGTGCACGCCGATCACCACCAGTTCCTGCCGGCGGTCACCCCACAGCGGATGCCACAGGCGTGCCATCGCCGAGTGCGCGGCCGCGTCCGGGAATTCCCGTACGTCCGGCAGCGGCGCGCTCCAGCAGTCGGCCTGCTGCCGGGCCCAGCCCAGATCGCTGTAAGGCAGCGGCGTTGGCGGCAGCAGCGGCGTGGTGTCCTCCTGGCCGGCGCGCACCCGCTCGCGCGCCGCATACCAGAAGCCCGCCGCCTGGGTGCGTGTGACCGCGCCCACACTGTTCAACTCACCCACCCAGTCCATGCGGTTGGCCAGCCAGAACCAGCCCTTGCTGCGGATCACCCCGGGCATGCCGTGCTGCAATGTGCGCGCGAAACGGGCGGGATGGAACGGCCGCCGTGAGCGATAGACGAAGCTGCCGATGCCGTACTCCTCGGTTTCCGGCGTGTGCTCGCCACGCAGTTCCTTCACCCAACCGGGGGCCTGCTGCGCGCGCTCGAAATCGAAGCGACCGGTATCCAGCAGCTCGGCAAGCGGCACGTCGCCGAAACTGGACAGCAGCAGCTTCGCGTCGCGATTCAAGCCGCGCAGCACGGCCAGCGTGTCCTGCAGCACTTCGTCGTCCACCTGGTCCACCTTGCTGACCACGATCACATCGGCGAATTCCGCCTGCTCGCACAGCAGGTCGACCACGCCACGATCATCATCCGGCCCCGCCTGCTGGCCACGCTCGGCCAGGCGCAGTGTGGAACCGAAATCGGCCAGGAAGGCACTGCCATCCACCACCGTCACCATCGTGTCCAGCCGTGCGATATCGCTCAGGCTGAAGCCGTGTTCGTCGCGCACCGCGAAGGTCGCCGCCACCGGCATCGGCTCGCCGATCCCGGTCGATTCGATCAGCAGGTAGTCGTAGCGGCCGCTGTCGGCCAGGCGCCGCACCTCCTGCAGCAGATCGTCACGCAGCGTGCAGCAGATGCAGCCGTTGCTGAACTCCACCAGCGTCTCTTCGGTGCGACGCAGTTCGGCGCCGCCATCGCGCACCAGCTGCGCATCGATGTTGACCTCGCTCATGTCGTTGACGATCACCGCCACCCGCAGGCCATCGCGGTTGCGCAGGATCTGGTTGAGCAGGGTGGTCTTGCCGGCACCGAGGAAGCCGGAAAGCACGGTGACCGGAAGGCGGCGGTCGGCGCGGGAAACAGTGTTCATGTCGGAGCGGGCTGGCTGCGGAATGGAAATGTTACTGTATAACAATTGTCGCGCAAGGAATCCTCCCCGCATGAAGTCGCCCTCTGCCGCCCTGCTTGATGCCGGCGCCGTCGCCCTGTCCAGCCTGTGCCTGCTGCATTGCCTGGCGCTGCCCCTGCTGGCGGCCGCACTGCCGCTGTTCGGCGTCTGGGCCGAAGCGGAGTGGGTGCACCTGGTCTTCGTCGCCATCGCGCTGCCGATGACCGGCTTTGCCCTGTGGCGCGCCGAACGCCGCCAGCCGCTGCCTGCGCTGGCATGGCTGAGCGCGGGCATGGGCCTGGCACTGTTGATGGCCGGGGCGCTGGCACTGCCCTCGCACGCCTGGGAGACCCCGCTGACGGTCACCGGCAGCCTGCTGCTGGCCGCCACGCACCTGTGGAACGCGCAGCACCGGCACCGCAGAAGCTAGTGCCGGCCGCTGGTCGGCAACTGCAGGCATCGTCCGCAGGTCATGAGGTTGCCGGCCAGCGGCCGGCACTACCCAGCTATTTGCCGTAACGCCGCAGCAGTTCCACCAGTACCTCGGCTTCGGCCGCCCGTTGCGCCGGGTCGTCCGCGCCCACCACGTGTTCCTGCAGATGCTCGTGCAGCAGTTCCATCAGCAGGCTGTGGGCAGCGCCACGCACGGCCGCCACCTGCACCAGCACATCGGCGCAGTCGCCTGCCTCGCCCTCGGGCGTGTTCAATGCCTGTTCCAGCGCCGCCACCTGCCCGCCGATGCGACGCACCCGGGTCAGCAGCTGCTTTCGATTTCTGTGTACATGGGCCATGGCAGGATCATATACCCTATGAGGGTATCCACCCAAGCCTGACCGCCGCCATGCACCTGGACGCCCTCGCCGCCGCCCGCCGCCACGAGCACCGCTTCGACGACGGCAATCCGCTGGCCGAACGCAACACCCGCCGCGCGATGTGGCTCACCGTCAGCATGATGCTGGTGGAGATCGTCGGTGGCTGGTGGTTCAACTCCATGGCCGTGCTGGCCGACGGCTGGCACATGAGCTCGCACGCGCTGGCACTGGGCCTGTCGGTGTTCGCCTATCGCTGCGCACGGCGCTACGCGCACGATCCGCGCTTCGCCTTCGGCACCTGGAAGATCGAGATCCTGGCCGGCTATACCAGCGCCATCGCCCTGCTCGGCGTCGCCGCGCTGATGGCCGTGCAATCGCTGGAACGCCTGTGGGTGCCCGCGCCCATCCACTACAACGAAGCCATCGCCATCGCCGCGGTCGGCCTGGGTGTGAACCTGCTGTGCGCGTGGTGGCTGCACGACAGCCCCGGCCACGCCCACCACCACCATGGACACGGGCACGACCATCATCATGGGCATGACCACGATCATGGCCACGACCATTCCCACGGCCACGACCTCAACCTGCGTTCGGCCTACGTGCACGTGCTGGCCGACGCCGCCACCTCGGTGCTGGCCATCGTCGCCCTGCTGGGCGGCAAGCTGCTCGGCCTGACCTGGCTGGATCCGGTGATGGGCCTGGTCGGCGCGGTGCTGGTCACCGTCTGGGCAATCGGCCTGCTGCGCGACAGCGGCCGCATCCTGCTCGACGCGCAGATGGATGCGCCGGTGGTGGCCGAGGTACGCGAAGTGATCGAGCAGGGTCCGTGGCCGGCACGCCTGGCCGACCTGCACGTGTGGCAGGTGGGGCGCGGCAAGTACGCCGTCGCCGCCAGCGTGGTCACCAGTGATGCCACGCTGGATCCGGATACCGTGCGCCAGGCGCTGGCGATCCACGAGGAACTGGTGCACATCACTGTGGAGATCCACCGCAGCGCGTGACGCCAGCAGGGCGACGGTTCTTGCCGAAAATCTGTACCGGCCACGGCTGCGTGCTGCCTACACTGGCCGCACCTGCCCCGTCGGGACATCCCATGCGCACGCTCCGCCTGCTGCTGCCCGGTGCCCTCCTGCTGCTGGTGGCCTGTTCCGGCGACACCCAGCTGCCGTTCTCCTCCGACCCGATGCTCGGCTGCTTCGCCACCAGCCCGCGCAAGTCCGCCGAGTTCCGCATCGAAAAGGAAGCAAGCCAGTACTTCGTCTCGTTCGAACGCGATGGCCACTGGCAGCGCGAACCCAATGCGCTGTACAAAGCCAGCCGCAGCGACATCCAGCAGTACTTCCGCGATGACGCCGACCAGATCGACAGCGCACTGATCAGGATGGCCGGCGGCTTCGGCATCTTCCGCGTCAAGGACGGCGCCACGCTGAAGGCCCGGGCACGCGACAGCGACTACATGGCGCTGCTGCTGATCGGCGCCGGACCGGTGTATGCGGTGAAGTGCGGATAGCGTGCAGGCCTTCTCATGGCGGGCATCTGGATGGGTGCGCTTCGGGACGTCGCAGGCGGTGTGGCAGTGGTTCCTGCCGCCGCCTTCAGCTCTGCAACAGCTGCGGTACCATGCCCTCCCCCGAATCCTCCCGCTACCCACCGTGCCCCACTACTCCGGCCCCCTGCTGACCCGCGACAGCGCTGACACCCTGCGCCGTGCCCACGACAAGGGCGCCACCGAATGGTCGGGCTCGCTCGATCTGGGCCGCAGCGAAGCGGCGGTACAGCTGGATGCCGAGGGTTTCACCTTCCGCGGCCAGCACTACCCGTGGCCGGGCAAGCTGAAGGACCGCACGCTGTACTACTGGGATGGCGAGGAGTTCTGCTCCATCTCCCGCTTCAGCGGCTCGCTGATCAAGCTGGTGCCGACCGAGTGGGGCGCACCGACCTTCGAGATCGACGGCATCAAGATGCTGCCGACCTCCAAGCTGTCGCCGTTCGAGGACGCGCGCCGCAAGGTCGAGCTGGTCGCCCCGGCGGGCAAAAGCCTCCTCGATACCTGCGGTGGGCTTGGCTACTTCGCCGCCTGCGCACTGGAGGCCGGCGTCGGCCAGATCCGCTCGTTCGAAAAGAACGCCGACGTGATGTGGCTGCGCACGCTCAATCCGTGGTCGCCCGATCCTGACTCAGCCGCCGCGGGCGGCCGCCTGCACTTCAGCCACGGCGACGTCTCGCAGCAGATCGAACAGGTCGCCAGCAACAGCGTCGATGCGGTCCTGCACGACCCGCCGCGCTTCGGCATTGCCGGCGAACTGTACTCGCAGGTGTTCTACGACCATCTCGCCCGCGTCATCCGCAAGGGTGGCCGCCTGTTCCACTACACCGGCGCGCCGAACAAGCTGACCAGCGGCCGCGACGTGCCGCGCGAAGTGGCCAAGCGCCTGGAAAAGGCCGGCTTCAAGGCCGAGCTGGCGCTCGATGGCGTGCTGGCCGTCAAGCGCTGAGGCTCACTCGCCTTCCACCTTGGCCAGCTTCATCACCCACTTCGGTACTTCCGGCTCGCCGGCGTAGAACGCCTTGGGCTTGTTCTCGGCCATCGCCCAGCGGTGCAGCCAGCTCGGCCCATAGCGACCACTGTAGCCCTCGGCGCCGCGCGCATAGGCGGGGTCGCGCACGGCTTCTTCCAGCGACACGAAGCGATAGCCACGGCGCTTGGTGGCCGCCACCAGCTCGGCGAACGTCGCCGCGTTGAGCTCGTTGGCATGCATCAGCCACACCTGCGGCACCGCATACCCCAGCAGCGCCTGTGACTGCTGCTCGTAGTAATCCACCTTGTTCAGCATGTACGGCACATAGCCCTTGCGCAGGCTCGCCAGCGTCGCCTCGCGCTGCGGTGAATCGGGCTGCTCGTTCATCACGTTGGCATAGGCGAAGGCCCATACCCACTCACCGTTGTCGACCGTCACCGGCGCAACGCGGTAGCCGTGCTGCTTGAAGAACACGTCCATCGCCACGCGGTCTTCCGGCGTACGGCCCGCACGCAGGTAAGGGTGGCGCATCCATTGCGGCGTCTGCCCACGCTCGGCCAGCAGCGGCCGCAGCACCTGCTCGCCGCGCAGGAAGTCCTGCTGGAATGCCGCTACGCCTTTGGCGTTGAGGTCCATGTGCGACCAGGTGTGGTTGCCGAGTTCGTAGCCGGCATCCAACCAGTCGCGCAGCATCTGCACGCGCGCCGGCTGCACCTGGCCATCCACTTCCAGCTTGTTTT
Source organism: Stenotrophomonas sp. RIT309 (assembly GCF_000632045.1). Lineage (NCBI taxonomy): Bacteria > Pseudomonadati > Pseudomonadota > Gammaproteobacteria > Lysobacterales > Lysobacteraceae > Stenotrophomonas > Stenotrophomonas sp. RIT309. Next base: position 20,483 of record NZ_JFYS01000008.1, read on the forward strand.
CGTTGACGAAGCCCACCACCGGCACATCGGCCTGGCGCAGCTGCGCCATCAGTGCGGCATGGCGTGCCTGCAGATCGGCCGGCACGATTTCATCCAGGCGCGCCCACGGCAGATCGTCAATGGTCACCGCGATGCGCCGATCGACTTCGGCAGCGTGGACAGTCAATGACAACAACAGCAACGGCAACGCACGCAGGAGCAGACGCATCGGTACATCCATGGGTCGAGGATGCAGCGACTGTAACGCGATTGGGCCTTGCCGCCGAGTGTGGACCCGGCCGCAGCGCCAGAGGGGGTCAGTCGGCGATGTACTGCGGCGGCACGTGGTCGGTCAACCAGACACCATTGGCCGAGCGGTGGAATACGTGCCCATCGGCATGCATGCGCCCTGCGTGCACGCTGAGGATCACCGGCGCACCGCGGCGAGCACCGACCTGGTGGGCCGTCTCCCGGTCCAGTGACAGATGCACGTGATGGCGCTCGCCCGCATGCAGGCCCTGCTCGCGGATCGAGCCGACGAAGCGCGGCACCGTGCCGTGGTACAGCCACTGCGGCGGCGCCACCGGCAGCAGTCCAAGATCGACCGCGACCGAATGCCCCTGGTTTGCGCGGATACGCTGGCCATCATCGCTCAGTGCAAAGCGTTGCTTGTTGCAGCTCGCCACGATGTGCTGCAGTCCGCCACGGTCGAGCGCGTGCCCGTGTGCAGCCAGCTTCTGCAGCAGTTCGTCGACGTTGGCCCAGCCCTGGCCGTCCAGGATCAACCCGATTTTCCCGGGTTCATGGCGCAGCACCAGGCTGAGGAACTTGCTGGTCTGCTTGGATGAAGTTTCCGTATTCATCTGCATAGCGTGCCGCAAAAGCGCCAGTTGGTGCCAGTCAGCGGCCCGCGCCAGCTTCAGAACCGGCTCAGCTGAGAGGTAGTGCGCCACAGCCACAGGCCGACCACCATCGCTGCCATCAGCAGTCCGCACAGGATGATGGCCAGCGCATCAGGTGCGTGCGGCGGCGTCAGGTCGGCCCTGGCGAAGATCTGCAACAGCCATCGCCGTATCGAGGACGGGAGCGCATGTCCGTCTGGTGTCAGGTCTGTCATGCATGCTGCAGGCAGCGCAGTGGTGATGCCCGCCCACACATGCTCATACAGTCGAAGCATCACGCTCGCCAGCAGCAGCGCCGCCGCATGCAGGGCAAGCAGGCCCCAAGCGCTGCGGCGCAGCGGTGCATCCACATGGCGCAGCCAGTGCACGCAGACCAGCAGCGTACCCAGCAGGGCCAGCACCAGCGTTGCCATCGGCAGCCAGCACAGCGGCTGCCAGTCGTCCAGCGCGCCTGCACGTGCCAACAGCTGCTCGGCAACCAGTATCCGGGCAGCAGGATCGGCGCCGCCGCAGGCCAAAGACAGGGGCTCCAGCAGCAGGGCCACGCGCTGGTGGAAATGGCCTGCGGCCAAGCCCACCGACAGCAGCGCCAGCACCTGCAGCAGCAACAACATCAGGCCGGCGCCAAAGAAGCGTCCGAGGCGGGCAGTGAAGGCGGTCATCGACGTAGTCCCAGCGAGTGACGCGCATGCTAGCCAAGCCAACGGCCGCTGTCGGCTGGCAGATGCGACACGACCTTGGAGGATGCGCGATCATGTCCACTTCTTCAGGAGAGCTGGCGATGGTAGGGCTGTATCTGCTGGTGCGTGCCCTGCTGCCGGTTCTGCTTGGCGGGTTGGTTGCGATGCTTGGCGCACGCGTGATCAATGCGCGGCTGGCCCGTCTTCCGCCGCGCGTGATTGCACTGCCGGATGACAGCCTGCTGCCCAGCCCCGCAGCACAGCGACGTTATCGCCGCATGCGTCGGCGCAGACCGCGCCTGCAGCACTTCACCCAGCCGCCCAAGGTGCCGCGCAGTTGGGTCCTGCTCGCAGCAATGGCGTTCATCGGCACGGTGGGCCTGACCGTCTACCTGATGCCCGATGGCGCCCGCTTCCAGGTGCTGGTCGAGAGCACCTTGGGATATCCCTCCACCGTCATCGAAGTCCGCGCGCCCATGCAGCGGCAGCTGCAGTTGCTGGATGCCTGCGCCCCCGTGCTGCATCGCACTGTCCGCCCCATCACCATGCGCTACCGCAGAACCCGCACCGGCAATCCGGTCGAGGTACACGGGGTACTGCCGGTGCAGGTGCGGCACCGGGGAACGCTGCTGCAGGTGGCCACGGCGCAGCCGGTGGATGCGGCCCTGCTGCGCGATGCCCTGCACCAGTGCAGCGCATCGTCCAACGTTACGCTGACGATACAGCCGCGCACCGTCGCGCCATGGCGGGAATGGGGTTGGCAGCCGTGGCCGGGGCGCAACAGTCAGTAAGGCTTCAACCGCGCGGCAGTTTCGCCGCCCACATGTTGTCCACCAGGTTCGGGTAACGGCGCCCGTTCTCCTCTGCCCGCTGCCGCGCCGCCGCCTTCTGCGCCTCCGTCAGCGGCTGCGTCTTCTGGCCCTTCGGGTTGGGCTTCTTCCAGGGCGGCGTGCGGGCAGTGGGCATGTGCGGATGATGCCGTAGTGGGTGTTACTTCTTCAGGAATTCCAGCAGTGCCAGATTGAAGTCATCGGCGTGGCTGGTATTGCAGCCATGAGGTGCATTCTTCAGCACCACCACCTCGCTGCCGGCGATGGCCGCATGCGTGCGCTTGCCCGAACCTTCGAACGGCACCGTCGCATCGCTGTCACCGTGCAGCACCAGCGTCGGTACGGTCACCTTCTTCAGGTCCGCACGGAAATCGGTGGTGGCGAACGCCTTCATGCACCCCAGCGCAGCGGTCTGGTCAGATTGATGGGCAAGCGCGATGGCGGCCTGGCGCTCGTCCTCGGTGACCATCAGCTTGCCGTCGGCACTGAAGAAATCGCGGGTAAAGCCGTCGAAGAACGACTCCCGGTCCTTCTCCAGCCCCTGGCGCATCTCATCCGCCTTTTCCTGGGTCAGCGGCCCTTCGGGATTGTCCGCGCCCTTCAACAGGTACGGCGGCACAGCCGCAGCGAACACCACGCTGTGCAGGCGGTCTTCACCATGGTTGGCGATGTAGCGCGCCACTTCGCCACCGCCCATCGAGAAGCCGACCAGGGTGACATCGCGCAGGTCGCGTTCGTCGATCAGGCCGGCCAGGTCAGCGGCCAATGTGTCGTACTCGTAGCCATCGGCGGGCTTGTCCGAGCGCCCGAAGCCGCGACGGTCGTAACTGATCACCCGGTAACCGGCATCGCGCAGCAGCGGCACCTGCGCCTTCCAGGATTCGGCAGACAACGGCCAGCCATGGATCAGGACGACCGGGCGGCCGGTGCCGCCGGTGTCTTCAATGTGCAGTCGGACGGAGGAGGTAGCCATGGGAACTCCCGGGGGAAAGAGGAACCCAGCCTAGGCAATCGCACCGGAGCCGCCCGTGATGGATCCGGCTCAGGCCATGACATCGCGTACACGGGCACCGGTCAGCCGGCACATCGGTTCGCACCCGCATGGACGGCATTGGTCGGCCCTGCGCCGGTTTCGTCACGCCCCGCTTACCGTGCGCCATCGCCCATGCCAGTCTGCGCCAGACCTCAATGGAGCCACGCCATGCTGCTCGCCCTGCCCCTGCTCGCCGCCGCCGTCGCCGGCACCTCCCCCACCAGCGACACCCTGCGCGAGCAGATCCGCGCGGCCGACACGCAGCTGTTCGCCGTGGCCTTCGATGCCTGCGATGCCGACAGGGCCGCCGCGATGACCACCGAAGACATGGAGTTCTTCCATGACAAGGACGGCAAGTCCGCCAACAGCCGCGAGGACTTCCGCCGCAGCGTGGCCACCCTGTGCGACAACGCGCGTAAGGGAGGCTGGCACCTGCGGCGCGAGCTGGTGGAGAGCTCACTGCAGGTCTTTCCGCTGCAGGACGATCGCGCCCTGGAAATGGGCGATCACCGCTTCCATGAGCGCGGCGCCGATGGCGTTGAACGCTGGACCGGCCAGGCCCGTTTCATCCAGGTCTGGCGCCGCGTGAACGGTCAATGGCAGGCCGAGCGGGTGATCAGTTACGACCACCACCCGGCAGACAAATAAATATCACCACCGCAGCGCCCGCTCAGTCGCGCAGGTTGCTGGCGCGCGTCAGCATCCAGCAGCCGTAGCGGCGCGCGAAGGTGTAGGTATCGCGCTCGGCGTCGCTGCCGAAGGTCACGCGCTGCCCGTTGTCATCGATCGCTTCGATGCGTGTGGGCGCGTTGTAGGTGCCGGCGCGCATGCGCTCCAGCGCGGCCGGATCGCGGCTGACCGGTGAAGGCACGAACAGATTGAACGCGGCCAGGTAGCGGTAGCTGAAACGTTTCAACCGCGCGGCACCCTGCTCCAGCACGACGTGCGTGGGCGCCAGCCCCTCGTGGTCATCGCGCACGGTGTGCATCGGCACCTCGTACTCCAGTGGGTCGGAGGTGTAACGCAGGCGCACCCGGTCATCGGCCGGGTCGGCGAAGCGTTGCAGGAAACGGGTGAAGTCCTGCGAAGGGCAAGCGGGATCGTCCGCCGCCACGGGCGTGTCAGCCACCGCAATACCTGCGCAGGCCCACAGCCCCATGCCCAGCAGCAACCGCACAGCCGCCTGCCCCCGTATCCGGTTTGTCTCCCCGTGCACCACCTTCTCCCTCCATCCCATTGCAGCCGGGCGCCATCCCCTGCGCCCCGGGCCACAGGCTAGCAACAAAGCGGTTACCGGCGCAGCCGGCGACCGCTTTACACTGGCCACATCCGGCCACACGGTAGCGGCCACAAGGAGCCTCCAATGACCCCTGATGAATCCCTGCACCAGCAGATCCGCCAGAACGTAGCCGCACTGGACGAGAAGCACGGCCGTGCGTTCGACGCCACCAGCGAGAACGTGGCCGCCAGCCTGGCCGTCAAAGCCCGCGAACAGGGTCTGGAACGCGCCGACCACGTGGTGGTGAGCAACGCCACGGCCAACCTCCCGGCCGGGCACAACATCTTCGTGGTGCAGGGCGACCCGGCCAACCCGGCGCACCTGCGGGCGATGCTACCGACCGCCGTGGCAGCGCAGACGCCGGCCGAGCAGTCACTGCAGAAGCTGGGGCTGGGCGGGCAGCAGCCGGTGCAGGCCGAGCAGCAGACGCTGGATGCACAGGCGCAGGATCAGCAGCAGAACCCTGCGCATCGCATGGGGTGAATGCCGTCAGGCGTCGATGCCGTCGACGCCTGTCGCATGGGCCGGTATCAGCCCATTCGGGGCTGAGCGTGCTGCGTCTGCTGCAGCAGCTGTTCTTCCTGCGCAACGCGGCTGGACTCACGGCCCTGATGCTGCACGCTGGCTTGCTGGTACACCTCTTCAACCGTGCCCTGCTGGGCATCGGCCAGCGAAAGACGCTGGCGGTTCGCTGCAGGGTCCGGTGAGGCGGTGTCGCCCGTGCGCTGCAGGAAGACATAGCCCGGCGAATTCACCGCACCGCCACTGCTGAAGGCCACCTGCAAGGTATCGCGTTCGGTGTAGCCACCCTGCACCGCCAATCGCGTCAGGTGGCCCGCCAACAGCTCGGGCTGCTGTCCCGGCGGCAACCCTTGGCGCTCGGCCGCGTCCCCCAGCGCCGCACGCACCCGCTGGTCCAGCGGATGCAATGTGTCACCCGGCACACGTGCGTCGTTGGCCAACCGCTCACCGCTGCGCTCACCGATGTCGTCGTTCTCGCTCAGCAAGCGATGCTTCCACGTGCGCTCGGGCATCGGATTGGTCTTCGTGCGATTGAGATCGCTGTTCGGGAACGGCGGCTCGATGCTGTCCACGCCGTGGATGTTGCGCAGCGGGCGAAAACCGTCCTTGCCCGCGCCCTTGCTGTCCAGGGGAATGCGGACATCCGGAAAGAGCTGCCCTGCGGGACCTCCAAAAGCATTCACGTCGATGCTTCTTTTCCGCTCGATGCCAGCGTGGTTCAGCGCTTCCCAGGTGAAGTCCACGCAGTTGTGGCGCACGTCCTCGTAGTGCTTGCTGAAGCCGAACTTCTCCGGGTCCGAGCCGAAGGCCTCAAGCTTCTTGTACTGCTCCTCGCTTATCTCGAGGGTGCGGGTGTAGCGTGGGTCCTTATAGACATCTGCGTCATCCGGCATGATGTCACCGGGCCCGTTGATGCTTCCGTGTACCTTGGGCGCGAACCCGAAACTCTTCGCGGGCTCGCCTGATGCATGCAGGACATAAAACATATGACCTGGAGAGGATGTCTGCGGAACACCGTCAAGGACCTCCTGTCGACCGGTCTTCGGGTCCATCAGAGGCGTGCCAGGTGCGGCGATGACGATCTCTACGGTATAGCGCGGCTTATCCATAAGGTGGCTCCTTCAGTTCCTTCCAAGAGTGAGGTGCTGACTACTTTCCAACCGGGCGGGCGGCGTGAACCTTCAAACGAGCCGAATAGTGCTTCAACTCGGCGCTGGGCTGAACCGTGCGCACATCCAGCCGGTAACGGGCATCAAGATCCAACGGCAGGGCAACGATGCTCCATCGATACTGGCCACCGCTGCCCGCGCTTAACGCTGCATAGCGCCAGGCAGCGGATGTGTGCCATGCAGGAAGCGGCTTCCCCGCGTTGAGCGCGAGTGCCTGGTAGCTGTCATGGGTGGGAACGTCCTGCCAGGCACCTGCGCCCCATCGCTGCAATGACACCTCAAAGGGAAGATTCAACTTGCGCATGTCCGGTTCGCCGTTCTCGCGCCCGCCCTGCCGCTGCACCTCAAGCTCCAGCGCATAGGTGCGGCCTGGATCGAAATTGCGCGCATTCGTCTCGAACTCGAACCGCACCTCCTGGCCGGGCTGATCCACCGTAATCGGCTGCGTCAGTTCCAGTGGTTCGGGTGGCTCCGGGATGCGGCTGGAACAGGCACCCAGCACGGTGCTCAAGATGATCAACAGGCCAACGCGCAGCCAGCGGTGGATACCCAGCATGTTCAGATCCTTTGGCTCCCTGCCATGGGTTTCAACCCTAGCGGGTTGGCGGTGGGGACCGCAACCGGGCAAAGAAAAAGGCAGGGCAAAAAGCCCTGCCCCTTTCCAGCAGCCAGCTGCCGGGCATGACCCGGCACCATCCCTTACAGCTGGATCCGCGCCACGCTCTCGTCCGAGCCCTTGGCATCCTTCTCGCCGTTCTTGATGCTCACGTACAGCACGTTGTTCTTCGCATCCAGCGCCAGGCTGTTCGGGTGCGTCGGCACGGCGTAGGTCGCCACCTTCTGGTAGCTGTCGCTGTTGTACGCGGTCACCGTCCCGGCTTCGCGGTTGGTCACGTACAGGCGCTTGCGCGGTGCATCCAGCAGGATGCCCAGCGGGCCGGCGTCGGTCGGGATGCTGGCCAGTTCCTTGCCATTGCTGCGGTCGAGCACCAGCACGCGCTGGCCCGGGTGCTTGCTGACCAGCCCGCTGCTCTTGGCCTGGTAGCCACGCAGCATTTCCGAGCCCTGGTCGGTCACGAACAGGCGCTTGCCGGCCGGGTCCAGCGCGATGTTCATCGGCTGCTCGGCGGCGATCTTGTGCTGGGCTTCCACCTTGTTGGAGTCGGTGCCGACCACCACCAGATCGGCCAGCAGATTGCTGGTGTACACGCGCTTGTTGGCGGCATCCAGCGCCAGGCCCGGCGCCTTGGCATTACCCAGGCCCGGAATGGTGTTGATCACCTTCAGGGTGTTGGTATCGATCACGAACAGCACGCTGCTCACATCCGGCTGGCTGCTGTGGCCGGTCACGTACAGGCGGTTGGCGGCGCTGTCGACCACCAGCTCGCGCAGGTCGTGGGTGTAGGCGGCCTTGCCGTCCTTGCCGGTCTTCTTCTCCATCAGCTGCACGGTGCCGATGGCCTTGTTCTGTGCGGTGTCGACCACGGTTACCGACAGGTCCACGGTGTTGCCCACGTACAGGCGGTCGTGGGCGTCATCCAGCACCACGCCGAACGCCTTGCGCTCCAGCGGGATGCGGGTTTCCACGGCCAACGTGGTCGGGTTCAGGCGCAGCACCTGGGCCGGGCCGGCGTTGTCACCGAAGCCACCGGACGAGGCAACGAACACGGCGTTCTGCTTGGGGCTGTAAGCCAGCTCGTACAGGCCCTGGGCGATGGCCTGGCGCTGCACGGCGGTGGCGGGGCTGGTGGCGGCGGCGGCTTCGGCGGCGAAGGCGGTCGGAGCACCGAGGCTCAGCGACACGGCGACGGCCAGCGCGGCCGAACGGAAAAGGGAATTGCGGATCATGCGAGCGTCCTTCAATGGGCACGGAGGGTGTCCTGGCTCGCGGGGCCGTTCTTCGACGGCCCGGCCCTGCATCTGTCTGCGCGGGGTGGGCTGGCTGGGTAGCGCGGGAATGGTAGCAGGTAGGGGCCGTGGCGTCCGCCTGCGGATGCATGGCGGACGCGCTGTTCGGCGCTGGACGCCTAGACCATGCGCGGGGCGTGCGCCTGGGCCAGCTGCTGCTCTTCCTGTTGACGCTGGGCATCACGCTGCGGCTGTGCCTGCGCCAGTTGCTCGATGCGCTCGAACGAGGCGGCCACCGGCGTCTGCGCGGCGACGTCTGCCGGCAGACTGGCGCGCTGATGCGCCGGGTCGCTGCGATCGCCCTGCACGATGAAGAGGTTGGGGGCGGCATCGCCACGGCGCTCGCCGAGCAGCACATCGTCTACGCGCGTGAACTGCTGCTCCTTGGAGAGTGCCAGGAGGCTTGCGCTGACGTTGCCGCTCTGGGCGCCGAAGGCTCCGAGGTCGGCCACCTGCTGGTGAAGCTGATTGAGGCGAGTGTGATCGGCGTGGGATGGATCGGCGGGGGTTCCGCTCAAGGGATGGGCATCCTGCGTCCGCTCGCCATTCTGCGAAATCCACCACTGACCGAAGGTCTGCGTCGGCATGTCATTCCACTTCACCTTGTCCAGCTCGCTGTCCTTGACCTGCTGTGGGATAGCGTTGATCGCGGGTATGTTGTCCAACACCTTGATCGAGCCTTCGTAGTTCCTGATCTCACCGGCCAGTCCTACCGGGCGCAGACCAGCGTGGTTCAACGCACCCCAGGCGAAGTCGGTGCAGGCATTGGTGACCAGGTTGTAGTTGTTCTTGTCGAAGCCGTGCTTTTCCGGGGCTTCAGCGAACTCCATGATCTTGTCGTACTGTTCCCTGCTGATTTCGATCGTGCGCTCGTAGCGCGGATTTCTGTAGACCAGATTGTCGTAGGTATCAACTTCACCTGCGTCCGGGTTGGTTGGTGTGGGCGCGCGCGTATATCCGTAACTTTTTGGATCGCGTCCGCTGCCATCATCGATCGTGAGGAACATGTGCCCCACGGACGAGTTCTCGAGCCGTACTGGCACGGAATCCCTTTCGCCCCAGCGAGGCGTTCCCGGAGCAGCCACATGGATCGTGACGGTGAAACGCTCTGCAGTGTCCTTCTGCATCTCTCATTTTCCCAGTAGTTGGAAGCCGACAATAAGCTCGGCCGATATGTCATTGAGCTGGGGTCGATCCTCCAGCAGGTCCACGGTCAAATGGTATCTACCGGCATCCAGCAGGCCCGCATCGGCCAGTTGCAGCATGTGGTAGTAAACATCCTGCGAGTACAGTCCAGCCTCAATCAGCATCCCGCTTTCAACTTTCCCCTGAACCAACTTGCCGACGTGGCCGTCAGGCGGAAGAGGCTCCATGCTGCGGCCTCCCGGGGCCGTGGTCATCAGTCGCACCGATGTAGCGTGGTCGCCGTCCAGGCGCTCCAGGCGAACGCGCGCGGGGACACCGACGTCCCTTATCCGCTCGGCCTCGGCAAGCAGCGGCTTGACCTCCTGTGCTTGCAGGCGGAACCCGATCTTCAGACTTGGAATCGCGGGAGGTACTGCAGGCGGCAAGTCAAAGGTCACGTCCACGATGCGCCTCGCCTTGTCCAACCGCACGCCTCGCGTGAACGGCACCACGGTACGTGCGTCGGCCTCGGCCCGGGTCAGCAGCTTCGGGGCTTCAGGTGACGAAGTACTGCCGCAGCCCACCAGCAAGGCGAGTACCACCGATGCAACAACTGCACGCACCGCCCGCATCACTGCTCCTTCAGCCGTAGCGAATCAGCCACATCGGTCTGTGCCGCGACCTCCGTAGCGATGCTCGCGCGGCGGTGCCCGGGGTCATCGCGGTCACCCTGCACGATGAAGATGCTCTCCGCCTCGTGGCTGCTCTTGGTAGGCCGGCTGAGCAGCACGTGGTCCACGCGCGACAGGTTGTTCTGCTTGGCCAACACCAGCAGGCTGGCGCTGATGCGCTGGCTGGTGTCGTCGAAGGTGCGCCCGTGTGCAGCGTCCAGCTCGGCCACCTTCTGGATCAGCTGCGCGAACAGCCGGTGATCCGGGTGCGAGGGGTCCAGCAGCGTGCCGGCCACTTCCATCGGGCTGGGCGGCGGCTCGTCGCTCGGGCGACCGCCTTCGCGGTGCAGCTCGGCCTCGCGTTCGGGCATCGGGTGGTGCTGTTCGCCATTCAGCTCGCTGGCCGGGAATGGCGCCGCAATGCACTGGATTTCCGGCAGGTTGAACAGCACCGCGAACTCGCCCAGATTGCTGCCGCCATCCAGCGGTGCCGGCTGCGAATGCAGGCCGGCATAGTGCAGCGCGGCCCAGACGAAATCGCTGCAGCGGTTGATGGTGGCCGGGCGATCGACATCGAAGCCGAACTCGGCCGGCTCCTCGGCGAAATCGCGCAGGCAGCCGTAGTGCTCTTCGCTGATCTCCAGGGTGCGGCTGTAGTACGGGTCGCGGTGCTCGTCGGCGTCGTCGTGTACGACCTCGGCGTACTGCACACCGGCAGCAGCCTCATCGGGTAGCAGGCGCGGCGGTGCGAAGCCGTAGCTGTGTACCTCCTCGCCGGCGGCGGTCTGGAAATACATGTGGCCGCGCGGCGAGCTGCCGCCGCTGTTCAGCGGGGTGCCGGGCGCGGCCAGAAAGAGGGTTACCGTGTAGCGTGTTGCTTGCTCCATGCCTGCTCAGCCTTGTTGGGTACTGCGGTCCTGGCCGGATGATCGCATAGGTGGGTTCGCGGGCAGGTGGAGGCGGCCTGGGTGACGGGATTGGCTCGCTGAATGTGTGAACCAGCGAACATTCCGCTAGCCCATGGGAGCTGGAATGTGGAGTGTGGCGGTAGTGGGTCGTATAGTCCTGAAATACAGAGCAATGGAATTGCTGATGAACACATCCTTGTCAATCTCCGCGCCGCAACTGGCGAAGAATTTACCCACCGGACGGGACCGCCAGCAGAAGCCGATCTGTCGCGATTGGCCAAGAATGATCCTTACGGGTACTGATCTCCGCCAAAGACGCGACGCCAGTTCCAGACCCTGCGCTGTTCTGGCCGGAATCGGGTTACGGCGAACGACGTAATCTCCTACTCTTCTGCCGACTTACGCCAATAGGCGGAAGCCAGCAGAGTGAAGACACGGCACATCCATCATCAATGCCAGCTTCAGGAAAAGACAATGCCCATTGAGTTCAGGCCGGATTCCAACTCAGCATTCGACGCATCTAGCGCAGTAAGAATTTCCTTCCCAAGAGCCCTGCCTGCCACCCTGTCCGACGGGAGCGAAGTCATTGAGTACCAATATACGTTCCGTCATGACGGAGAGCGGATTGCTTCGCTTGGCATCTTCGGCACTGAAGCGCTAGCGGTTCACGAAAACGGCCGTGAGCGAATTTACACCTTAGATCTTAGCGCCAGTGAAATACTGAATTCGATCATCGATTTCAAGGAAGAAATAGGAAACAAGGAGGATGTTTCGGCATTCATCCGTGCTGTTGCACAGGGGCTGGTTAATGTTTTTTCCAATCAACCCAGCATCTTTGAGAGCATTCGCTACATCGCCGTAGCTCGGATTGATTCATTGAACCAACTCGGCATCGCGACACCTGATGACAGCCTGAAGCTACGCGATGGAGTAGTACTCTTGGCCAGCCTGCTTGTTCCGCGGAAGCAGGCTGAGGCTAGGTGATATGCCACAGTTCAGACCGATTGGCCCCAGGCCTCCCCGTCACAATGCTCATGGCGCAGAAGTCGCATTCAGCCTGCACGGCGTCACCTTTGAAGGCATGCCATCGTCAAAGGCTGGGCTGACCGAAACCGTGCAACTCAATCTTCGACCAACAAGGCCTTCCAGGAAGAACGATGCCGATCCGATTCAAGCCCGTCGAGAACACCGCGTTTGACCCAGAAAGCGGCGTGACCATTTCCTTCCCAAGAATTCTGCCCGCGACCAGGCGGGATGGAAGCGACGCAATAGAGTATCAGTACATGTTCCGTCGTAATGAGCAGCGTGTTGGCGCGACAGGATTCTTCGGCACCGAGCAGGTCGTCGAACAGCATGCAGGTCGCGAAGTTCGCTACACGCTGGAATTGAGTCCGCATCAGGTGCTCGAGTCCATCCTTAGGCTGCAGAAGGCGTTGGGGAACACCGATGAAAAGTACTCCTTCATCTGCAGCGTTGCGGAAGGGTTGGTGAACGTATTCTCTGGGCAGGCCAGCAGTCCGGAGAGTCGCCGCTATTTGGCCATGGCCAGGGTTGACGAGCTGCTCCGGCTAGGAATATCACCACCTGAAAATTCCACGCGACTACCGAATGACTGGCTCATTCTCGCAGAGCTTCACGTTCCTTCCCGTGATCGTTGAGGTGATGCGGCGTGCCCACGTTCTCGTTTGATGACTTCGCGCTTACGACGTTGAATCCCGCAAAGAATTTGGGGGATGGCAGCCTGCTTTCCGATCAGCAGAAGGCAGTCGTTCTTGACTACCTAAAATCCCCGGGCTCGGGACCCGACACGCTCACCAGCTACGAAGATTTTCTCAAGCAGAAGATCGCCACTCATCCACCGAAGCTTCCGCCAGGCATCGATTACCTCGCCTTCTCAGGAGAGGACGGAGCAGGCGTCTCCAACTTCCTGAATGCCAGCGCGTATGCGGAAGACGCGGACTACAGGGCTGGAATCATTGGTGACACGCCTTGGGGAAAATACATCGTCGATGCAGGAAATCGCCCTTCCAAGCATCCGGACTTCCTGACGATTACGGATAAGTTTGAAAGTTTCATGAAGGTGCAAGGCTTCGTGCCTAGGGGCGATTACAAAGGTGCGCTGCAGGACATCATGTGGAATGCGGGCAGTCCAAAGTATTTCGAGAACGCCATTGCCACGGGTAGGCCCCTGGTGGCATTCGTCGATGGGGCCAAGTCCGGACGTGGCTTCGACAAATTTGAACTGACCACCGCTCTCGACCACCCCACCGTCCGCATCAATGGTTACCCCATAAGCGAATTCGGCCCAGAGCCTCTGGCCTTTGCAATCCAATCTGCCGCCGAGTACCAAACCCTCGAGCGCACCCTCGCACAGCACGCCACCACGAACACCGGTCATGCGGTCGATGTGGCCCAGGTGCGCCTGCACCTCAAGCCCATCGATGGCTATGACGCCGTCAGCAAGACGCTTTTCGAAAAACCGCTGCACGACTTCAGTTCACTCAATCTCAGCGAGATGTCGACCACGCGCGCGGAATGGGTCGCTGCTCGCTCGGCGCTGTCTACCGGGCCTCGTCTGTTCGCCGATCTGCCTGAGCCAACGCCGCATTCAACGCTGCAACCGGGCGCGCCACGCGGGCCTCCGGGTGCGGCAACAGCAGCCGAAGCTGTACCCCACGGCGTAAACCCCGGCATGAAGGCCTTGGGCGTTGCCGGCGTCGCCTTGATGGCGCATGACTTCGCCACCTCCGGCCATAAATGGGTGGAACTGAACTCGCAAGGAAACACCGCAGGCGCAGACTCAACCTCGGCGCACTTCGTCGGCCGCAACCTGGGCGGCGCGCTCGGCGGCTTCGCAGCAGGTGCAGGCATTGGCCTTGTATCCGGCTCGTGGACGGGCCCGGGCGCTGTCGTCGCTGGCATCGGTGGCGGTGTGCTGGGCGCCCATCTGGGTGAGAAGTGGGCCGAACAGAAGGACATCGAGCGGGTCTATATCCAGCAGGATCCATTGCAGCGCACCTGGGCGCGCAACCCGGCAGACCCGGATGGCCGCTGGTTGCGCAGCGCCGAGCAACAGCAAGTTCAGAGCGCTGATCTGGGGACTGGCGTGGAAGTACGGCCAGTACAAACGGCGCAGGGCGCCGATGTCACCTTCAGCGCCGACTATGTGGCCACTGGCACGCTGGAGCGCCAATTGAACTGGCAGGCCGCCCGCGCCTCCTACGAGCTGGGCCTGGCCAACCTTCCGCCGCCACGGGATCCCTATCGACTGAGTGCCAGCGGCTTGAAAGAGCCGCCACCCAGCGCCTTCGAGACCGGAAGAGAGTTCGTGCGCGACACCGTATCGCGGCAATGGGAGCTGGAGATAAAGGAGGTCGTAGATGGGCGCACGCCCATCACGCGCCGCGAGCCTGTTCCGCCGGAACGCGAACCCGCCTTGGATGAGCAGTCGCGCACCGTCATCGCACAGAACGCGGCCAACACCAAGGCGGCCGTGGCCGCGCGGTACATGGTGGCCCACGAGCAAGGCCGTTGGAGTGATTTCGGCGACGCCCAGAACCCGTCCATCCCGCAGGCAATCCGCGATGCGCAGGACAGCGCCAACACTCTGCGTGCGAGCGACGGCCGTAGCTACAGCCGCCAGGCGGATGGCCAGTGGCTGCACGAGGGCGTGGTCTACAACAGCCAGGCCAATCGCAACGTCGGCGATGAACTGGAAATCACTTGGCAGAGCCAGAACGCCGGCATTGCGGACATGGGCAGGATGGCCGAACAGATCAAGGCCACCGTGCACATCGCGCCTGAGGGTGTGCGCGGGCAGGTGGAATCGCTGTACGCGAAACATGGCATTCCGCGCACCGAGGAGCAGCTTGCCGCCACCACCGCCGCAGTTGAACAGAATCTTGCCGCCGTTGGAAAACAGGCCGACATCACGCTGGAGCTGATGCCCGATCCACGCACACACGCGCCCAGCCCGGACAGCGCCATCGCGTCCTTCGGCACTGCAGCGGGCAACCGTATGGTGCTGACCTCCACCACCACCGTGGAGGACATGGCGAGGATGCAATCGGTCCATCGGTCGCCATCCCCTCCCCTGCCGCAGGCAGAGGGACAGCAACGCGAACAACCGACTATCCCCGCCGTGGTGCAGGAGCAGGAACACCCCGCCCATGCGGCGTACGACCAGGCACGCAAGGCCGTGGAGGATTCCCAGACCGCAGGTGGCCCGCTGTCGCCGGGTCACCCTGACCACCCGCTCTACGAGCAGATACGCGACGGTGTTGCGGCACTGGATGCCAAACACGGGCGCAGCTTCGACGCGATCAGCGAGCGGATGAGCGCCAGCCTGTTGGTGCTGGCCAAAGACAACGATCTGTCGCGCGTAGACCACGTGCTGCTGAGCAACGCGACCGTGCAGAACCCTGCGGGACATACGGTGTTTCTGGTGCAGGGCGAGTTAAATGATCCCTCGCATGCACGGGCCTCGATGCCGACAGCGCAGGCTGCTCAGACACCAGTCGAGCAATCGCTGCAGCAGTACGAGAGCGTGAGCCAGGATGCCCAGCAGCGCGCCATGAGCCGTGAGCTTGAGCAGCAGTCACAGGAGGAGCGCATGCAGCAGGAAGTGAGGGGACGGGCGGCGAGTATGGGGTGATCGCCACGCGTGAGGCCTTGGCTGGCGCCGGCTCTATTTCACGTTGTAGTTGGCGACGAGAAGCTCGATGTTGAGATGTGCAACTTCCGGGTTGCCCTGAAGGTTGGTCACTTTCAGCCGGTACTTCCCGGCTGTCAGATTTCCAGAATCGGCACGGACCACCTCGTATTCCCGGTAGGCCAGTGACATATCGTACTTTCCTGCATTGACCAGACTGTTCGAATCCGCGCCGACGGCATTCCTGTATTCGAATACATCGCCCTTGGCCGGTTGATACCGGCTTCCCTGCCACACAGCGGGCAGATCGCGATTCAAGGCGTGCAGCGCGATGGGCATCTCGGTGTTGCCATCCAGCTTCCAAAGCTGCACCTTCAGGGGAATCCGGGCGTCTTCGAGGAAGTCGACATCTCCCGGTCTCATGTCCGGGCGCTTGGCAGGCCCACCGGTACGGAAGCCGATGAGGAAGGTGCGAGGTCTGGGATCCTTCTCCCAGGGCGGCGGCACTTCAAAACGCGACTCTACCGTTGCACCTTCATTGACTAGATCCATTGGCTTGGCGACGGGGAAACCATCGCCATACATCTGGGGTGCCTGGGTGCCACAGCCGCCCATAATCAGGGGCAGCAGTACCATCCATGGCCTCAGTGGGTGTCGCATCCGTTCCTCACATTCGGGCACTCACTTGTCGGCAGTTTATACACCGCTCCGGGCGGTTGGACATGAACTTGCTCCACGCACCCCAGCGCTGGGGTGGGAATGTCTACTGGAGCAGCCATGCGTTGGCGAGTCCTTAAGCCATGACGCAAGCGACGATGCAGCTACTATGCTGAGCAGATGCCCAGCCCAACTGCTTTCAACATCATGGCCGCTCGCATCGTCATGGTAGCCGCCGCCCTTGCGCTTACCGGCTGCGCCTCGACGCCGCGCGCGCACTCCACAGCCCCCTCGCCATCGGGGCTGACGAAGGTCTCAACCACGCTCTTCATCGAGCCTAGCGACAACCCCGAGCTTCCGGCACTCCCACCGCCAAAGGTACTGACTTCCCCCGCCCCGCACGTTCCGCCAGATGCAGCGCCTCTGCCACACCCGGCGGAGATGATCCTCGTGGTGGACATCGGCACCGAAGGGCAAGTGCGCAGCGTGATGGTTGCGCGGTCAACATACATGCGGGAATTGGATCGTGTGGCACTGGATGCGCTCCAACAGTGGCGCTTCGAACCTGTCGTGCACGACGGTTCGGCCATCGCGGTGCGTGCGCGGGTCCGCGTGATATTCGAAGCGCGCGGGCGTTGATTCCCACAAACCCCTGAATCTCTCAAGAAACCTCGAAGGCGGCCGCTATTGCCGTTCAAGCGTCCTTTCGAGATTCCGATGAGCACCGAGTACAGCACGCCGCCTGCACAGGCCGTCACCATCAATCCCATGCGGCTGCCGAACACCCTGCATCTCGCGTTGGGCGCATTTGCACTGCTGTTTGGCCTCATCCTGCTGCTCAGCGTCACCAATGCCGATCAGGTTCGCAGCATGGGCATCGGTGCCGTCGGGCGCATGGCCACCGGCATCACGCTGCTGCTGTTCGGTGGCGTGCACATCCGCGAGGCCATGCGCTATTTCCGCTTCACCGTTGTACCCGGTGATTCGGGACTCATCGCCCTCCCCAGCGGCGAAACCGAGCATCGCAGCTACCTGCTCAACGTCATCAACAACGGCATTCCGGTGCGGCAGCGCCCTTCGGGTGCGCTGCTGTCCATGTTCTATGGCCTGGTTCCGCAGCTGATCAACGCGCCACCCACCATCCGCTGGCACGCCGAGGTGCAGCTGCAGCGGGCAATCTACCTGGCCGCGGTGCTGGTCAGCTTCGGCTTGGCGTGGGTCTTTGCACAGCCAACCGCCTTCGCATGGATGGCGGGCTTCTATTTCATTGTCTCGGTGATGCTGCTGCGCCCGTTCGCAACGTTGTCGGCCATTCGCAAGGGCGCCTTGGATGCGGCCAGCAACAACGTTCCCGCACCGCGCTGGCCGGCCATCGTCACGCTGCTGCTGATCTCCATCGCCGGGCCGCTGGCCATCACGCTTTCGCCGGTGCATGTGCCCGTACCGCCGTTCGCGGTTTCCACGGTCGTGCTGCCCACCATCGCCGTGCTCGGTAGCGGCCTCATTGCCAGCGCGCTGTTCACAGTCGCACTGATCTCCCAGACCGGGAGCTACAGCGCGTCGGCAGCACGGCATATCGTGGACGAGAAGATGCAGATGGCAGACCTCAGCGGCGGCCTCCTGCTGCGGCTTTCCAGCCGCATTCCGCAGCCTCATCATCGCTATGTGCATGAGCACAACGTCAGCAAGGACACCTTCGATGGCGAACTGCTGGTGGAAGAAGAACCGAGCGTACGTGCAGACCAGAGCGCGTCGGGGCTGATCGAGGCATTCCGTGCTGCATGGCAGTCGCCCAGCCAGCAACCACTGCTGGCGCTGGGGCTGTTCGGCCTGCTGCTGGGCGTTGTCGGGGTGGTGCTGGCCTTTGTGTATGCGCGCAGCAGCGGCAACGCGATGGTGGGCCTGGTGTCACTGGCCTTCGTCGCCTCCGCACAATTTGCGATGGCATCTGCACACAAGCTGTGGAATCGCGTCGATTTCCAGTCCACGCTGTACCGCATCCGCTACGTCGGCACCTATCATCGCGGCCAACGCGTAGCGGGCAATGCGTACGCGGGCAACGGCATGCTGGCCGAGGGCGCGGTGCGCTTCGGACCAACCCGGGTGGAGGTCTGCGTGGCCCAGGTGACCTCCGTGGCGTTCATGCATGGCGGCATGCGGCATCTGACCGCGGTGGATCTGCAGCACGATGCCAGCAATGCAGTGATTGGCGTGATGCAGGACTACGCGCGCGAAGCGCAGGACTGCGCCAACCAGTTCTACGCACAGGAACACCAGGTGCGCGAGGTGATGAACCATGGCAGCCGCCCGCCCGAGCTGCCGCGCACGCAGCACCCCATGGCTGAGACCTGAGCCATCCACTCCTCCGCGCTGCTTCGGGGCAGGCGGAGGAGGTCTGGGGCGGCCGCGGGGACACGTGCTTCGGGACTACCTTGGCCTGCGCGAGTACGCCACCAACAACTCCGGCCGATAGGGCTTCAATTCCGGCAGCGGTGCAAGCAGCCGCACGCTCACCTGGTAACGGCCAGGCGGCAGATCACGCGCTGCGGCAAACACCAGTTGCGCGCATCGTTCACCACGGATCTAAAGTCCCGCGGCCTCCTGTGACAGAGTGTCTGCGTCACCCACCCAGCCGCCGGAAACCCGGCCATCGGCAGGAAGGGGTACATAGCTGCCGCCGCCACCGGGCAGCATCACCACCTGCTTCAGCGGCACGCCTGCCGCATCGTTTGCCTGCAGGCGCTTCATGACCACCTCGGCCTGCGGTCCATCCTGAAGTCATTCGCCTGCGGCCAGCAGGCATCTCCCCATAATGGCCGCAAGAATCTGAATGTCCTGCTGCACGCGCTGGCCCTCCAACTGCTGCTCCTTGAACTGTGTTACCAAGACCGGGTGCGCAATCAGAAGCCGCTATGAGAACTCGAGCACAGCTGGAGCAAGCGCATGCGGATATGCTCGGCTCTCAATCAAGGATCTACGTCGCACGAAGGCAATCACCATCTCAAGGAGTTTGATATGCAATGGAAACAGCTGGCTTCCGCCGCCGCGATCTTCATCTTCTACGGAACTGTCCAGGCCCAGATGCCTCCAGCCGATTCGGATGCAGAGAAGGAAATGGAGACGCTTGTCCATAGCTACATGAGTCGGCACGCCGGCGTATCAGTCGATGCAGCAATTACTCGGCTAGCCGTTCAAGGTGAGCTTAACCCAGCCATGGACGACTTGAGCAAGGAGTTTGCGGACCGCCTGTCCGCCATTTCACTGAGGCATGCGCCCGATCAGCACATTTTTGTAGAGTTGACCGGTATGGACCCGGTAGCGAATCGGGTCGTAAAGACGGAAAGCGGAACCACCCGGGTGGTGTTCGAGGTTGGAAACGCACACACGGAGAAGGATTTTTTCCAGATACTTGAGCGAAACACCCCCCTCATCTACAGCTTGATTCCCGGCGTTACGGGAATCTCAGGCTTCCCAGGTGACAATCGCGTGCTCATCCGGATCGAAGGCAATGCGGAATTCGCGAGCAGCCTCAAGATCCATGTGCGAAAGCTGGAGCGGGCCACTGGTCTCAAGATCGACATTGAGCCCAATAGTCCCAAGGCACGCAATGCCGCCTATGTAGTTGGCGGTGCAGTACTTCAAAGTAACAACTCCTGGTGCACGAGCGGCTTTTCCGTGAAGCACACGGCTACAGGTCGAAGAGGCATCATCACCGCTGGACACTGCCCCAACGATCTCATTTATGGGAACTACGCCACCGGTGCGGGCAAGTACACCCTGCCTCTCACTTACGTGGATGGCATCGAGGATGCCAGTCACGACCTGCAGTGGCACACAGTGGGCTCCCACACACCGTTGAGAGAGGTCTACGGCACATCCACGGTCGATTCCAGTAGGCGAGCGATCACGCTCATGTGGGGGACTGCGAAGGTGGGCCAGGATATCTGCTTCCGCGGAGTAAGGAGCGGGTACAGTTGCGGCGTAGTTGAGGAAAACACATACAATCCCGGAATCGCTTGTGGCCCTGGCGAGAATCTTCCATGTGCCGCTGCCTGGATAAGAATCACTGGCTCTCAGTTGGCATGCGGAGAAGGCGACAGTGGAGCTGCCATTTTCCAAGGAAACAGTGGATACGGAATTGTCGCAAAAGCCAACTCTGACTCGCCAATAAAGGGACAATGTAAAAGCCTTGTGGCGATGCCTTGGAGAGCCATCTCCGTGCTTGGGCTTGAATGATCAGACTGATCAATGGCCCGCCCTTCCTCAGTGGCGGGCCTTCTTGGCGTTCGGGTTTCACCGGCGTGGCTTTGGCCGCCAGGCCCGCGGTCCAGGTGCTTGGGAATAGCCAACGGTCGCTACTGCGACGAGCAGCACTACGCGCGCAGATGGTGACAACAGAAGCCGTTCGGCAGAGCATGGGGCTGGTGGCAGCGATTGAACGATACCAAGCATGCGAGCAAGCCATGGCGGGACCACAGATGGAAGGTGGCGGCAGCGGGCTCCTTCGCCTTTGATGCAGCGGGGTTAGCGGCTGGCCGCCGTGAAGTTCCAGCAATTGATCAACGCCGACAACGCGTCGCGTTCCATGAGACCCACCGCAGCCATCCTTCTGCTCCTGCCCTTCCTGCCGGAGGATGCCCATGACCAAGATCGACGCCGAATGGCTGGAAGCCTTCGACAAGGAGCTCCTCCGCCTGTTTGCCATCGACCATGGCGATGCCGGCATGGATGAGTACCTGCTGGGCTGCTACGCAGACCTACCGCCGCGCGAGGCGGCGCTGGCGTTCGGCAGCGACTACGACCTGGAGCGCGACGATGCGCTGTGGCCACGGCCGGGATTGGCGCCGCAAAGCGAGCGGTGACGCATTCGCCACTCTTTGCACTGCGGCCCTGCTAGCGATCTGTCGCAATTGGGACAGCACCACACCGAAACCGTGCAGCGTGATGCCCGTACGAGTGACGGCTTAACATCGCTCGAAAGCCCTGCGCCGCAGGAGATGTGCCGCTTCCGTGCTATGCGACAATGCCGTAAGCGTCAGCATTTGCAGCCTCAGTAAGCTGCGACTTCTTGGCATTTGGCATCTGTGCGGGTACACCTTGGCATGCCACCGAAAAAGGGTGGCGCGGGTGTCGAAAGCCCGTTCAGTAACCATGTGTTTTACGCTTGTCAGCCGGCGTCACCTCTGCGTGGCGCCGGCTGGCAATCCGTTCGCGTTCCATGGCGGGCGGTGCGTGGGGGTCTTCGGACCCACCGGCTTGGTTACTGTCCGGCTTTCGAACCACGCATCGTCCGCCGCCTCTATCGGTGGCGCTGCTGTCTGTCCCGTACGGAGCATTGCCATGAACGCATCGGAATTCCGTCCCCTGCACGCGCAGTACGATCCGGCCAACGCTGAGCCGGAGCACGAACTGTCCGCCGCCCCCAACGCCTTCGTCACCACGCTGCGGCGCATTGGCACCGGTGCGGGTTCAGATGGCCAGCCTTGGCCGGAGCGACATCAACTGCCTGGGCGCTGTCTGGAACTGGCGGACGCGGACTGCGCTCTGGCTGGCCTGCGTGTGGTGCAGGAAGTGTTGCTGGCAGCGGAGCGCACGCGGCAGAACGGAGCGCCGGAGGAGTACCTGGGGGACCGGGTGATGGAAGGGCTGATGATGGCGTGCGTGGGGTTGACTGCGCAGGTGATTGAGCGCTTGCAGGTGCGTGGGTAGTGAGGACCTCGACGATTCCCTTGAGAATCGGCTTACACGATCAGAGACGCGGCTCGGCGCTTCAAAAGCGGCATGATCCCCTCGGTGTCGTGCACCCGACATTCCGATGAGGCCCCTAACGATGGTTGGTTATGCGGTGGGAATTTTTCTATGCCTAGCTGCAAGCCGGGCATATCTGCCGCACGCCACATCGGCTCTCAAAATCTACCCAAGGCTCACTGAATCGGAGTATGCGCTGATGCAGAAAGAGGCCGAAGGCTTGGCGGAGAGCTTGGCTTGCCTAGGCGCCACCATCGAACGTCGTGATCCTAGCAAGAACTTCTTTGAGCTTAGCGTCGGTGGCGACCCAATCCTGCTCGTGGACAACTCGGGATCAGAGCTCCTCGTGTTCACCCCGTCTGGAGATGGGAGCTCAATCGACCTGCGTCATCGGAAGCGCCGATGGGGCCGCTCTGGAGTGAGCAATAGGACGTTGAGCCCAGCTGAAATTACCTGCCGCCGCACCTACTCGCGACAAGCCCTACCGTCGTCGGTCGCCTTTGATCCGATGGTGGGTCTAAAGCGTCAATCGATGTCACAACCAACCTTGTTCTGGCTAGAATCCTGGGTACTTAGCTTCTGGAACAGGGATCTAGAATGGAACTCCCATTCGACGTGGGCGCGCTCTACAATCGTAAAGAGCAAATCCATGCGGTGTTCGGCGGGCAACAGCAAGGCGGCATTTCGACACCCAAGGAGCATCCGCTTGTCATCGCGTTCACTGGCGAGGCCGGCGTGTCCCATGGCTACCATGATTTCTGGGACGACGACGAATTCTTTCATTACTTCGGCGAGGGTCAAGTCGGAGACATGAAGTATGTGGCGGGCAACCGAGCGATTGGTGAGCACGTCAAGGATGGCAAGACGCTCGTAGTGTTTCAGATGATGGGCAAGGGGCGGCCCTACCGTTACCTTGGTAGGTTCATGTGTCAGTCCTCCTACGTCCAACCTGGTACGCCAGATCGAGAGGGGCAGCCAAGGTCTGCGATCGTGTTCCGCTTGAGATCACTGGAAGCTTCACTGGGTCTCGCGGCGAGCGAGAAGGACCAAGCTGAGATCGATGCTGCTATCGATGACGTCGGCGCGACCAGCGCAAGACGCGAAACTGAAGTGCGAACGAAGCAACGCCTGTTCCGTGAGCGCGTGATTGGCGTTGAGAAGGGTTGCCGGTTGACCGGCATTGAGGACCTGAGATTTCTTCGCGCGAGCCATATCAAGCCATGGGCCGATAGTACTCACAGCGAGCGCGTTGATGGAGAGAACGGCCTTCTGCTGGCTCCGCATGCGGACCTGCTGTTTGATAGAGGATGGATTAGCTTTTCATCGAACGGCCGCCTACTCATTTCGAACAGTCTGCCGTCAGAAGTACAACTTCGATTCGGCCTGAACTTGAGTCGCCCGCTTCGATGTGGACTCTTCTCACTGAGGCAACTCAGCTTCATAGAGTTTCATCGAGACGTCGTCTTTGATAGGGGGATGAGGCGTCCCTCGACGTCCCGTAAGCCCGACTAATTTGCGGGACAATGGGGATTTCGTAGTGCTGTTATCCATCGACACCGTGAAATGCACTCTGTCCTACATAGATACTAGCCCATCAAGTGCTAACTTTTGTCATTCTTCGTTGTAGCTGCCTGCACAGCGGAGGACATGCTGCAGTGCCGCAAGGCAGGTGCATGGCACCTGGCGTGGGAAATAATTCCGTTATGCACGCATTTGTCAGCGGAGACGAACTCAGAAAGGGCTAAAGGAAGGGCGGAAGACACTCGCTCCCGCCCAAAATTCAAACACCATAAGAAGGCAAGCGCTATCCACGACCATTTATAAATTCAGTTACTTCTTTGGATTTATTTCCTGGCTTCCTCGCAATTTCAAAGACAAGGGACCTTTTCAAATCTTCGGCCGGCTTCACGGCCAATTGCCTTTTAGCAAACCTGAATTCAGATACCGCTTCATCCAGACGACCAGACTGTGCAAGTGCGAGAACTCGAATCAACCTTTCATTCCAGTCATCCTGAATTGCCTCATCGCGCTCCTCGCTCTTGCTTGTCTTTATATTATCTAGAGCAGTAATCGCCGCTCGCGCATCACCCGTCGATCGCAAGTACTCAGCCTGTACTACCCGATACCATGGGGTCCCCAATGACTGATCTAGAATTTTCTTCGCTTCTGCACTATTTCTCTGTGCGAGAAGGAATGACACCTGCCGCTTGGGACTGAATGACTGCCGTTCTCTTTCATCAGATATCTGAAGCCTTGACAGCAGGTCGGATATCTCCTTTTCGAGACTATAGTCTGACGGGCTATCCCTAAATCTGTCTATTAGGCAAGCTGACAAAATATCCAGAACATAGGGGTTACTTGGCGCTATCTTGAGCGCACGACGAGCATATATCTCCGCCTCTGAGGCCAGGCCCTGACCGAGGAGCGCGGCAGCCAACTCTCTCAGCACATGGAAATCCCCGCCGCCCCCTCTCTTCATCGCGACTTTGAGGTGGATTTCTGCGTCCTTAAACTCCCCCGACAATCTCGCCTCAAACCCCTTAATAAACGAAGCGAGCTTCTTGGGCTTGTCACCGTCAATCTTCGAAAGCTCACTCAAACTTTGATCACGGAGATCCTGGCGACGTCTACGCACTCCCACCAATCCGATTAACCTCAATACTTCAACAACTCCATCATCACTTAGCGCAATTTTGTTTTCGTACGCACTTACCGCACGTGTCGCTGCGTCGTTGAAGTTGCGTTCGTCGTAAAGCCTCCTTGCGACTCGGAGCTGTTGAGCCGCGAGCAATGGCCTACTAACAAGAATACTCTTAAAATCGCCATCCTCCCTGATTGCTGCAGCGATCGGGGCTCGGAGTGCCAGATAAGATCCACCCGTCAGCGATTCAGCCTGAGCGATTATCTCGATCAACCTCTTTCTAACTGGGACCAGAATTTCTGAAAGATCCCGTTGATTTTTCCATCGCCTCATGACAAGCCTCAAGTGCGAAGCCACTTGAAGCTGAGACCCAACCTCTTCAATCAGACCGAAATCAAGAAGTCTCGCCAATTGATCAACAACTGCGTCTCCTCCATTAACACTAAATCCAAACAGTACATCTTCACGAGGAGCTCCTCCCACTTCATCAAGCAAAAGGAGGATTGCCTTCTCAATCGAATCAAGACCAACATTTGATATGGCCTTTTCAACATACTCTTCAACAGCGGACTTGGACTCAACTGATGACAGATCTATTTTGAATCGACTTGCACCAGTTGCCTTTATTAGTTTTGCAGAGATTTCGATTAACCCAGGATGCCCACCCACGAATGAGATTACGGAGTTAGTTAAATCGCCATCTATTTTTACATCAAAATCCTCACACAATAGCGAAAGCAGGAGGCGAGCATTTTTTTCCTGCAAACTTCCAACTCTGGAGTAAGGAATATCCGGAATGTCGAGAAGCCCCCTCGGACTCGGGCTTCTAACGGTTGTAATTATCAGGACGGGGTAACTGGTCTTCGCAGCTCTTACAAGAGACAACAACCAGGGAACGACTCGTCCATCCGCGGATATCAAGTCGTCGGACGACTGAAGAACCACAACCTGCTTACTCTTTTCGGCACATTCCAAAAGATGCACGAGTTTCGAGAATCGCTCGGACTCACCCGCAGAAACGAAAGACTCGATCTTCTGGGCGGCATCCTCCCAGCCCCACTCTGCATCAAAGTGTTCTGCAAGGCGCTCGTACAGGGCGACTTCGCCTTCAAAAGCGGCGATCTCCAACTGTATCCATGACGTGGGTAGAAATGGATAGAGGTCTTGGTAGACACGCGTTAGGAGTCGCTTTCTACCAATGCCAGCGGGTCCGGAGACTAATACTGACGATGGACGACTTGCGGAAAGATCCCGAAGTGAGTCCTTAATCCTAGCCACCTCGTCATCCCGCCCTATAAACCTCGAAACATGGCTGGCATCTGCTGTCGATAGCAAAGACCGAATGCGGAAGCCGACGAGCTTGGGGACCATGAGCGTCTGAACAACGAAAGGGCGAAGCCATACGTCAAGCCGTTCCCTCAGCGAATCACCCATCATAAATATTGCAACGCTCTTTATCTCTCCAGAGAAATAGAGATGCCTCGCATACCTAATCTCGGTTTGAACCCACTTACTCTTTAGAGAATTTTCGGAAAGAAACAGAACAAACAAATCCGAATTTTGTAGCGCCTGAATTATTTCGTCCGCCGACTCTCCTGCGGGCTCAAATGTTCTTTCATCGTAGTGGCACAACGCGCTACCGAGGCTATCCGCCACCTTCGATACGAATGCCTTGTCCATACTACTGTGCGACAAGAATGCTTTTGACACCAGGCCCCCCTGCAAGCTCGCTTCCATGAACCCCGATCGTATCAGCACTCTTAATACAAAATAAAGGCGGCCATATGGCCGCCTTTATATGTGAATCAGGGAATGGGGGCTTAGACCCCAACAGGATTAGCCTTCTCCGGATCAATCTTGTACTGCTTGATCGCCCGGGCCACATCCTTAGCCGTCATCTTCCCGTCCTTCGCCAGCGCCGCAATCGCGGCATGCGCGATGTAGTAACGGTCAACCTCGAAGAACCTACGCAGGTTCGCACGCGTATCCGAACGGCCGAAACCATCGGTACCCAGCACCGTGTAGCTCATCGGCACGAACGCGCGGATCTGGTCCGCATACGCGCGCACGTAGTCGGTGGCGGCAATCGCCGGGCCCTGGCGGCCTTCCAGCAGCTCGGTCACGTAGGCCTTGCGCTGCTCACCTTCCGGATGCAGGCGGTTGGCACGTTCCACGTCGAAACCATCGCGACGCAGTTCGTTGAAGCTCGGGCAGCTCCAGATGTCGGCGGTCACGCCGAAGTCCTTGTCCAGCAGCTCGGCCGCGGCAATGGCTTCGCGCAGGATGGTGCCCGAACCCAGCAGCTGCACGCGCAGCTCGCCCTTCTTCGGCTTGCCGGCGTCGGTCAGCAGGTACATGCCCTTGACGATGCCTTCGGCCGCACCTTCCGGCATTTCTGGATGGGTGTAGTTCTCGTTCATCAGGGTGACGTAGTAGTACTCGTCAATCTGATCTTCCATCATCGCCTTGGTGCCGTGCTGCAGGATCACCGTCACTTCGAAGCCGAAGGTCGGGTCGTAGCTGCGCACGTTCGGAATGCCACCGGCCACCAGATGGCTGAAGCCATCTTCGTGCTGCAGGCCTTCACCGTTCAGCGTGGTGCGGCCGGCGGTACCACCCAGCAGGAAGCCGCGGGTACGCATGTCCGCTGCCTGCCAGGCGATGTCGCCCACGCGCTGGAAGCCGAACATCGAGTAGTAGATGTAGAACGGCAGCATCGGCACGTTGCTGACCGAGTAGCTGGTACCGGCGGCCATCCACGAGCTGATCGCACCCGGCTCGCTGATGCCCTGCTGCAGCACCTGGCCGCTCTGGTCTTCGCGGTAGAACATCAGCTGGTCGGCGTCGACCGGCTTGTACTTCTGGCCGAACGGCGCGTAGATGCCGATCTGGCGGAACAGGCCTTCCATGCCGAAGGTACGGGCTTCGTCGGCCACGATCGGCACGATATGCGGGCCCAGTTCCTTGTCGCGCAGGGTGATGTTCAGGCTCTGCACGAAGGCCATGGTGGTGGAGTAGCTGCGCTCGCCGCTGCTCTTGAGCAGGCGCTCGTAGCTTTCCAGCTTCGGCGCGTTGAAGCTCTTTTCGGCCTTGCGGCGGCGCTGCGGCAGGTAACCACCCAGCGACGCACGGCGTTCCTGCAGGTACTGCACTTCCGGCGAATCCGGGCCCGGGTGGTAGAACGGCACCTGGCCGTCGGCCAGCTGCGCGTCGGTCACCGGAATGTTGAAGCGGTCGCGGAAGTGGCGCACCGCTTCGTCGTCCAGCTTCTTGGTCTGGTGGGTCGGGTTCAGTGCTTCACCGGCGCTGCCCATGCCGTAACCCTTCACGGTCTTGGCCAGGATCACGGTCGGCATGCCCTTGGTGTTCACGGCCTGGTGATAGGCGGCGTACACCTTGTGCGGGTCGTGGCCACCACGGTTCAGGCGCCAGATGTCGTCGTCGGAAAGACCGGCCACCATCGCAGCGGTTTCCGGGTACTTGCCGAAGAAATGCTCGCGGGTATACGCGCCGCCGAAGGCCTTGCAGTTCTGGTATTCGCCGTCGACGGTTTCCATCATCAGCTTCTTCAGGACGCCGTTGGTGTCCTTGGCCAGCAGGGCATCCCAGTAGCCACCCCACAGCAGCTTGATGACATTCCAGCCGCCGCCACGGAACACGCCTTCCAGTTCCTGGATGATCTTGCCGTTGCCGCGCACCGGGCCGTCCAGGCGCTGCAGGTTGCAGTTCACCACGAAGATCAGGTTGTCCAGGCCTTCACGGCCGGCCAGCGCGATGGCACCCAGGGTTTCCGGCTCGTCGCTCTCGCCGTCGCCGATGAAGCACCACACCTTGCGGTCGGACTTCTCGATCAGGCCACGGTTTTCCAGGTAGCGCATGAACTGCGCCTGGTAGATGGCGGCCAGCGGGCCCAGGCCCATCGACACGGTCGGGGTCTGCCAGTACTCCGGCATCAGCCACGGGTGCGGGTACGACGACAGGCCGCCGCCGTCCACTTCCATGCGGAACTTGTCCAGCTGCTCTTCGCTGATGCGGCCTTCCAGGAAGGAACGCGCGTAGATGCCCGGGGCGCTGTGGCCCTGGATGAACAGCAGGTCGCCTGGATGGTTTTCGCTGGGGGCGCGCCAGAAGTGGTTGAAGCCCACGTCGTACAGCGTTGCGCCGGAGGCGAACGAGGCGATGTGGCCGCCCAGGTCACCCGGCTTGCGGTTGGCGCGCACCACGGTGGCCATCGCGTTCCAGCGGATGATCGAACGGATGCGCCATTCCAGTTCGGCGTTGCCCGGGCTCTTGGCCTCCAGCTGCGGCTCGATGGTGTTGACGTATTCGGTAGTGGGAGAGAACGGCAGATAGGCACCCGAACGACGGGTCAGTTCCACCATGCCTTCCAGCAGCTGATGCGCGCGCTCGGGGCCCTCGACATCAATAACGGCCTTCAACGACTCGATCCACTCCTGGGTTTCCACAGGATTCGGGTCGTTGTTCAGCACCTCGTTCAACCAGTTCATTAGCGCTCCCATTACCGCACGCACGCGCGCGACTGTTGATAGATTTCTAGACCGCAAAGTGTAGCGCACCAAGGGCTTTCGTCACTTGGCTACGCTGGCGTATGGATGCAGGCCACCCATGTCTGCAAGGCCTGTCCCGGGACGTCCACCGGCGGGACAAAGCGCTGCGGCAGGCCGCTGTGGCTGCCTGCAAGGGCTGCGCCAGCTGTCGCTTGCGGCCTGCTGCGCCCATGCGCAGGACGCAGTGTTACCGCCATGGATGACCGTTGTGGGGCAAGGCGGGCGCCATGTCGGCGTTGTCTGACGGGGCGCCGCTGAACCCGCGACAACGTGTCGCGCGCGCCTCTCGACGCGGACGAGGCAGCTGCGCACGGTTGGCCGCGAGCAGGCCCCTTCCCGCGGTTCGCCGCTCGTCTGCTGCGCCCCTGCCCGGGGCGGAAACCCGCAGTGCCGTTGCGTGGCCCGATACGGATGTCAGGCCGCGCAACGGTGGCTTGCGCTGCGCGCATCTTTCCCCTGCATCCCTTGCGCCACCTGGCTGCGTGGCCCGATCCGGCAAGTGTTGTGGCCGGAATCCTGCTTGCCGCGCTTGGCCTATCGATATATCGTTTGCAATACACGTTACCGATATATCGAAATGGGCCGATCCCCCTCACCCCGCAGCCGCACCGACGATGGCGCGGTACCCCGCCGCAACGGCCAGCCACGCGTGCTCAGCCGCGGCGACCTGCGCCTGTTGGTGCTGGCGCTGATCGGCGAACAGCCGCGCCACGGCTACGAGCTGATGCAGCACATCAGCACCATGTTCATGCAGGCCTATACCCCCAGCGCCGGCACCATGTACCCGCTGTTGGCCAGCTTCGAGCAGGCCGGCTGGGTGGCGTCGGAAGAGGTGGACGGCCGCCGTGTGTTCCGCATCACTGCCGCCGGCGAGTTCGAGCTGAAGGTGCAGCGCAGCCAGGTGCGATTGGCGCAGCGGCGCGCATTCGACCGCGCCCGCGAGATCACCAAGGCCTCGCTGCCGGCGCCGCTGGCCGCTGCGCTGCGCGAGTTCAAGCGGGCGCTGGTGCACCACCACGGGCGCTGGGCCGACGGTGAAGCCGAGCAGGTGGCGGCCCTGCTGTCGCGTGCCTCGGCGCTGATCAACGGCCAGGGCGACAACGCGCCTTCTCCCTTTTCAACGACCCAGCCAGACTGATTCCAGCCAGGTCTCCCCCATGCCGCGCGCCCCCGCGCGACCTTCCAACAGGTACCCCCATGACCGAACATCACAACTCGCGCCTGCGCCTGGATGTGCGCTTCCGTGAACTGACGGTGCTGCGCACCGAGACTGTCACCCCGCACATGCGCCGCATCGTGCTGGGCGGCGACGACCTGGCCGGCTTCGATTCGCCCGGCGCCGACGACCACATCAAGCTGTTCTTCCCCAACGTCAGCGGCGAGATGGTGCTGCCGGTGCTGACTGCCGAGGGCCGCAGCTACCCCGAGGGCAAGCAGCCTTCGCCGGCACGCGACTACACCCCGCGCTGGTGGGACCACGAAACCGGTGAGCTGGCCATCGACTTCGTGCTGCACGACCAAGGCGTTGCCGGGCCGTGGGCCGAGCGCGCACAGGCCGGCGACATGCTGGTGATCGGCGGCCCACGCGGCTCGTTCGTGGTGGCCGACAGCTATGACGCCTACGTGCTGATTGGCGATGAGACCGCGCTGCCGGCCATCGCCCGCTGGCTGGACGTGCTGCCCGAAGGTGCGCAGGTGCAGGCCTACATCGAGGTGGCCGACGAGGACGAGCGCCAGGACCTGCCGCAGTACGAGAACGTGCGTATCCACTGGCTGGAACGCAACGGGCTCCCGGCCGCCAGCAGCACGCTGCTGGAAGACATGCTGACCGACTTCGAGGTGCCCGATGGCGATACGTTCTACTGGATCGCCACCGAATCGCGCCGCGCGCGGATGATGCGCAAGTTCATCGAAGGCCACCTGGGCGTGCCGCGCGACTGGATCCGCTCGACCGGTTACTGGAAGGCGCACCCGGACGAACAGGACGGCGATTGACCGCAAAACGGTAGGTGCGGACCGTTGGTCCGCACGCTCTTCTACGGGTAGTGCCGGCCGCTGGCCGGCAACCTCATGAACCTTCGGCAGCATCCTGCAATTGCCGGCCAGCGGCCGGCACTACCAACCGGGGCGCAGCCCCACCCTTCCAGCCGAACCGATGCGCGGCCCAGATCTCCAGCGCCAGCAGCAGCGCGATGATCGCCAGCGGCAGCAGCAACCCCAGGTACACACCCGGCATCATGCCGTTGATCTGCGCCTTCACCAGGCGCAGCACGCCGCGCGTATGCAGCAGCTCATCCATGCGCATGGTCAGCGCCTCACGCACCATCTTCGGCTCCAGGCCAACAGTGCCGGCCTTGTCGATCAGCGTGTCTTCCACCATCGCGCGCAGCAACCCGGCGCGCACCTTGCCGATCACCCAACCCACGCCGCGCGCCATCGGCCCGTCACCGAGCCGCTCCAGGCTTGGCAGTGGATGCTCGCGCAGGTAGATCGCGGCAAGCGAATCGGCAACGTCACCCACCGTGCCCTGGCTCTGCAGCGCGGCACGCATGCGTTCGTCTTCCAGCGAGGCGGTGAAGCCACTGCTCCACCCTTCCACCATCGTCTGCAGGTGCGGCTGGAAGTGGTCGAGCTGCTTGAACAGCGCGCGATGCGCGCCGGCGGTGAAGCCCAGTTGCAGGCCGAAGAACGCGACAAGCAACGGCAGCAGCACCACATACGAGGCCAGCAGCCCGTGGTGCCAACGCCGCTGCCGCCGCAGCCAACCGCGTCGATGCAGCCCGCGCCAGGCGAAGATGCCCAGCACCAGCCCCAACAGCGTGCCCAGCACGCTGCCGCCGATCAGATCGAGCACGCTCAGGCCGGTCCAGAATTCGCCAAGCCAGTACTGCGCTTCCTGCATGGTGTTGCCTTCCGTGGTTCAGTGCGGCCGCCATGGTAACCGCGACCCGATGCTCGGCTGCTCTCTGCCGCCGGCAGATGCAGACTGTTGGACAGCCGGCGGGTGCAGACCGTCGGCCAGCCGCTGGGTGCGGACCGTCGGTCAGCTGGTGGGTGCAGACCGTTGGTCCGCACGCCCCACGCAGTCGCCCGCCAGCGGCCGGCACGACCCGGCAAGCAATGCGACAATCGCACTCCTTTCCTGCAGCAACGAGGCCCACATGGCCAAACTGACCCTGGCCAGCGTGGACACGCTGCGTACCCGCTTCACTGATGATGCCGCCTGCGATGCAGCGCTGTCCGCCTTTGCCGACCCGGCTGCGGCGCGCGCACCGCTGCGTGAGCTGGTCGAGGCACAGCACCGCTATCTGCAGGCCGAGCACGAAGTGGCACAGGTGGCCGACATCCTGCGCCGCGACCAGAAGTACGCGCCGGTCGGTCGCCCGTCGGTGCATATTGTGCAGTTGCGCAAGCAGCAGGCAACGACCAAGCAGGCCGCGCTGATCGCCCGCCAGGTGGTAGCGCAGGCGGCGCAGACGTTCGTGCGTGCGAGCGGGTTGGTGGTGAAGGCCAAGCAGAGCCCGAGCGAAGCGTCGGCGGCGTGGCTGGGTACGCTGCGCTGAGCGCCCGTACCCGGTAGTGGCCAACCTTGGTTGGCCTGCGGAGTGCTCGTGCGCCAACCGAGGTTGGCACCTACCGGGTAGTGCCGGCCGCTGGCCGGCAACCTCGGTGTAGTTGGATGCGTGCAGTTGCCGGCCAGCGGCCGGCACTACCAGACGATCGGGCGACCGGATGATTCGACAATCGGCCAATCAGGCAATCGAGCGACCCGTCCAGGACATCGCCAAAAAAGAAGGCCCGCCTTTCAGCGGGCCTTCTGCCTTCTCACGACGAGTGAGCGGGAGGGATCAAGCCGCCGGCTTCTCGCCGGTGGCTTCGGTGGTGATGCGGATCTTCACTTCATCGCTGACGTTCGGGGCGTAGGCGCCGACGCCGAAATCGCTGCGCTTGATCGTGGTGGTGGCATCGAAGCCAGCGGCCGGAACCTTGGCCATCGGGTGCTCGCCGCCGCCGTTGACGGTGACGTCCAGGGTCACCGGCTTGGTGATGTCCTTGATGGTCAGGTCGCCGGTGACGGTCAGCTTGTTGGTGCCGGCCGATTCAACCTTGGTGCTCTTGAAGCTGGCAGCCGGGAACTTGGCAGCGTCGAAGAAATCGGCGCTCTTCAGGTGCTCGTCGAACTTGGCGGTGAAGCTGTTCAGGCCGCTCAGCGGCAGCTTCACTTCCACGGTGGACTTGGTGACGTCGGTGGCGTCGTACACCAGGGTGCCTTCGGCGTTGCCGAAGTGCGCGCTCGGGTTGGAGAAGCCGAAGTGGCTCCACTGCGCCAGCACGTCGGTGTGGGTCGGGTCGAGCTTGTAGGTGCCCGAGGCGATGGTGATGGCGGCAGCGGCCGGGGCGGCAGCAGCGGCATCGGCGGCCGGGGTGGTGGCAGCCTGTTCGGTGGCGGCCGGGGCAGCAGCATCGGCCGCCGGGGCGGCGGTGTCGGCCGGCTTGGAGCAGGCGGCGATGGCCAGGGTCAGGGCCAGCGGCAGCAGCAGTTTACGGGTGGCGCTCATCTCAGGAACTCTCCGGATCGTAGGGTGGGAACACAGTGCAGCAATGGCCCACCACGGCGGGCGGGCCCGAAACCGATACAGCGACTTACGCGATGCGCGCCGCTTCGTCGAAGGACAGGCGCGGCAGACGGGGGAACAGGCCCGAATCGTCACCGTACCCCAGGTTGACCAGGAAATTCGACTTGATGCTGGTGCCGGCGAAGAAGGCTTCATCGACCTTGGCGTTGTCGAAGCCGGACATCGGGCCGGCATCCAGGCCCAGCGCGCGTGCGGCCAGGATCAGGTAAGCGCCCTGCAGGCTGCCGTTGCGGAACGCGCCTTCATGGCGGCCTTCGCGCGGGCCGTCGAACCAGGCCTTGGCGTCGGTGTGCGGGAACAGGTACGGCAGCTTCTCGTGGAAGTCCTGGTCGAAGGCCACGATGACGGTGACCGGGGCAGCCAGGGTCTTGTTGTGGTTGCCTTCGGACAGGGCCGGGGCCAGCTTGGCCTTGGCTTCGGCCGACTTCACGAACACGAAGCGCGCCGGGCTGCCGTTGGCGGCGGTCGGGCCCCACTTCAGCAGGTCGTACAGGGCGTGCAGCTGGGCGTCTTCGACCGGCTTGTCGAGGAAGGCGTTCTGGGTACGGGCAGTGCGGAACAACTGGTCCAGTGCAGCAGCGTCGAGCGCGTGGGACATCGGTGGATCTCCAGGGCGGCTAAGGTCTGTGCCCGCGGGCGGCGCGGGGCGAAACGTCGATCCGCAGTGTAGAGTGTCGCGACTGTTGCAACACCCAGCAGGGCTGAAACGAATTAATGCCAATGGTGAAACGATCGAGCGCGCCTTGGACGGTCACCGACGGCCGTGCCGGCAATGTCCGGCAGGCGGTCGCGCTGGCCTCGGCGCTGCGCCAGGGCACCCACCGCCCCCTGATCCTGCAGCCCCGGGCGCCATGGCGCTGGCTGGCACCGCGGCGCTTGCCCGGTGATGTACACGGCTACGGCCAAGCCCTGGCAACCCTCGCCGCCGATGCGCCCGCGCTGGCGATCGGCTGTGGCCGCCAGGCTGCCGGCGCGCTGCGCGTACTGCGTGCGCGCGGCAGCCAGGTGGTGCAGATCCTCGACCCGCGCATCGGCTCGCGTCACTGGGACGTGGTGGTGGTGCCCGAACATGACGCGCTGCGCGGCAGCAACGTGCTGACCCTGATCGGCAGCCTGAACCCGGTGGACGATGACTGGCTGGCCTGGGGTCGCGCGGCGTTCGCCAGCTTCAGCACCCTGCCCGGCCCGCGCACTGCGCTGCTGGTGGGCGGCCCGACGCCGCTGGCGCCGTGGGACGAAACCGCGATGGTGCATGTATTCCAGGCGCTGGCCGAGCAGATCCGCAGCGAGGGCGGCAGCCTGCTGGCGACGACGTCGCGGCGCACGCCGCCAGCCCTGGCCGAGATCCTGCGCGCGAAGTTCGCCGATCTGCCGCATGTGATCTGGGGCGATGGCGGCGATGGCGTGAACCCGTATGCCGGCCTGCTCGGCTGGGCCAACCGCGTGGTGGTGTCGCCCGATTCGGTGAACCTGTTGTCCGAGGCCAGCGCCACCCGCATGCCGGTGATGGTGGCCCTGGCCGATACCGCACAGGGACGGTTGGCGCGCTTCCAGCAGCAGCTGCGCGAACGCGGGCGCCTGCAGCCGCGTTGGCTGGACTGGCAGTACGACCGCATCGAACCGCTGCGCGAAACCACGCGGATTGCCGCCGAGGTCAAAGCGCGCCTGGCATCACCGTAGTGCCGGCCGCTGGCCGGCAACCAGGTGCACGTGGCCGAAGATCATGGGGTTGCCGGGCAACGGCCGGCACGACCCCCTCCAGCGTTTTTTGAACATTTCGATCCCGCAGCGCGGTTAGAGTCCAGCCTCCCCCTCGGACTGGACGTCCCCCATGCGTACCCTGCTTCTGCTGCCGCTGGCCCTGCTGGCCGCCTGCTCCACCACCCCTACCGAACTGGACCCGCTCTCGCACGCCTGCCAGCAGCAACTGGATGCCTACCGCGAGCAGCCGGCCCTGCGCAATCCGCGCAACGAGCGCCCGCCGCTGCCGATCGCGCCAATCAGCGATGCCTGCGACAAGGAACTGCGGCGCAAGGGCGTGGAGCGCTGATTCCAGCGATGCGGGTATGATCGGCGCGCGGGCCTGCCCGCGTCTGGAGCGGTTTACATGGAACGTCTGCATCGCCTGCGCTGCGCCCTGCTGCTGTCGATGGGCCTGCTGGCCACCGTGCCGGCATGGGCCGACAGCGGCACCTGCCGCGAGCGCTACCCCAGCGTGGCCGCGCAGGCGGCGATGTTCGATGTGGCTTGGACCGCGGCCGAGCGCCTGGATGCGCTGCCCGACGTGGACGTGGTGATCGCCGCGCGTGGCGGCCAGGACCTGAGCCGCTACGGCCTGCGCCACAGCCACCTGGCCTTCCTGCTGCGCGAGGACGACGGCCGCTGGCGTGCGATGCACCTGCTCAACCGCTGCAAGACCGACAGCTCGCAGCTGTACCGCGAGGGCCTGGGCAATTTCGTCGGTGAAAGCGGCACCCATACCGATCTGCGCATCGGCGTGCCGCCCCCGGCGTTGCAGGCTGCACTGAAGCGGATGCTGGCAGCGCCGGCGATCCAGCCCAAGGCGCTGCACGAATCGAACTACAACGTGGTGGCCTATCCGTTCGCTACCGACTTCCAGAATTCCAACCAGTGGATCCTGGAAGTGCTGGCCGCAGCGATGGCGCAGGCCGAAGGTGGCCCGGTCATCGTCAAGCGCGAGCAGGCGCAGCAATGGCTGCGCGCGCAGAAGTACCAGCCCAGCGTGCTGCATATCGGCCTGGGCAAGCGCGTGGGTGCGCGCTTGTTCGTGGCCAACGCCACCACCACCGACCATCCGGCCAGCGAACGCATTTCCGGCAACTACTCGGTGGTGACGGTGGAATCGGTATTCGACTTCCTGCACCAGCGCAGCCAGCTGCAGCAGGAACTGACCATTGCGCATGCGACGGCCGGCACTGCCGCCGCTGCGCCCTGACCTGGCAAGGAGAAGATGATGCGCAACCTGCAGTTTTCCGCGTTGGCCGTGCTTCTGTGCGGCAGCCTGTTGTCTGCAGCGCCGGCACATGCCGAGCGCCGCATCGTGATCATCCAGAACAGCGTGCCCGAGGGGCCGAGCCTGGAGATGTCCGCGCCGATGGTGGAACGGGCGCGCGCCATGGCCGCCAAGGAAAACGCCGTCGCCGGCATGCCTCCGGGCCAAGGCCCGCGGGTGACGCTGCCGCAGATGCAGGTCAGCGCCATCTCCACCACCGTCGATGGTCGCCGTGAGGTGCTGCTGCAGGACCCGGCCAACCCGCAGAACACCGCGTCCATGCAATGGCCCAAGCGCCCCGGTGACCCGGCCGTGCAGTTCAACGTGGGCCAGACCGTGAATTTCGAGCCTGCTGAATCGGGCAACGGCTGGCGGGTGAGCGACAACCAGGGCCGCCCACTGGAATACCTGCCCGAGGCCACCGGCCCACGCGACATTTTCGATACGCAGCGCTGAGCCGCTGCCTTCATCCTGACCAGGAGGTCACCATGCTTCGTTCCCTGCGCGCCCCCGCCGCCGCCCTGCTGCTCTCGGCCCTGACGGTGCCGACCGTGCACGCTGGCGCCGCCCCGCACATCAACAGCGGCCAGGCCAGCGTGCTGGTCACTTCGCTGATCGTGGTATCGGTTCCGCTGGCCACCTCGATGGGCCTGGCCGCGCTGTCCAAGGCGCCGTTCAAGGCCAGCGAGCGCAATGGCCGGGTGGCCGAGCGCACTCCGGCAGTACCGCTGCCGCCGATGGAAGTGAAGCAGGTGGCGACCACCGCCGCTGGCGAGCGCCAGGTGCAGCTGCAGGTGCCGGACAAGGCCGACCAGACCGCCACCCTGCAGTGGCCGGCGATCGAGGGCGAAGACCCGGTGGCCGGTTTCGTAGTGGGCCAGCAGGTGCGCTTCGACCCGACCGATGCCGGTGCCGGCTGGACAGTGAAGAACAGTGACGGCAAGGCCCTGGCCTATGTGCCGACCGCCTACGCCGCCGGCGACGCGCTGAGCGAGCAGCTGTAAAACTGAACGGCCGTTTTTGGCTTTGCGGCGGGCCGGGCGGATAATGGGCGATCCCCTTTGTCCCCTGGCTCGCCATGTCCGTGCGTCCTGCGCCTGTTTTTGCCCCGTTGACCGCCCGCGCCCTGGTGCTGGCGGTGCTGGCCATGGGCGCGGTGGTGCTGCTGTCCAACGTGCTGGTGCAGTACCCGATCAATGACTGGCTGACCTGGGGTGCTTTCAGCTACCCGGTGGCCTTTCTGGTCAGCAACCTGATCAACCGCCGCTTCGGCCCGGGCCCGGCCCGCCGCGTGGCGTGGATCGGGTTTGCGGTGGCGGTGCTGCTGTCGGTGTGGGTGGCGACGCCGCGCATTGCAATCGCCTCGTGCTCGGCCTTCATCGTGGCCCAGTTGCTGGACATCACCGTATTCGATCGCCTGCGCCGCGGCAGCTGGTGGCGCGCACCGATGGTGGCCACCACCTGCAGCGCCACGGTGGACACCACGATCTTCTGGTCGATCGCCTTCGCCGGTTCCACCCTGCCGTGGGTGAGCTGGGCGGCGGGCGACCTGGCGGTGAAGCTGGCGATCGGCGTGTGCCTGCTGGCCCCGTTCCGCGCGCTGCTGTGGAAGATGGCGCCGCTGCGTACAGCGGGCTGACCACCTCACCGGTGGGTGCCAACCTTGGTTGGCACACTCCTTGAACCCGGTGGGTGCCGACCGTTGGTCGGCGCACTCTCTGAACCCGGTAGCTGCCAACCTTGGTTGGCACACTCCCTGAACCCGGTGGGTGCCGACCAACGGTCGGCACCTACCAATGAAAAGCCATCGCCAGACCATTGATCCGGTAGCTGCCAACCTTGGTTGGCGCACTCCCTGAACCCGGTGGGTGCCGACCGTTGGTCGGCACGCTTCTTCAGTGTTCATCGCAGCTGAGAGATTGTGCCGACCAACGGTCGGCACCTACCAATGAAAAGCCATCGCCGAGCCATTGACCCGGTGGGTGCCAGAGGTCGGCACCTACCCAAAGCTGCTACCGCCATTGCAGGCGGTCAGGCGAACGGCAGCTCCGCGGCGATGCACGCGGCGCGGATCGCCGCACACGCCTCTTCGATGGCCGGCGTGGTCGGTGCCAAGCGCGGCCGGCGATCCAGCGTGCAGGCCAGCCCGACCTCCAGCAGCGTGGCATGCGCGCGATGCAGCGCCTGTGCGGTGGCTTCGGGCAGGAACTCCGCCGCCGCCAGCGCGTCGATCAATGCAGGCGTGGCACGCGGCTGCAGCAATGCCGGGGTTTGCGCACTGCATGCCAGCACGCCGGTCTGCAGCAGGAATTCCAGGTCGACCACGCCACCCGCGCCCTGCTTCAGGTCGAGTCGCGCGGCATCGCTGCGGTCCAGTTCGGTGCGCATGCGCCCGCGCATCTTCACCACATCGGCATACAGCGTTGCGCGATCACGTTCGCGACCCAGGGTCTGCGCACGTACCTGTTCGAAATCCTGCAGCAGGCTGGCATCGCCGGCTACGCCGCGTGCGCGCACCAGCGCCTGGTGCTCCCAGGTCCATGCGCGATCGCGCTGGTACTCGGTGTAGCTGGCCAGCGAAGACACC
The DNA here is from genome assembly GCF_000632045.1 of Stenotrophomonas sp. RIT309. Lineage (NCBI taxonomy): Bacteria > Pseudomonadati > Pseudomonadota > Gammaproteobacteria > Lysobacterales > Lysobacteraceae > Stenotrophomonas > Stenotrophomonas sp. RIT309. Next base: position 59,991 of record NZ_JFYS01000008.1, read on the forward strand.
AGCGAGCCCTTGCCACCATCCGGACGCAGGCGCACGTCGATGTCGTACAGGCGGCCGGCGGCGGTGACTGCAGCCAGCAGCGCCATCACCTTCTGGGCCAGGCGCGCATACCAGCGGCCCGGCTCCAGCGGGCGCGCGCCGTCACTGGCTTCCACACCCGGCGGGTGATCGTGCAGGAACACCAGGTCCAGATCCGAGCCGAAACCCAGCTCCAAGCCGCCCAGGCTGCCGTAACCGATAATCGCGAAGCGGCCGCCGGCGATAGCGCCGTGCGCGGCGTGCATATCGGCCTCGGCCATCGCCAACACCGTGATGACCACCGCCTGCGCCAGTTCGGCCAGTTGCCGGGTGCTGTCGACCGCGCCCTGGCGGCCATCCAGCGTGGCCATGGCCATGCGGAAGCTCAACGCCAGGCGAGTTTCGTTGAGCCAGCGCAGCTGCGATTCGGGATCTTCCACCGGCAGCACCTGCCGGCATTCGGCCAGCATGCCGGCGGCGTCGGGCATCGGCCCGGACACGCGTACGTCCAGCAGTTCGTCCAGCAGCAGCGGATACGCGGCCAGGCGCTCGGCCAGCAGCGCGCTGCGTGCCAGCACGTCGACCAGTCGCGCGAGTGCGCTGGGCTGTTCGTCCAGCAGCGCCAGGTAGCTGGTGCGGCGCAGCACCGCCTGCAGCAGGCCGAGCACGCGCTTGAGTGCGGCATCGGGCTGCGGTGAACGGGTGGCCGCGTGCAGCAGTGCCGGCAGTACGCGGTCCAGTCGCGCACGCGCCGCATCGGACAGCGACTTCACGCCCGTACCCTGGGCGAAATCGCGCAGTGACTGATCGGCGCCATTGGCATCGAGGAAACCGGCCTCGGCCAGCAGCGGCGCGTTGCTGCCTTCGGGCAGGCTGCGCCAGTAGTTGGCCAGCGCATCCGGCGCTGCCTGGCCCTTGCGTGGTGCCAGCAGCGCACCGAACTCGGTACTGACGCGCTGCTGCTGCACACGCAGTGCGTCGCGCAGCGCATCCCAATCGGCATAGCCCAGGCCGACGGCAATCCGCTCGCGATCCAGCGCATCGCTGGGCAGCACATGGGTCTGCGCATCGCGCAGCATCTGCAGGCGGTTTTCCAGCCGGCGCAGGAACAGATAGGCCTCGCGCAGTGCGGCGCCATCATCGCGAGCGATCTGCCCGGCAGCCACCAAGGCATCCAGCGCGACCAGCAACCGCCGCTCACGCAGCACCGGCTCACGGCCACCGCGAATGAGCTGCAGCGCCTGGCACAGGAATTCGATCTCGCGGATGCCACCGGCACCGCGCTTGATGTCGTCGTGCATCTCGCGCCGGGCGACTTCTGCAGTGATAGCCGCCTTCATCTCGCGCAGGCCGTCGAGCGCGGTGAAATCGAGGTAGCGGCGGTACACGAACGGACGCAGGGTCTGCAGCCAGGCCTCGCCAGCGGCGATATCGCCCGCCACCGCGCGCGCCTTCAACCAGGCATAGCGCTCCCAGTCGCGGCCTTCGCGCTGGAAGTACTGATCCATCGCAGCGAATGACAGCGCGACGCGGCCCGCGCTGCCGAACGGGCGCAGGCGCAGGTCGACGCGATGGCTGAAGCCATCGACGGTGGTTTCATCCAGCAGCTTGGCCAGGCGCTGGCCGAGCCGGGCGAAATACTCTTCGGCCGCCAGCGCGCGCGGACCGTCGGATTCACCGCCCTGCACGTAGGCGTAGACCAGATCGACATCGGAACTGAAGTTGAGCTCGCCACCGCCCAGCTTGCCCAGCCCGAACACCACCAGCTGCTGCGGTTGGCCGTGGTCATCGGTGATCACCCCGTGGCGCTGGGCGAACTCCTGCTGCAGGGCGTCCAGCGCCAAGCGCAGGCAGTCCTCGGCCAGCGAGGTGGCGCCCGCCAGAGTCTGCGGCACGTCATCCAGCCCGGCCAGGTCGCGCCAGATCAAGCGGGTGGACATCGCCGTGCGCCAGCGTCGCAGCTGTGCCGGCCAGTCGCTGGGCTGCAGCGGGTCGAGCACCGGCGCCGGCAGCGGCGGGCAGCCCGGCGCGGCCAGCTGCGCCAGCAGGCCGGGCTGGCGCACCAGGGTGTCCAGGGCGAAGTCGCTGCTGATGGCCAGCTGCACCAGCATCGGCTGCAGTTCGGCCGGGATGGGATCGGGCACTGCCTGGGCCAGGCGCGCCAGCGCGCGGTGGACGAGGGGCTGCAGGGTGGCGGGCAATTCGGCGGGGGCGAGGGTCATGCACTGATTCTCGCGGGGTCGCATCCCTTTGCCAACGGCGAAGGGCTGTGACCGCTTGCTGCGATATCGCCGGAGGTTGCTGGGGTTGCCGGCCAGCGGCCGGCACTACCGAAAATGGAATCCGCGCATTCATCTTGGGCGACAGGCAATAAAAAAGCCCGCTTGCAGCGAACTGCCAGCGGGCTCTGCTCCCTCCCCCACGTCGGGATGCAGGGCCATCGTGCGGTGTACGAAAGTACTTTGCACGCTGCACTGCAAAACAAAACTGACGGGTATGGGAGAGGCCTTGCCGGAAACACCATTCCACGAAGGTAGAACCCCCCGTACGGCAGGGGATGGCCGATAATCGGGATTCCCCCCAGAAACGCTGTCGTCATGACTGTTGATCGCATCGCCAACGCGCGTCTTCGTGACCGCGTGGTCTCCGCCGAGGCCGCAGCCGCGCTGATCCAGCCCGGTGAAACCGTGGCCATGAGCGGCTTTACCGGCTCCGGTTACCCCAAGGCCGTTCCCGTTGAGCTGGCCCGCCGCATCGAATCGGTGCATGCCCAGGGCCTGCCCTTCCAGATCAGCCTGATGACCGGCGCCTCCACCGCGCCGGAACTCGATGGCGCGCTGGCCAAGGCCGATGGCATCGCCATGCGCATGCCGTTCCAGAGCGACCCGGATGCGCGCAACCGCATCAACGAGGGCAAGCTGGATTACATCGACATCCACCTCAGCCACGTCGCCCAGCACGTCTGGTTCGGCTTCTACGGTGAGATCGATACCGCCGTGGTCGAGGTCTCGGCGATCCGCGAGGATGGCTCGCTGGTGCCGTCCACCTCGCTGGGCAACAACAAGACCTGGCTGGACCTGGCCAAGAAGGTGATCATCGAGGTCAACGAGTGGCAGCCGGCCGGCGTGGATGGCATGCATGACATCTACTACGGCACCGCGCTGCCGCCGCACCGCAAGCCGATTCCGCTGGTCAATGCCAACGACCGCATCGGCGAGACCGCGCTGCGCTGTGACCCGGACAAGATCGTGGCCGTGGTGCGCACCAATGGCCCGGACCGCAACAGCCCGTTCAGCCCGATCGATGCGACCAGCGAGCAGATCGCCGCGCACCTGATCGAGTTCCTGCAGCACGAAGTGAAACGCGGCCGCCTGCCGGCCAACCTGCTGCCGCTGCAGTCGGGCGTGGGCAACATCCCCAATGCAGTGCTGGCCGGCCTGGCCAAGAGTGGTTTCCGCGACCTGGCCGCGTTCACCGAAGTGATCCAGGACGGCATGCTCGACCTGCTGCGCGACGGCGTGCTGAGCTATGCCTCGTGCACCGGCTTCGCACTGAGCCCGCAGGCCAACGAGACGTTCAAGGAGAACATCGATTTCTACCGCGAGCGCATCATCATGCGCACGCAGGAAATCTCCAACCATCCGGAACTGGTGCGCCGCCTGGGCTGCATCGGCATGAACGGCATGATCGAGGTGGACATCTACGGCAACGTCAATTCGACGCACGTGATGGGCACGCGGATCATGAACGGCATCGGCGGTTCGGGCGACTTCGCGCGCAATGGTTTCCTGTCTGCGTTCCTGAGCCCGTCGACGGCGAAGAACGGCACCATTTCGGCGATCGTGCCGATGGCCAGCCATGTCGACCACACCGAGCACGACGTGTCGGTGATCGTGACCGAACAGGGCCTGGCCGATCTGCGTGGCCTGACCCCGCGCAAGCGCGCGCAGGTGCTGATCGACAACTGCGCGCACCCGGATTTCCGCGCGCAGCTGCAGAACTACTTCGACCGCGCCAGCCGCGAGAGCTACGGCAAGCACACCCCGCACCTGCTGCCGGAGGCGCTGTCGTGGCACCAGCGGTGGCTGGATACGGGCACCATGAAGGCCTGAGTATTGCCGGTTCGCCGGGCATGGCCCGGCGCTACCCCGCATCGCACCTTGGTAGCGCCGGGCCATGCCCGGCGGGTGTGCCACATCAGGTGCGCAGGCTCGCCAGCGATTCGGCCTGGATGCGCTCGTAGATCTCGAACTCATCGTTCACCGCCGCGCCCAGCGCCTGTTCGAAGGCCTCGCGATTGGCATGGGCGGCGTACGCGCGCTGCTCACCTCCGCCCAGGTTCGACTGGAAGATGCCTGCGGCACTGACCGGCAGGAAGTCCTCGTAGACGATCGGATCGGCCGTGGCCAGGCCCGCTGCAACCAGCACTTCGGCCGGCAGATCGGCCACGCGCTCCGGCGCGGCGCGGCCAGCGTCGGTCAGCTGGTAGCGGTAATACCCCAGGCCTTCCTGGCGCAGGGTGTCGTGGTCATCCGGGAAGCTGGCGAACACCGCCTGCAGGCGCTGCCCATAGTCGCCACCGGTGCTGCCCGCGCCGTCGGCATCGCGCGCCTGCGTCAGCAGCTGGTCGTACAGCGCGCGGCCTTTCGCAGTCAGCGCCAGGCCACGCTGTTCGATCTCGCCGAAGCGCGCGGTATGGGTACCGGCGTCGCCGCCTTCGTTGCCCGGGAAGTGCACCGCCTCTTCCAGCGCCTTGAAGCTGGTCTGCCGCAGCAGGATCGGGCAGGCGCGGCGCGGCGGGCCCTCGATCACCGCCTTGGCGGCCATGCCGTGCTCGATCATCGCCGCCTGCGCAGCGTCGATGTCCAGCGTGCGCGGGGTCAGGTGGTTGATGTGCGGGCCACGGAAGCTGACCACGTCGGCCACCAGCCGGTGCGCCTTGTGCAGGGCATGGTAGGTCGGCAGGTCGACGGTGGCGTCGCCATGCCAGCGGAAGGTCTCCAGCGCCTGTTCAACGAAGCGCTCGGCATCGGCCTGGGTCAGGCCACCGTCACGCTCGGCCTGGTCGATCAGCGCCAGTGCGTCGTCGGTGAAGATGCGGCGGCGGGCGAGGATCTCGGCCGACTGTGCGCGTAGCGCCTCGTCTTCGATCAGCTCCAGGCGCAGCAGCGAGGTGAACACGCGGAACGGGTTCAGTGCCAGCGCGGCGGCGGTCAGCGGGCGGAAGGCGGTGGAATGCACCGGCACGCCGGCCACCGACAGATCGTAGTAGCCCACCGGGTACATGCCCATCACCGCGAACAGGCGGCGCAGGGTCGCCAGTTCCTGCGGGGTGCCGACGCGGATCGCGCCATGGCGTTCTTCATCCAGGCGGGCACGCTCGTCGTTGCGCAGCAGCTGCGCGGCCAGCGCCGGGTCCTGCGCCAGGACCTGCGTGTTGATCCGCTCCACCAGTTCCACCAGCGTGCCGTACAACGGCACTTCGGTGCGGTACATGCGGGACATGGCTTGGGCGAACAGGCGGCGGATCACATCAGGCGAAACGAAAGAGGCGCTCATCAGTCACTCGATTACGGGAACGGGGAACAGCTCGGACCCGTATTGTCGCCGGAGCGCGCGGCGGCGGCGATACGCAGAGCAACATGACCTGCGATGGGTAGTGCCGGCCGCTGGCCGGCAACCTCCGTGCGGCGGGGGCATGCAGTTGCCGGCCAGCGGCCGGCACTACCGTTTGAGCTGGCGCTTCAGCGTGGCATCGAGGGTGATCGGCCGATCCCAGTGCTCGTAGCTGGCCACGATGGCGTGGCGTACGGCGCGGTAGTGCAGGTTCTGGGGCTTGGCCGGCATCCGCTTCACCACCTCGGCCCAGCCGCCGTCGGGATCCTGGCTGAAGGCACGCACGCTGTCGCGGCAGGTCTGGCCACTGGCCTTGGCCCAGAAACAGGCGAAATAGATGTCGCCGGCCTGCCACCGGTGGGTGGTGGCCAGCGCGGCGATGTAACCGCGCGGTACACCGGCGTAGCGCGATACCTCGTCGAGGAAGGCATCGGGGTAACGCTCGGCGTAGTGGTTGATGTCGGCCAGCTGGCTGTCGACCCAGGCATCGCCGGTATCCACCTCATGGGTCGCCGAACGTTCGGCGGTCTGCTGCGCCTGCACGATGGCCGGCGCCAGCAGCAGGGACAACAGCAGTGCGCGCAGTGGCAGTTTCATCCTTCGATTCTGCCGCAGCCGCCGCGCCGTGTCAGGCCGCGGCAGCGGCCTTGGCCTCGATCGTCGCCAGCGCCGCCGGCCAGTCCCAGGCGGTATCGGCGTTGACCATGCGTGGTTCGTCGTCGGCCACGCCGTGCTGGGTCTCGTGCGCCCAGGTCACTGCGTAGGGGGTGTGGATACCCCAGCCGCCGAGGGTGATCACCGGTTCGATGTCCGAGCGCAGCGAATTGCCGACCATCACGAACTGCTGCATCGGCAGGTCGAATTCGGCCAGCACGCGGGCATAGGTTTCCGGGTCCTTCTCGGACACGATCTCGATGCGGGGGAACAGGTCCGCCAGCGCCGCGACCTTGATCTTGGCTTCCTGGTGGAACAGGTCGCCCTTGGTGATCAGCACCACCGGGTACTGCGCGGCGATGGCGGCCACCGACTCGCGTACGCCGTCGATCAGTTCGACCGGGTGGCGCAGGGTGTCATGGCCGATGTCGAGGATGCGCTGGATGTCCTTGGCTTCGATCCGCTGCGAGGTGATCTCGATGGCCGCTTCGATCATCGACAGCGTCATGCTTTTCACCCCGTAACCGAACACGCCGAGGTGGCGCTGCTGCACTTCCAGCAGGTGGCGGGCGGTCTGGGTGTCGTGGACGTCGATGTAGCGCGACAGCAGGTCCAGGTAATCCTGCTCGGCCTTGCGGTAGTAGTCCTCGCTCTTCCACAGCGTGTCGTCACCGTCAAAACCGACCAGGCCGATGGCGCGCGAGGGCGCAGGCGTAGAGGTGTTCATCGCCCTAGGATACAGGCGCGGCGATGACGAAAAAAACCCGGGTGGCCGAAGCCACCCGGGTTGCCCATGCACCGGTTGTCCCGAATTCAACCGTGGATCAGCGACCCTGGCCTGCGGCCGTGCCACCCGCGCCAGCACCCGACTGCTGGGCGGCCACGTAGGCCTTGTACTCGTCGGCGCTCAACTGGCCGTCCTTGTTGGCATCAGCCTGGTCGAACACCTGCGCAAGGCCCGCATTCACCTGCGACTCGCTCTTGCTGATGGTGCCGTTGCCATCGGTATCGATGCTGGCCCACGTCTGGCCACCGCCGTTTGCCTGCGCGGAGGCTGCTGCGGCCGCGTCGGTAGCCTGATCGGCCGCCTGGCCTGCCTGTGCCGCCGCCTGCTGGGCCTGTGCCGCTTCGTTCTGTGCATGCGCGGCCTGCTGCTTGGCCGACTGCGCCATCGCCGGGATGGCCAACACGCTGCCGGCGGCGACGATCAGGGCGATCAGGGGCTTGCGGTTGCGAATAGTCATCTGGGGTGTCTCCTGAAGGGTGGTAGTGCGCGGTCGTTGTCTCCGCACGGCACCTACCCTGCCACCGCGTTTCTGAATCGATTTTGCGCCGCGATTCCCTCGAACACGCATGGTTAACCACTGGCGCAGACGCATGCGTTAGCGCGATAGTTAGTGCGAAGTGAGCAGGTAGTAAGACGAGCATTCAGCGCTGCAGGATTTAACCGGCAGCGAACGAAAAACCTGCGTCAGTCGACGGTTTTTTCCGATGACCGCGAACTGAACAACACCCATCCCAATGCAACACCGGAGAGCGCACCGGCGATCTCCAGCACCACGCGGCTGCCCAGTTCGTTCGGATCGTGGATGGTGGACAGGAACAGGCGCGCATACAGCGGCGACTCCAGCCGCACGATGCCCATGTAGAACAGCTTCCAGGCGTCGATGCCGGCGGAGATGATCACCGCGATCACGCACGACCAGCCGATGGCATGGCCCACTGTCCAGTGCAGCAGCCGGCACAGGTGGTGCCACAGGAAATACACCAGCAGGCCGACCAGCAGGGCGATGAGGCCCGCCTCAAGCGTACCGAGCAGGCCGAAATGCAGGGGAAGGTTCATCAGGCGGGGACGCAGGAGAAGGCGGCCAGTGTAAGGCGTATCGGCAGGGCTGCGCCCTGTACCTGCCGAAGCCAGGGCAACGGCAACCGCCAAAGCAACAGCGGGCGTTCCGTGGGATGGCGGGGTGGTGTCGGATTGCGGGGACGCCGCAAGTACGTCCCTGTAGGCTCAGCCGCGCCATCCATGGCGCGGATGCCCCGCAATCCGACACCGCCCCGCCTTCGACAGGTTCCCGGTATGTGGTAGATCCACGCCATGCGTGGATGGATTTCCATCGAATCGAATATTTCGACAATTGAACGAAGAACATCCACGCATGGCGTGGATCTACTGTGTCGACCAAGGTCGACACCCACCAGGAGCATGCCAAGCCATTCCGACAGATCGCGGAAATCTGTCGAAGGCGGGGTGGGTCCGGTTGCGGGGGCGTGAGCGCCATGGATGGCGCGACCGAGCTTACAGGGACGTACTTGCAGCGTCCCCCGCAACCGGACCCACCCCGCCATCCCACGGAATGCCAGCTGTTGCTGCTGCTGTTGCTGTTGCCGTCGATTCGGCGGGTGCAGGGCGCAGCCCTGCCGACACCCCCCTACCGCACTGGCACGTCGTAGGCGGTACCGGAGTCCGGCTCGGGCTGCAGCGTGTAGTGCCACCACTCCTGCGCATAGTTGGCGAAACCTCGCCGTGCCATCGCCTGTACCAGCTGCTGGCGGTTGGCCTTCTGCGCGTCATTCAGGCCGGGCGTCTGCGTATGCGCGCGCGGGCCGAAGAAGTCGAAATCGGTGCCCATGTCCATCGGCGTACAGCGCCCGCTGCGGCAATCCAGCAGGCCCAGATCCACGGTGGCACCACGGCTGTGGCCGGAGCGCTCGGCGATGTAGCCGTCGCTCAGCAGCTGCGGCTTGTCCAGATCCGGATACTGCAGCGCCTTGCGCGACTGTTCCTGCGGATCACTTATCCAGGCCATGAACGCCTGCACCGCGCGCACCGGGCGATAGCAATCGTAGAGACGCAAGCCAAAACCCTGCGCGCGCAGGTCGGCTTCCACAGCAGCCAACGCCTTTGCCACCGGCGCCAGCAGATAACACGCGGGCGCCTCATAGCCGGGCACGCGCGCAGCGGTGAAGTTGTTGGCACCGGCGTAGCGGATGTCCATCTCGATGCGAGGTGACAGCGTGCGGATCTCCACCAGTCCCGCCGCAGTGGCGTCGGTGGCGGGCGAGATGCGTGGTGGCTCAGCGGCGTGGGCCGCCGCTGCCAGGGCAATCGCCAGTACGAGTGAAATGCAGGTCCTGGAAGTCATAGCTGAAGTCGATCTCCGGATCGATGGCGCGCAGTTCCAGCGTCGGCGTGCCTGCATCGGGATTCAGCCACGCCTGCGCCGAGGGTTCCAGCGTATCCCACTGCAACAGCCAGCGCCCTTCCAACTGCTTCACTGTTGCCTGCAGCGCGGGCGATTTGTCCACGCTGAAGCGCAGGCCATTGCTGGTGGGGCATAGCGACGCGGGGCCAAGCCAGGGATCGCGGTAACGCCCCTGCCAATGCGCCAGATCGGTGGTTGCAGCCGGTCGGGCAGCCCGGGTAGAGGGTGCACGACTTCCCGTGGCGGCACGCGCGGCCCGTTCGGCCTTCAGCTCGGCCAGGTAGTACCCCACAGGTTGCGCGTCATCCGGCGCGGTGAACTGTTTCAGCGTCGACTGCATCAACGCGGTGCGGGCTTCTTCGGCCTCGCCGTTGATCAGCATCACCACGCCGACCTTGCGATCCGGCAGCAGCGCCAGCGAGGAATACATGCCCGACAGCGTACCGGTGTGCGCGACCTTCCAGTGCCCGTCCATGTCCGACACCCGCCAGCCCAGCCCATAGCCATAGAAGTGGGCGTTGTCCCACTTGCGTTGGCGTTCGCCCAACGGCATCGGCATGTGCAGCGTCCACAGCATGCGGCGTTGCTCGGCGCTCAACCACGCCGGTGCCAGCGCCGGGTCCAGCAGCACCTGCATCCAGCGCGTCATGTCGCGCAGCGAACAGCGGATGCCACCGGCCGCCATCGACGTCAGATCGGGGCTGAGCGTTCCATCGGCACCGGCCACCACATTGCGGCCATCGCGACGCATATGCGGTTGGGCGACATTGCCGACCTGCTTCACCGACCATGCGCCCACCTGGCAACGGGTCATCCCCAGCGGTTCAAACACCCGCTCGCGCATCAGCTGGTCATACGGCTTGCCACCGGCGGCCGCAGCCACCTCACCGGCAACGACGTACATCAGGTTGTCGTAGGCGTAGCCGCTGCGGAAACTGGTGACCGGCTTCAGGTGTGCCAGCCCGGCGATGACATCGCTGCGGGTGAAGGCATTGGGCTCGGGCCACAGCATCAGGTCACCGGCACCCAGGCCGAGGCCGCTGTTGTGAATCAGCAGATCGCGCACCTGCAGGTGTTCGCCCACCCACGGGTCATGCATGCCGAACGCCGGCAGGTGGCGGCGTACCGGGTCGTCCCAGCGCAGCTTGCCCTGCTCCACCAACGTGGCCAGCAGCGCGGCGGTCATCGCCTTGCTGTTGGAGGCGATCTTGAACAGCGTGTCTTCATCGATGCGGCCGCCGTCACCGCGCCCCCCTTCGGTGTGGCGATAGACCACCTGGCCATCCTCGACCACCGCCATCGCCAGCCCCGGCAGGTGCTCGTGCTGGCCCACGAAGGCGATGTCGGCGTCCAGGCGTGCGGTGTCCACCGCCCCTGCTGGGGCGGTGGGGCTGGCCAGTGCTGCAGCCAGTAGCAACAGACGATGCAAGTCAGTCTCCGTCAGGCAGCGCGCAGGCAGGTACGGCGTTCATCAAGCCACGCCGCCCCGCAGGGCGGCGCGCAGATGCATCCTCAATAATTCCAGGTCACCGTCAACTGCGCATAGCGCGGCGACTGGAATCCCATGCCATAACCATACATCGGGTTCGGCGTGCCGATGCTGTCCTGCGGTTCGTAGTCCTGGTCCACGGTGACCACGCGCTGCTGGTTGAGCACGTTGTACACCGCCAGCTTCAGGCGCAGGTCAGTGGGGATCGGCACCTTGTAGGAAACGCTGACGTCCAGATCGTAGGTCCACGGGGTACGGCCATCGCCACCGCGCGGCGAATGCACGAACACACGTTCGGAGGGGACCGTCGACTGGCAGTTGGACACACACACGTAATAGCTGTGGAAGTCGGTGTCGTCGAAGGGATTGCCCGCACCGAAGCGGGTGATCGGGCTGCCCGACTGCACGCCCAGGGTGGCGGCCACGCTGAGATTCTCGGTCAACGCGTAGCTGCCGCGGAACTTGAACTGATGGCGGCGGTCATTGGCCAGATAGCCATAACCGCGGTAGTTCACCCATGGGTTGTCGAAGTTCTCGGTGCGGCCAGCGTCGGCGAAGTCGGTATCGGAGTTGACCGGGCCTTCGGCGTTGCCGCGGCCGTAGGCCAGCGTATAGGAGGCATTGAAGCCCCACTTGCCATCCCACGCGCGATCGACCTGCAGTTCCAGCGCCTTGTAGTCACGCTTGGGCTTCACCCAGCCGCGTTGCCCCACGTAATTGCCGTCGTCGTCATACAACGCCCAGCCTTCCTTGGAGGTGTCGATGTCGATCCAGCCATCGTTGCTGCCATCGCAATTGGTGTCCCCCCAGACTGTGTTCGTGCGCCCGGGGTTTCCCATGATCCAGACGCCGTCGATCGCACCACACTGGCCGGTGGCGGTGATGTTCATGTCATCGATGGCGTTGCTCAGGCGCCGGTAGGTGACGCTTGCGGCAACCGACCACGATTCACTCAGCATGTGCTGGAAGCCTAGAATCGCCTCATCCTGGTAGACCGGATCCATGTCCCGGTTCACTTCGGCGCGCAGGTCCGGGACGCTGCCATCGCCTTGCGAATTGTCGACCGGACCGATCTGGCCGCCCAGGTTCGGCACGTTGTTGGCGGCGCCGGTGTAGCCCAGGAACTCATACCAGGTGCGCTCATCGAGGAAGCCACCGGCCTGCTTGATATTGATGACGTTGGCCACCGGCAGGTAGTAACGACCCAGGTTGCCGAACACCTTGGTGGTGCCATCACCACGAACGTCCCAGGCGAAGCCCAGGCGCGGTGCGATCATGTTGTCGATCTTGATGTAGCTGTCGCCGTCGCCGCCCTTGTTGTCGAACCCTTCCACGCGCGCGCCGATGTTGAGCAGGAAGTTCGGGGTGACCTGCCAGTTGTCTTCCAGGTAGTAGGCTGAGTTGATGGTCTCGAACGAACCGGCCACTTCGTAGCGACGGGTACGCGCGACCAGGCCGCTGGCGGGCACGGTGCCGCCGTTGAGTGAACTGCCCGGCGTGCGGTAGTAGATGTCGTAGCGCAGGCCACCGGGACCGGGATAGGCGCGCTCGTAGTCGGAGGTGTTTTCTTCGCGGTCCAGGCCAAAGCGCAGCAGATGGTTGCCGATGGACCATTCAAAGTCGGCGCGCGCGGCCTTGCGCGTATCCAGCGCCGACTCCAGCTGCGAACTGCTGGTGCAGCTGCGGTCACCCTGCAGGTTGGAAGGCACGCCCTGGCTGGCAGTGCGGTTGTCGAACACGCGGTTGCAGTTCTCGTCCATCAACGAGCTCTGCGTGCGGTTGCGCTTGTTCTCGCCATACATCAGCTTCATGGTCAGATCGTTGTTGACCTGCCAGCTGTAGGTGCCCGACCAGTTCCTGCCGCCCACCGTGTTGTAGATCTGGTTGTTGCGCTCGGCTGCGACAGTGCCGGTGTCATGGTCGTAGCGATAGACGTCGGTGACGGTGTCGCTCTTGTCGGAGAATCCGAACAGCGACAGCATCTGGTTGTCGGTGATCTGCCAATCCAGCTTGCCGCCCCAGAACGGATCATCGGCGGTACCCCGGTTGAACACGGTACCGGCATCATTGGTCGAATTGGGCCTGTAGTCGCGCGCTTCGTACATGCCGAAGAAGAACAGCCGGTCCTGCACCAGCGCACCGGAGGCGAACACATTCAGCGCACTGCGCGAGTAGTCGTCACGGCTGGCGGTGATGTAACGGCTGCCGTCGCCGTCATAGCGGTCGCGCGCCTGCGACTGCCAAGCGCGCGGCTCGAACACCAGTTCGGCACCGGCCTTGAAGTCGTTGCTGCCCGAGCGGGTGACGGCGTTGATGACGCCGCCGGTGCTGCGACCGAACTCCACCGAGTAGCCGCCGGTCTTCACCTGGAACTCCTGGTAGAACGAGAACGGTACCGACGAGAACCCGACCCGGTTGTAGAAATCGGTGACGTTCAGGCCGTTGATGTAGACGGTGTTCTCCGCCACCGACGAACCACCGAAGGAGATGCCCTGTCCACCCAGCGAGCCCTTGCCCTTCACCGCGCCAGGCGCCAGCAGCGCTACCGCGGTGATGTCACGGTCCACCGGCAGCCGCGACAGTTCCTCGCGGGTGATGTTCGTGGCCGACTCGGTGGACTTCACGTCCACCATCGACACCACCTGCGGCGCGCGTACTTCAACGGTGCCCAACGTGCTGACCGCGCCCAGCGGCACATTCACCGTGGTTGCACTGCCCAGGCTAACGGTGACCTGGCCGACGCGGCTGGCAGCACCACCCGGCAGGCTGACCTCCATGTCATAGGTGCCGACCGGCAACAACGGAATGCGGTAGCTGCCCTTGCTGTCGGCCTGCACCGAACGCACAAAGCCAGTGGCGGGGTTGCGCACGGTAACGGTGGCACCGGCAGGCACCTGTCCGGCATCGCTGGTCAGGCGGCCGACCACGGCTCCGTCCTGTGCGAATGCGCTGGGCGCCAGCGTGGCCATGCACGCGCCGAGGGCGACGCACAAGGCCGCCCGCTTGATGTTGTAAGCCTTCATCCCCTGCTCTCTCCTGCAAGAATTGAATGGTGGTGGGGTGGTGTGTCGCGCTAGCGTTGCCCGGCTGGCAGTACCCGCCACTGGAAGTCGTAGCTCCATTGGTCGAAGTACAGGTTGCCGCCTGACCACTCGGCCTCGCCGCGCTGCGAGTCGACCGTTTCCGAGCGGTAGTGCTGTTTGGCCGGCACGAACGCCTGGCCGAAATCGTCGTTGAAGGCGATGCGGTAGCCATCAAGGCCGCCGAGGTAGAAGTCACGCAGCGCGGGCGTGTCGCTGGCCAGCGCACCGGTGGTCACATCCATCGGCAGCCAGCCATAGGGCGCCAGGTAGACCTGGCCCCAGTCGTGCAGGTTGTTGTAGCCGCTGCCATCGTCGGAGAACACCATGCCCGATTGCCAGCGCGCGGGAATGCCGTTCATGCGCAGCAGGGCGATCAACAGCAGTGTCTGTTGCCCGCAATCGGCATGACCGGCGCGCAACGCGTAGTCGCTGATGTTGCTGAGGGTCGAGTACTCGCGCGCACCGGCCCATGGAATGCGGTCGACCGCGGCGAACAGCTTGCGTACCACTTCATACGGGCGCGTCTCGCCCTGCAGCACCTGCTCGGAGAACAGCTTCAGCGCCGGCGTGAAGCGCACGTGCGGCAGCTGCTCGGCCAGATAGGGCTTCAATGCTGGATCATCCGGCGTAGCCTGCACCTTTGTCACATCGATTGCCGTGCGGCGCGCGAAGATCGTCACCGCGTAGCGGATTTCAAAGTACGTCGGCTGCCCGGCCACCGCCTTGGCTTCCAGGTAGGCGGTGCGCTGCTGGGTGCTGGCCGGGGCGACTCGAGCCTTGCCTGGTGCACTGCCGATCCACTGCACGCGCTCCTGCTGGCCGGGAATCTCGCGCGGGTACGGAATCCAGGCACGTACGGTTTCGCCGGCCGGTACGGCATCCGCCTTGACCGTCAACGATTGGGTGAATTCGATGCGCTGCGGCAGCACGGATGCCATGCCGCTCTGTTCGGCGGCGGCAACCACGCGCGCGTGATGCGCGTTGAGCACCTCGTTGGGGCCCGGCGCCGGCATCGGCGCATCCGCGCGGCGGCGTGCACGCGCTTCATCGCTGAGCAGGAACAGGTTCGATGGTGCGCGCTTGAAGTACCAGCGCGTGCCATCGATGTCGAGATGCTCGATCAGGCCAAGCTGGTCCCAGCGCGCGAATTCCTCGTTGGTCAGGTCGGGAATCCAGCGGCGTACCGCTGCTTTGGCAGCGGCTTGGTCAAGGGAGAAATCCAGTTTGATGCGGCGCATGCGCTCGCGCTGGAACGCGCTTTCGGCAGCATCGCCTGCGGTCGCCAGCAACGCATCGGCATCGCTGAAACGACCGCTGTCGACCAGATCGATCAGCTGCGTTTCCCGTTCGCGATCAATGGCGCTGCGCGGATCCGCGGCCGGTGTCGCCGACGCCCACAGCAGCAGCGCGGCACACAGGCCGGCAGCGGCAGGCAGAGACGGTTTGCGAACGGCAGGATCCACAGCGACACTTCCCAAGCGCGGGTGGTAACGGCTGTGTAACACGGGCCGGAAGACCGGTCAATAATTTATTCTTGCTTTCGGGGCCGAAAGGAATAAATATTCCAACAGGCATTCGAGGAGGGTGTGCAGCGCATGATCCTGGCTTCCCGCGAACCGCGTCGGCACTGGCCGCACCGGTTGACCTTGGCACTGGCCCTGGGCCTGCTGGGCGCACCCGCATTCACCCAGGCGGCCACGCCTGTACCCGACCCCGGCGCCCCGCTGCCTTACGTGATCGGCCTGCACGAGGCCTATCTCACCGCGGACTACTGGGCGGCACGGCTGGACAATGCCGACGCACCTATCCTGGACCGCGCGCAGATCGAGGCGCAGAACGCACGGATGCGCGCGCAGGACAAGCACATCCAGGACATCGCCACCCTGCCTGCGCAGCTGAGCGCGGGACAGGTGCGTGACAGCATCACCACGCTGTCGAGCTGGCCCACGCGGGCGCTGTATGACGACAAGGGCCGCACCATCGCACCGGACGTGCGCAGTGCGATCGAAACCAACCTCGGTCTCGACGCAGTTCCGGCGCAGGTGTCGCCGGACTACGCTCTGGTGGTGAAGCGCGCCGCGCTGCGCACCTTCCCCACCCGCCAGCGTGTCTTCAGCACCGTCGGCGATACCGACATCGACCGCTTCCAGGAATCGGCACTGTTCCCCGGCGACAGGGTTGCCATCGTCCACCGCAGCACCGACGGCCGCTGGCTGTTCGTGCACAGCGAGCGCTACAGCGCATGGATCGAAGCCGACGCGGTGGCCAGCGGTGACAAGGCCACGGTGCTCGGCTACGGCGCGAAGGGCCCGTACCGCGTCGTCACCGCCGCCACAGCGCACACCGCCTACACACCCGAAGAACCGCGCGTATCGCGCCTGCAGCTGGACATGGGCGTGCGCCTGCCGGTGTTGGCCGACTGGCCCGTCGCTGAGCCAGTGAACGGGCAACAAGCGCACGCCTCGTGGGTGGTGCAGCTGCCGGTGCGCGAGGCCGATGGCCGCCTGAAGCTGGTGCCGGCGCTGCTGCCGCGCTCACAGGACACCGCCGCCGACTACCTGCCGCTGACTCCGCGCCTGCTGCTGCAGCAAGCGTTCAAGTTCCTCGGCGAGCGCTACGGCTGGGGCCACGACTACGACACCCGCGACTGCAGTGGATTCGTATCGGAGATCTACCGCAGCTTCGGCGTGCTGCTGCCACGCAATACCAGCGCACAGGCGGTCAGTCCCGCGCTGGACCGCTTGCCGTTCACCGCCAAGGACGGCAAGGCCGTGCGCGACCGCGCCGTCACCGATCTGCAGGTGGGTGACCTGGTCTACATCCCCGGCCACGTGATGATGGCCATCGGCCACGTCGATGGCCGCACCTGGGTGATCCACGATACCGCGGGCGGCAGCTGGTTCGGCGCCGACGGCAAGCGTGTGCAGGCCCACCTCAATGGCGTATCGGTCACCCCGCTGGAGCCGATGATGGCCAGCGACAGCGTCCGCTACATCGATCGCATCACCAACATCCAACGCCTGCGTGCCAAGAACCCCTGAATGAAGATCACCGCCATCGAACTGGGCATGCTGCGCGTGCCGCTGAAGACCCCTTTCAAGACCGCGCTGCGCACGGTGGAAACCGTGGAGGACGTGGTGGTGCTGATCCGCACCGACAGCGGCCACACCGGCTACGGCGAGGCGCCTGCCACCGCGGTGATCACCGGTGATACCCACGGCTCGATCATCGAAGCGATCCGGCACTTCATCGCCCCGCGCCTGATCGGCCAGGAGGTGGTCAACCTCAACCGCCTGTGCACGCTGGTGCAGACCGCGATGGAGCGCAACACCAGCGCCAAGGCGGCGGTGGAGATCGCCCTGTACGACCTGTGGGCGCAGCTGCATGGCGCGCCGCTGTACCAGATGCTCGGTGGTGGCGACCCGGTGATCACCACCGACATCACCATCAGCGTGGACTACATCGACAAGATGGTGGCCGATTCGCTGTCGGCGATCGAACGCGGCTTCGAGTCGCTGAAGATCAAGGTCGGCAAGGACATCGGCGTGGACATCGAACGGGTCAAGGCGATCCATGCCGCCGTCGAAGGCCGTGCGCTGCTGCGCTTGGATGCCAACCAGGGCTGGACCGCCAAGCAGGCGGTGCATGCGATGCGCACGCTGGAAGATGCAGGTGTGGTGCTGGAACTGCTGGAGCAGCCGGTCAAGGCCGCCGACATCAGCGGCCTGAAGTACGTGACCGATCGGGTCAACACCCCGGTGATGGCCGACGAGAGCGTGTTCAGCCCGAGCCAGGTGATGGACCTGATCCAGCAGCGCGCCGCCGACATCATCAACATCAAGCTGATGAAAACCGGTGGCCTGTCCAACGCAATCCGCATTGCCGACATCGCCGGCATCTACGGCGTGCCGTGCATGATCGGCTGCATGATCGAATCCAGCATCAGCGTGGCTGCAGCGGTGCACCTGGCGGTAGCCAAGAGCGATGTGATCACCAAGGTCGACCTGGATGGCCCCTCACTGGGGCAGTTCGATCCGGTCAGCGGCGGGGTGCGCTTCAACGAGTCGGAGATCAGCATCAGCGATGTGCCGGGGTTGGGCATTACCGAAGTGCGGGGGCTGGAGATGCTGGGTTGATTTCTGCCTTGCGGCTGGCTTGGCGTACAACTGACGTTGGGTCGGGCGTTACTTTTCTTTTCGCGAAAAGAAAAGTAACCAAAGGAAACGCTCCGCCGGCCGCGAGCCGACGTGCTGCGCACGCCGGTGCCCTGCGCTCCTCGGTCCGCCGAGGGACGGCGCGGAACTCGCTGCGCTCAGACACCCGCGCCTCTTCGCCCTCGCCGGACCTGCGGTGCTCGGCTCGCTTGAAGGCGGACTCAACTGCAGCTCCGGGTAGATCCACGCCATGCGTGGATGTCCTTGCTCCTGCTTTTGCCCCACTCCGTGCCCCCTTCGCGGCTGGCACCCGCCCGAGCCACCACATACTCTGCTCTACGCCGCCAACCGCAACGCGCCTACACATGCCCGGACGCCCCGCATGCCGCCCCTGCTGAAAATCCGCACCGAGCGCGGGCAGATGTCGGCCATCGAACGCCGCATCGCCGACTTCATCCTCGACAACGCGCACCTGCTGCGCGACTACTCCTCGCAGCAGCTGGCCAGCGCGCTGGGCATCAGCCAGTCCAGCGTGGTCAAGTTCAGCCAGAAGCTCGGCTTCAAGGGCTACCCGGACCTGAAATATTCCATCGGCGAGGACGTCGCCCGCGCCGGTGCCGACCCACAGCAGGCGCCCGCCGAACCGGACATCAGCGATGACTACCTGCGCCTGGGCGACGCCCTGCGCCGCAGCAAGGCCCAGGCCGAGGAAGAAACCCGCCAGGCCAACCCACGCGAGGAGATCGAGCGCATCGTGCAGCTGCTCGACGGCGCGCCCAAGCTGTTTGTGCATGGCCTCGGTGACGATGGCCTGTACGCGCGCGAATTCGCCATGCGGCTGTCGCTGCTCGGCCTGCTGGTGGTGCCGCATACCGATCCGATCCTGATGCTGGCCAACCTGTCCGCCGCGCGCCCGGGCGATGTGCTGCTGATGTTCTCCGAGTTCGGCAAGTTGCCACAGCTTTCGCAGCTGTCGCGCCAGTTCCAGGACATGGGCGGCAAGGTGGTGTCGATCACCCGCCACACCGCCAACCCGCTGCGTGCGCATGCCGATGCGGCACTGGTGGTGTGCGCGCACGACCGCGCGCCGCAGGTGGCGCAGCTGCTGTACCGTAGCGCCATGCATGCCCTGCTCGATTTCCTGTTCGTGCTGCTCTGCCACGCCAATCCGGATCGCCAGCAGCAGCTGGCGGTGAACCTGGAACGGATCGACCACCTGCTGGATTCCTGACCGGAGCGCCCGATGAACCTGCTGCTGGCCCGCCTTGCATCTGCCGCGCTGCTGCTCGTTGCCGCAGCTGCTCTCCACGCTGCCCCGCTGGACAACGCTCGCCAACTGATCGTGGTAACCAGCGAGACCTGGGACAGCACGCAGGGCCAGCTGCAGGCCTTCGTGCGCGACGGCAAGCACTGGCGCAGGCACGGCCAGGCCTTCCCGGTGGCGCTGGGTCGCACCGGCAGTGCCTGGGGCCTGGGCCTGCATCCTGCCCAGACCGGCGGTCCGCAGAAACAGGAGGGCGATGGCCGCAGTCCGGCCGGTGTGTTCGCGCTGGGCAGCGCGTTCGGCTATGCCATCACCCGGCCCGGCACGGCGATGACCTATCAGCCGATGCTCGAGAGCAGCTACTGCATGGACGTGCCAGCATCGCCGTTCTACAACCGCATCGTCGATGCGAAGAAGGTGGGCAGCGCCGCCATAGCCGGTTCCACCGAACCGATGCGGCTGGACCTGCACAACCAGGGTGACGTGCGTTACCGGGAAGGCTTCGTGATCGCGCACAACCCGGACAACCAACCCGGCAAGGGCAGCTGCATCTTCGCCCATCTGTGGCGCCAGCCCGGCGAGGCCACCGCTGGCTGCACTGCGATGCCAGAGATGCGCATGCAGGCGTTGCTGGACTGGCTGCGCCCGCAGGACACGCCACGCTTCGTCCTGTTGCCAAGGGCCGAATACCAGCGCCTGCAGGCACAGTGGAAGCTGCCCGCGCTTGAAGGAGCCGTACGTTGAGCGCCGCCGACGAACCCCAACTGCAGCGCGCGGTCAGCCGCTGGCAGATCGTCGGCCTGTCCATCAACGATGTGGTCGGCAGCGGCATCTACCTGCTGCCGGCGGCCACGGTCGCCCTGCTCGGTCCCTTCAGCCTGTGGGGCGTGGTCGCCGCCGGCATCCTCGTCGCCCTGCTGGTGCTGTGCTACGCGCAGGCGGCCAGCTATTTCGATGAGCCCGGTGGCAGCTACCTGTACGCGCGCGAAGCCTTTGGCCGCTTCGCCGGCTTCGAGATCGGCTGGATGATCTGGCTGACCCGCATCAGCTCGGCCGCAGCGCTCAGCAATGCGCTGGCCGACGCTGTGGCGCGGTTCTGGCCGTGGGCAGGCGCAGGCATGGGCCGTATCGCGATCATCGTTGTCTCGCTCGGTTTCCTCACCGGGGTGAACATCATCGGCGTGCGTTCGGCCGCCCGCACCGGCATCGTGCTGGTGATCGGCAAGATGCTGCCGCTGCTGTTGTTCGTGGCCATCGGCGCGTTCTACATCGACCCGCAGTTGGCCTTCTCCGGCCAGCGCCCGGACCCGCACGACCTGCAGCGCATGGGCGAGGCGGCGCTGCTGTTGCTGTATGCCTACGCCGGATTCGAGAACATTCCGGCCGCAGCCGGTGAATACCGCAACCCACGCCGCGACATCCCGTTCGCGCTGATCACCATGATCGTCACCGTCACCGTGATCTACGCGGCGGTGCAGATCGTGGCGCAGGGCACGCTGCCCGGCCTGGCCGGCTCGGCCACGCCGCTGGCCGATGCGGCCTCAAGCTTCGGCGGCGAGGCGCTGGCGCTGATCCTCACCGTGGGCGCGACCATATCCATCCTCGGCACCAACAGCAACACGATGATGATGGGCCCGCGCTTCCTGTTCGCCCTGGCCCGCGATGGCTACGGCCCGAAGGTGCTGGCGCAGGTGCACCCGCGCTTCCGTACCCCGGCCGCGGCGATCTTCTGCCAGGGCCTGATCGCCCTCGGCCTGGCGCTGTCCGGGTCGTTCGTGCAGCTGGCACTGCTGTCGATGACCACACGCCTGTTCGCCTACATCGGCACGGCCGCCGCAGTGCTGGTACTGGCCAAGCGCTATGCCGACCGTCCCGGCGCGTTGAAGCTGCCCGGCGGCCCGTTGATTCCGGTGCTGGCCCTGCTGCTGTGCGTGGCCCTGTTTGCCAGTGCCAGCTGGCAGAACATCGTCGCGGCGCTGGTCGCCTTCGCCGTTGGCGCGGTGATCTACAAGCTGCCGCGCAAGGATGCCGCTGCTGATTGACCTGCCGATCACGCTGCCGGTCCGGCGCGTTAACCGGCCGATGGGCACGATCAGGCTTCGTCCACTACGGAGCCTTCTGTCCATGAGCCCCGATTACCAGATCCCCGGTCGCGTGCCGGAAGACAGCACCCCGCGCGAGGCCATTTCCGACTACTGGCGCGACCGCTACAGCGCCGAACCGTATTACGACGCCAGCCTGCTGTTCGATGACTACGAGCCGGCCTATCAGATCGGCCACGCAGCGCGCTTCAACGAAACCCGCGCCGATCAGGTGATCCGCGCCTACGAACAGGTCGAAGCGGAGTTGCAGTCCCGCTGGGCGACGGAGCGCGGCAAGAGCCGCCTGGAATGGGATCAGGCCCGCGCCGCTGTCCGCCGCGGTTGGGATGAAGCCCATGTAGCCGATCCGCGGCTGACGCGCCACGGTTGACCCCTCCAGCAGTTGACTGATGCAGGCCCAGTAGCGCCGAGCCCCTGCTCGGCGCCTTCTGCGTTGCAGGCCTGGGCCGGGCAGGCGCTAGGCGCTGCCTCAGCCGGTCATTCTTGTTCCGGCAGCGGCGGGATCGACGAAGCGCGCTTGGGCTCGGCCGCGTTGGCGGCAATCAGGTCGCGGGTGTTCTTCTGCACCGCCACCGCGCCAAACAGCGACAGCGCGAACGCCATGCCGTAGAAGCCCTTTTCGCTCAGCACCAGGGTGGCGTTCCACAGGCCGACCAGCAGCAGCAACAGCGCCGACAGCAGTGCGAACCAGCACAGCGCGTAGTACAGGCCGCTCACCGGAATGGCCTCGACGCGGTCGCGCACGCTCTTCTGCAGCGATACCGCTGCAAACAGGCCGAACAGCAGCAGGGTCAGGTAATAGCCCTTCTCGTTCAGCGGCATCTCGGCATTGAACAGGCCGACCAGGTAGGCCACCGCGCCCAGCAGCAGGGCCACCCACGAGGCGGCGATGAAGGCGGGCGAGGGTCGATGGATGAGGGGTGCGTTCATTGCAGGTCCTTGGCAGACAGGCGGGCAATGCTTTGCCCGGGCGACAACACCCTAGACGATCCGCGCCATGCCGCACAGGGGGGAGCAGGACCTTCGGGCCACGACCGTCACCGCCCCGGTGGTATACAAGGGAGAGCCTGGCCATCCGCATCCCCTTCCGCTGGAGATACCCATGACCCGCACGCCCCTGCTGCTCGCCCTCGGCCTGCTGCCGATCCTCGCCACCACCGCCTGCAACGCGGCCGGCCCTGATGCGTCTGGCCAGAAGGTCCCGGCGACCGCCGCGGCCAGCGCAGACCAACGCCCCTTCACCGCCACCGAGGTCAGCCGGTTCGACCAGCCGTGGGCGATGACCTTCCTGCCCGATGGCAGCCTGCTGGTCACCGAAAAGCGCGGCAAGCTGCAGCATCTGGACCTGGCCAGCGGCCAGAAACATGAAATCACCGGTGTGCCGAAGGTCGCCTACGGCGGCCAGGGTGGGTTCGGTGACGTCATCCTGCATCCGGATTTCGCCCGCAACCGTGTGGTGTACGTCAGCTACGCCGAGGAAGGCACGCTGGACACGCGCGGCGCGGCCGTGGCCCGTGCCACCCTCGCCCTCGATGCCAACGGTGGCGGCCAGCTGAAGGACCTGAAGGTGATCTGGCGGCAGACGCCGAAGGTCAGCGGCGAAGGCCACTACGGCCACCGCCTGGCCTTCGGCCCGGACGGCAAGCTGTGGATCAGTTCGAGCGAACGGCAGAAGTTCGATCCTGCGCAGGACATGAGCGGCAACCTGGGCAAGATCATCCGCCTCAACGACGACGGCAGCCTGCCGGCCGACAATCCGTTCGCCTCGCAGGGCGGCGTGGCCGCGCAGGTGTGGTCGCTCGGCCACCGCAACGTGCTGGGCATCGCCTTCGATGCCAACGGCAAGCTGTGGGCGCAGGAGATGGGCCCGGCCGGCGGCGATGAGCTGAACCTGATCGTGCGCGGTGCCAACTACGGCTATCCGATCGTGTCCAACGGCGACCACTACGACGGCCGTCCGATTCCCGACCATGACACCCGCCCGGAGTTCGCCGCACCGAAGGTGACCTGGAACCCGGTGATTTCCCCGGCCGGCCTGATGTTCTACAGCGGCAGCCTGTTCCCGCAGTGGAAGGGCAGCGCCTTCATCGGCGGGCTGTCGTCCACCTCGCTGGTGCGGGTTGCCTTCGACGGCGACAGCGCGCGCGAGGCCGAACGCTTCAACATGGGCGAGCGCATCCGCGAAGTGGAACAGGGCCCGGACGGCGCGCTGTGGCTGCTGGAAGACGGCAGCAAGGCACGGCTGCTGAAGCTCACGCCGAAGGCCTGACGGCCGGGTGGTGCCGGCTGCTGGCCGGCACCTGCAGGAGCCCTGGTTGCCGGCCAGCGGCCGGCACTACCGATCTGGAACGGCCCTGCATACGGGGCCGTTTTCGTTACTGGATGGTGCCGACCTTCACCTCGGTGCGCGTGCAGGCCTTGTCCAGGCACTGGCCGGTCAGCCAGACCTGGCCATCGCCGACCATCACGCCCTGCTGGTTGACGAACACCGTGCCGAAGTCCTGCGCGGACACCGCCTTGACCACCGCCGGGGTGATGATCTTTTCGTAGTTGCGCTGGAATTCACCGGGCCCGGTGATCTTCCTGCCACCGCTGATGTTCAGCGGGAAACGCACTTCTTCAACCACCGCCGCGCGATCGCCACCGACCACTGCGGTCTTGAAGGCAGTGAATACTTTTTCATACTGCGCCGCATCGCCGAGCAGCGTCTCGATGCGCGCGCGGGCGTCGTCTGCCGCCGCAGGTGCTGCGGGGTTGGCAGCATCGGCCGGCGTCGCAGCCGCATCCTTGGCGTGCTCCGCCGCAGCCTGTGGCGCGGCGACCGCATCGGGCGTGGTGCTGGCGGCCGCTTCGGCCGGCGTCGCGCCCGTCATCGGCGGAGGCGCATCGGCGGCAGGTCCGGGCGGCGGTGCCGGCTGCGAGCACGCTGCCAGCAACAGGACAGGAACAAGGTAGGCCATCGTGCGCATGCGCGGTCTCCATCGGATCAGGCTCCGATGGTAGCGCCGGGCGGTGCCCGGCGTGTTCGCCATGGGTGAGGACGCCGGGCATGGCCCGGCGCTACTCATTGCCAGTAGATCCACGCCATGCGTGGATGCTCTACCGATCAGGCCTTCAGCAGTTCGAACTGCACCGCGTCACCAGCCATCGACGAGGCGCACACCCACACGTCGAACAGGCCCGGCTCGGCACGCAGCACGCCGTCGCGGCCGGTGAATGCCAGCTGTTCACGGGTCAGGGTGAACACCACCTCGGCCGACTCGCCCGGCTGCAGGGCCACCTTGCGGAAGTCCTTCAGCTCGCGCACCGGCCGCACGCGGCTGGCCACGCGGTCGTGGATGTACAGCTGCACCACTTCCTCGCCAGCCACGCTGCCGGTATTGGTCAGCGTGGTGGTCAGGGTCAGGGTGTCGTCCCAGCCGACGCGCGCACTGCTCAGCTGCGGCACGCCGTAGGCGAAGGTGGTGTAGCCGATGCCATGGCCGAACGGGTACAACGGCTCGTTCGGAATCTCGCGCCAGCGTGCCTTGAATTCCGACATCGTCGGCAGTTCCGGGCGACCGGTGCGCGGGTGGTTGTAGAAGTACGGCTGCTGGCCGGACACCTGCGGGAAGCTGACCGGCAGGCGGCCGGAGGGGCTGTAATCGCCGAACAGCACATCGGCCACGGCATGGCCGGTCTGCGTGCCCAGGTACCAGGTGATCGCAACGGCATGCGCATTGCGCACGGCGCCCTGCAGGGCCAGCGCGCGACCATTGCGCAGCAGCACCACCAGCGGCTTGCCGGTCATCGCCACCGCTTCGGCCAGCGCCTGCTGTGCCGGCGGCAGGGTGATCTCCACGCGCGACTGCGCCTCGCCGCTGTAACGCTGCGGCTCGCCCAGCGCCAGCACCACCACGTCGGCGCGCAGCGCAGCGGCCACGGCCGCCTCGGTGCCACCGGCAATGGCGGCTTCCAGTTCGCATCCCGGCACCACTTCCAGCAGCGCGTCATCGCCGATGGCCGCGCGCACGCCGGTTTCCAGATCCACGTAGCGCTGCTTGTCGCCGAACAGCGTCCAGCAGCCTTCGATGTTGTCGCGGTCCTGCACGAACGGGCCGATCAGCGCGATCTTCTGCCCGTTCTTCTGCAGCGGCAGCACGTTGTCGCGGTTGTTCAGCAGCACGATCGAACGGCGCGCGGCATCACGCGACAGTTCGTCATGGGCGTCGATATGGGAGGTATCGGCTTCGCGCGCCGGGTCCAGCGAACGGTACGGGTCGTCGAACAGGCCGATGGCTTCCTTCAGCCACAGGATGCGGCGCACGCCTTCATCCAGCACGCTCATCGGCACCTCGCCGCTCTCCACCAGGCCCGGCAGGTGCTCGGCGTAGAAGCCGCTCTGCATGCTCAGGTCCAGGCCGGCGGTGAACGCCTTGGCGGTGGCATCGCGGTCGTCGGCGGCATAACCGTGCGCGACCAGTTCCATGTCGGCGGTGTAGTCGGAGATCACCACGCCCGGGAACTTCCATTCACCGCGCAGGATGTCGGTCAGCAGCTCGGCGTTGGCGCTGGCCGGCACGCCGTTGATGTCGTTGAACGAGGACATCACGGTGATCGCGCCAGCATCGAAGGCCGCCTTGAACGGCGGCAGGTGCACATCGCGCAGGGTCTGCGGCGAAATGTCCACCATGTTGTATTCCATGCCGGCCATCACCGCGCCATAGGCGGCAAAGTGCTTGGGCGTTGCCAGCAGCGAGTCGGCGGCGCGCAGGTCGCTGCCCTGGAAGCCACGCACGCGGGCAGCGGCGAAGGCACAGCCCAGTACCACGTCCTCACCGGCACCTTCGGCACCGCGGCCCCAGCGCTGGTCACGGGCGATGTCCACTGCCGGTGCGTAGGTCCAGTGCAGGCCGGCAGCGGTAGCTTCAACCGCAGTGGCGCGCGCGGTGCGCTCGGCCAGATCCGGCTCGAAGCTGGCGGCCTCGCCCAGCGGAATCGGGAACACCGTGCGCATGCCGTGGATGACGTCGGCCGCCAGGATCACCGGGATGCCCAGGCGGCTCTCCTCGGTGGCGACCTGCTGGATGCGGCGGCCGAGCTCGGCGCCGACACCGTTGAACAGCGAGCCGACCTTGCCCTCGCGCACCTGCTGCAGCACCTGGTCGGCATTGCGCACGTTGGCTTCCGGGTTCACGTCCGGGGCGAACGGGCGGACCATGTCCGCGAAGACACCCAGCTGGCCGACTTTTTCCTCGACGGTCATCTGGGCAATGAGGGATTCGATGCGATCGGAGGCCACCGGCAGTCCTTGATGAAAACGTTTACAAGCCCGGCATTCTAGCGATCCCGGACGATTTGGCGAGAGGTTTCGTCATTCAGTTTCAGCCACCAGCCGGATCCGTACGGTCCGGCCGGGGGCATCGCAGCTTACTCCGAGCCGGCCAACTGGCGCTGCCCGGCCATCAACATCGCGTCGCTGGACGCCTGGAACACCCGCAGGCCAAAGGCCGGCAGGATCGCCAGCAGGTGGTCGAAGATGTCCGACTGCACCGCCTCGTATTCGCCCCAGGCGGTGCTGCGGGTGAAGCAGTACAGCTCCAGCGGCAGGCCTTCGGTGGTCGGCTGCAGCTGGCGCACCAGCAGGGTCATATCGGTATGGATGCCCGGGTGGCTGGCCAGATAACGCTCCACGTAGGCGCGGAAGGTGCCCAGGTTGGTCACCCGGCGGCTGTTGACCTCGGCCACGCCCTGCTCGCGCAGGCGCCCGTTCCACTGGCCCAGCTCCTGCTGCTTGCCGCGCAGGTAGTCGCCCAGCAGGGCGAACTGGCCGAGGAAGGCCAGGTCGTCCTCCTCCATGAAACGCACACTGTGCTGGTCCAGGAACAGCGCGCGCTTGATCCGGCGGCCACCGGCCTCCTGCATGCCGCGCCAGTTCTTGAACGACTCGGTCACCAGCTTCTTGGTCGGGATGGTGGTGATGGTCTTGTCGAAGTTCTGCACCGTCACCGTATGCAGGGCGATATCGATGACATCGCCGTCGGCATTCTGGCTGGGCATCTCGATCCAGTCGCCGATACGGATACGCCCATCACCACTGATCTGCACGCTGGCCACCAGCGACAGGATGGTGTCTTGGAAGATCAGCATCAGTACTGCGGTGGCCGCGCCCAGGCCGGTGACCAGGTAGCGCAGGTCGACACCGGCGAGGGTGGCAACGATCGACAGCCCGGCGATCACGAAGATGATGATCTTGGCGACCTGCAGGTACCCCTTGATCGGCTTGTTGCGCGCCTCGGGGCGACGTTCGTACAGGTCGTTGGCCGCATCCAGCGCATGCGACAGCGCCATCACCACGGTCAGGATCGCCCACGCCTGGCAGGCACCGATGATGAAGCCGACCAGGCCCGGCGGCAGGTCCGGCACGATACGGATGCCCGAGGCGATCACCTGGCTGGGCACCACGTTGGACAGCCGCGAAATGACCCGCATCAGATGGCTGCCGCGGCCGGTATCGGCGCCGGGCAGGCGGTTGAGCAGGCGACGCAGGCCGCGCAGCAGGATGCGCTTGGTCACCCAGTTGGCCAGGCCGGCGGCAACCAGCAGCGCCGAGATCATCAACGCCAGGTAGGCGCCAGGATAGGGTTCCAGTGTGTTCTGCAGCTTTTCCAGCCACTGTACCGCCACCACTGCGTCCACCATCGGTTGTCTCCTTCTTCATTGCTGTTGAGGTTGCCGGCCAGCGGCCGGCACTACCGGGGGTTGCCAGCCGACGGCCGGCATTACCGGCGTGTCAGTCCCGCGAGCGTTCGATGATCACGCCGACCGCACGTGCACCGCGCACCGCCCCGGGCTTGCTCAGCTTCAGGCGCAGCCACTTCACGTCGAACTCGTCCAGCACGATCTGCGCGCAGCGCTCGGCCAGGGTCTCCACCAGGCCGAACTCCGATTCGCGCACGAACTGCTCCAGGCGCTTGCTGACCGCCTTGTAGTTCAGGGTGTGGGCAATGTCATCGCTGGCGGCCGGGCGACGGTTGTCGAACCCCATCTCCAGATCGAACACCAGGTCCTGGCGGATCCGCCGCTCCCAATCGTAGATGCCGATCAGGGCGTCGATCGTCAGCCCTTCGATGAAAACCTTGTCCATTGCGGTTACCAGCCGGAAAACAGGCGGCCATGGTAACGGGACGGCAGTGAGCCTGCCCGGAACGGAGGAGGGTCGCCGGGCATTCGCAAGGTCTGGAAAAGACAAAGGGCCCTGCTAGCGGGGCCCTTTGGTACTACCGTTTTGTCCCCGGGGGGAGCTTTCTCAAGCCGCGGGTCCCGGTGGCGCAGGCACTGAGGTTAGGCAAGGACCCAATCGCCGGTCAAGGCCAATTGCGACAAAGCAACTCACGGAATTCGTCCGAGCCGAAACACAGGAAATCGGTCACGCAGGCAACGGCGTTCCCCGATGGTGATCGCCGCCGTCTCTGGCCAGCATCGACCCTTCCTTCACCACCGCACATCACGATGGCTGCATACGATGCATTGAGGCGCGCTCTGTCAGCGGAGCGCCTGTCGACCTACGAGAGAATTGCATCGGCCTGCAGCCCGGGTGTCACCGCCGAATCCCTGTACCTGTGGAACATGCGGATGTGCGGTGCGCTGATGATGCCGGTGCATCTGTGCGAAGTGGTCATCCGCAACGCAGCCGCATCGGCGCTGGCCCGGCAACATGGGCCTCGATGGCCGTGGAATGATGCCTTCCGTCGCAGGTTGCCGGCATCTTCATCCGCTTCGGCGAGAACCGCACTGGAACTGGTCACCGGCCGTACCACCGACACGCCCGAGATCGTCGCCAACCTGCCGATGGTTTTCTGGCAGCAGCTCTTCACCTGCCGCTTCGACGCTTCGCTGTGGATACCAGCACTCAGCGGTGTTCTACGCCATGCGCCTTCGGCCCATCCCAGTGTCACCAGGAAAGCCATCCACGCAGATATCGACCGCATCCGCCACCTGCGCAACCGCATCGCCCACCACGAACCGATCCTTGAGCGCGACATCGGCGCCGACCTGGCCGCGATCGGGCGGCTGATCCACGCCCGGTGCCCGCACACGCTGGCATGGCTGCAGCGCCATGAACGGGCCACCACGGTGCTGGCGGTCTCGCCGTTGGCAGGGCGTCCATAATGCGTCCGCCGGGCATGGCCCGGCGCTACCGGTTGCGGGGCTTTACACCGCCGGCAGCGTCGCCATGTCCCAGCGCGGGGTGACGTCCACCTTCGGGGGGCTGTGCTGGCCCGCCAGCAGGCGCAGCGCGCCGGCGAAGGCGATCATCGCGCCGTTGTCGGTGCACAACGCCGGCCGCGGGAAGCAGGCGCGGCCGCCGAGGCGCTCGGCCATCTGCTGCAGGCGGGCGCGCAGGCGCTTGTTCGCACCCACGCCGCCGGCCACCACGATCACATTGGTGCCGGCCGCTTCCAGCGCGCGTTCGCACTTGATGCACAGGGTCTCGACCACGGCGTCTTCAAAGCCACGGGCGATGTCGGCGCGGGTCTGCTCGCTCTGGTCGCTGTCGCGCCAGGCCATCAGGACCTGGGTCTTCAGGCCGGAGAAGCTGAAATCCAGGCCCGGGCGATCAGTCATCGGCCGCGTGAAGCGGTAGACGCCCGGCGTGCCCTGCTTGGCCAGCGCGGCCAGCTGCGGCCCGCCGGGGTACGGCAGGCCCATCATCTTGGCGGTCTTGTCGAAGGCTTCGCCTGCGGCGTCGTCCAAGGTTTCGCCCAGCAGCCGGTACTGGCCGATGGCATCGACGGCCACCAGCTGGGTATGGCCACCGGACACCAGCAGCGCCACGAACGGGGCCTGCGGCGGATCGTCTTCCATCAGCGGCGCCAACAGGTGACCTTCCATGTGGTGCACGCCCACGGCGGGGACCTCCAGCGCCCAGGCCAGCGACCGGGCCACGCCGGCGCCCACCAGCAGCGCCCCGACCAGGCCGGGGCCGGCGGTGTAGGCCACCCCGTCGATGTCGTTCACGCCAAGCCCGGCCTCGGCCAGCGTCTGCCGGATCAACGGCAGCAGCTTGCGCACGTGGTCACGGCTGGCCAGTTCAGGCACCACACCGCCGTACTCGGCGTGCAGGGCGATCTGACTGTAGACCGCATGGGCGCGCAGGGCAGCGCTGCCGGCCAGGTCGGTGTCATACACCGCCACGCCGGTCTCGTCACAGGAAGATTCGATGCCAAGGACTCGCATGCCTGCTATTATGACGCCCCTGCCAACCCCTCGGGGAACTGGCAGGCCTCACTGCAATCCAACAACTTGCCCCTATTCAGGATTTGTGGCTTGCAGTTTGTTTATTCGCCACTATAATGTGCGGCTCGCCGGGCGTGACCCGGTTCTACTGTGTCCCGGAGATTCCATGCCCAGCGTCAAAGTCCGCGAGAACGAACCCTTTGAGTTTGCTCTTCGCCGCTTCAAGCGCACTTGCGAAAAGGCCGGTGTGCTGGCCGAAACCCGCAAGCGCGAGTTCTACGAAAAGCCGACCCAGGAGCGCAAGCGCAAGGCCGCCGCTGCTGTGAAGCGTCAGCTGCGCCGCTCGTCGCGCGACGTTACCAAGCGTCAGCGCCTGTACTGATCGGACGCATCTTCATTGCGGTGGGCATTCCCTGCCGCGATGGAGTCGAAGCCGGCACGCGCGAGCGTCGCCGGCTTTTTGCGTTTCCGGGCCCGGGCATCCGCCCTGCCCCACTACCACCACGAGGTTCGTCATGAGCATGAAGCAGCAGCTCACCGAAGACATGAAGGCCGCCATGAAGGGCGGCGAGAAGCACAAGCTGGGCGTCATCCGCCTGATCAACGCCGCCATCAAGCAGAAGGAAGTCGACGAGCGCATCGAGCTCGACGACACCGCCGTGATCGCCGTGCTCGACAAGATGGTCAAGCAGCGCAAGGACTCGGTCAGCCAGTTTGAAGCGGCCAACCGCGAAGACCTGGCGGCAATCGAGCGCGCCGAAATCGTGGTGATCGAAGCCTACCTGCCGGCCAAGATGGGCGAAGCCGAGATTGTCGCGGCCATCCAGGCGGCCATCGCCGAAACCGGCGCCAGCAGCGCGGCCGACATGGGCAAGCTGATGGGCGCGCTGAAGCCCAAGCTGGCCGGCCAGGCCGACATGGGCCTGGTGTCCAAGCTGGTCAAGCAGGCGCTGTCGTAAGCAACGCCAGACCCGGGTCCCTTCCGCACTGCGAAGGGACTCCGGGACGCGCTCCTGCGCACCTGCTTCACCGCGTCTTCGACGTGGTGCTGCTACAACTCCGGCATGGTTGATCCAACGTCCCACGCCCCCGAAGACCGCGCGCCGCACGGCGGCCCCGCGTCCCTGCACAAGTACATCAAGCGCCTGCAGGACAGTTTCCCGATGGCCGTCGTCAAGCGCTTCGTCGAAATCGACGTGCTGACCCAGGCCGCCTCGGTTTCCTTCTATGCCCTGCTGTCGATGGCGCCGCTGCTGGTGCTGCTGCTGTGGCTGACCGCCTCGCTGTATCCGCCGGCACAGCAGGCCCTGGTCGACCAGATCAGCTCGGTGGCCGGCAGCAGTGCCGCGACCGTGGCCGAAACCGTGCTGAAGAATGCCGACAACCAGCCCGACGTCGGATCGCTGG
Source organism: Stenotrophomonas sp. RIT309 (assembly GCF_000632045.1). Lineage (NCBI taxonomy): Bacteria > Pseudomonadati > Pseudomonadota > Gammaproteobacteria > Lysobacterales > Lysobacteraceae > Stenotrophomonas > Stenotrophomonas sp. RIT309. The sequence continues at coordinate 92,203 of NZ_JFYS01000008.1, forward strand.
CCGGGCTGTGGAGCACGCTGTTGCTGTTCGTTGGCGCCACTGCGGTGTTTGCCCAGTTGCAGAACGCACTGAACCTGATCTTCCGCACCAGCGGCGAACGCCTGGAGGGCATCAAGGCCTGGCTGCGCAAGCGCGTGTTCTCCTTCGGCGTCGTGCTGGCGCTGGGCTTCCTGCTGATCCTGTCGATGACCGCCACCACCGTGCTGCAGGTGGCCTTTGCGCAGCTGCCCTCGATCCTGCCGGCCATCGGCTACCTGACCAGCCTGCTGCTGTACGCGGTCGGCTTCGCCTTCATGTATCACTACCTGCCGGACCGGCGCGTGGCGTGGCGCCAGGCCTTCATCGGCGGCCTCATCACCTCGGCGCTGTTCGCGCTCGGCCGCTATGGCATCGGCGTGTACATCGCCACCGTCGCACCGGGCAGCGCTTACGGCTCGATGGGTGCGCTGGTGATCTCGCTGGTCTGGATCTACTACGCCACCGTGGTCTTCTTCGTCGGCGCGCTGATGACCGCGGTGATCGATGAACGCCTGCGCGCACGCCATCATCTGCTCGCTGCCGGCATCGACCCTGGCACTGCGGCGAACGCGCCCGGGAACGTGGCCGGCAAGGGGTAAACTAGGGGGACTGACTTCCCCCTTCCGCGTGGCTGCCGCCACGCCCTGCCTCGTTGCCCATGGCCCGTATCCCCGACGCTTTCATCGACGACCTGCTGGCCCGCTCCGACATCGTCGAGGTGGTGGGCAGCCGCGTGCCGTTGAAGCGCCAGGGCAAGGAGTACGCCGCGCGCTGCCCGTTCCATGACGAACGCTCGGCCTCGTTCACCGTCTCGCCGACCAAGCAGTTCTATCACTGCTTCGGCTGCGGCGCGCACGGCACGGCCATCAGCTTCCTGATGAACTACGACCGCCTCGAATTCCTCGACGCGGTGGATGAACTGGCCAAGCGTGCCGGCATGGAAGTGCCGCGCAGCGAGAATCCACGCAGTGCCCAGCAGCAGGATGACAGCCGCGAGCTGTATTCGGCGCTGGACGCGGCAACCAAGTTCTTCCAGAAGAACCTGGAAGGCAGCGAGAAAGCCCGCAGCTACCTCGATGGCCGCGGCGTGGATGAAGAGAACCGCGCGCGCTTCCAGATCGGCTATGCACCTGATGGCTACAGCGGCCTGCGCGACGCACTGGGCAAGGACGAGCGGCGGATGAAGCTGCTCGACCGCGCCGGCCTGTTCTCCAAGAACGACCGCGGCCACGTCTACGACAAGTTCCGCGACCGGGTGATGTTCCCGATCTTCGACCGCCGTGGCCGGGTGATCGCCTTCGGCGGGCGCGTGTTCGAGAAGGATGACGGCCCCAAGTACCTCAACTCGCCCGAGACCGCGCTGTTCCACAAGGGCCGCGAGCTGTACGGCCTGTGGCAGGTGCGCCAGGCCAACCAGAAGATCGAGCGCTTGATCGTGGTCGAGGGCTACATGGACGTGGTCTCGCTGTTCCAGTTCGGCGTCACCCAGGCGGTGGCGACGCTGGGCACGGCAACCACGCCGGACCATGCCGAGCTGCTGTTCCGCAACGCGCCGGACGTGTTCTTCTGCTTCGATGGCGACGCCGCCGGCCGCCGCGCCGGCTGGAAGGCGCTGGAATCGGTGCTGCCACGCATGAAGGACGGCCGCCAGGCCTTCTTCCTGTTCCTGCCCGACGGCGAAGACCCGGACAGCATCGTGCGCAAGGAAGGCGCCGAGGCCTTCGACGAACGCTTGAAGCAGGCCACGCCGCTGTCGCAGTTCTTCTTCGACGAGCTGACCCGCGAGATCAACCTGGGCACGCTGGATGGCAAGGCACGGCTGGCCGAGCGCGCCAAGCCGATGCTGGCGCAGATTCCCGATGGTGCCTTCGGCGACCTGATGAAGCAGCAGTTGGCACAGCTGACCGGCCTGGGCGGCAACGCGCAGGCGGGCCGGCCGCAGATGCCGCAACGCGCCGCTCCGCGCACGATCCAGCCGGCGGCCAAGCGCAGCCTGGTGCGTGGCGCGATCGCCGTCCTGCTGCAGCAGCCGTCGCTGGCCCTGACCCTGGGCGGCAAGCACCACTTCCAGGGCCTGCGCCTGCCGGGCGTGGAGCTGCTGCTGGAGCTTCTGGGGCTGGTCGAGCAGCGCCCGGACATCAGTACCGGCGCCCTGCTGGAGCATTTCGACGGCCGCGAAGAACAGGCCTCGCTGCACACCTTGGCCGCGCAGACGCTGGCGGGCGATGAAGCGATGTGGACGGTGGAACTGCATGACGCGGTCGGCCAGCTGGAGAAGCAGCTGCTGTTCCAGCGGATCGACGACCTCAACGGCAAGCAGCGACAACAGGGTCTGGACGATACTGACAAGTACGAGATGCGCGAGCTGCTGAAGGCACGCGCCAATCTGCGCCTGTAGCGGCAGAACACATTCCCGGAGAGAGCATGCTGCTGCGCCTGACCTGCCTGCTGTTGTTGTTGTCGCTCTGCCCGATCCTGCCGGCCTGGGCTGCGGACCCTGTTCTTGCTGAAGTCCGCCCCGGCCTCTACGCCGGTGGCCAGCCCACGGCCGCGCAACTGCACGAACTGGCTGCCCAAGGCGTGCGCACGGTGATCGACCTGCGCCAACCCGATGAAGATCGCGGCTTCGATGAAACACGCGAGGCCGAAGCGCTCGGCCTGCGCTATGTGCGCATCCCGGTAGCCGGCGCCGAGGGCCTGGATGCCACCAACCTGCGCGCCGTGCACCAGGCGCTGCAGCAGAGCCAGGGGCCGGTGCTGCTGCACTGCGCTTCCGGCAACCGCGCCGGTGCCGTGCTCGGCCTGGTCAACGCACGCTACGAACACGCCAGCCCGGAACAGGCGCTGCAACTGGGCCAGCGAGCCGGCTTGAAGTCGTTGGAAGCGGCCACCCGCGAGCGTCTGGCGATCCCTTCTCCCACCCCCTGATTCCCGGGGTAATCCCCCCGCACCAAGGAGCCCATCCACCATGACCCGCTGGTGGTCGCGCCTGCGACCGGACAACTTCACCCTCGCCCTGCTGTGCACCGTCGGCCTGGCCTCGCTGCTGCCGATGAAAGGCGCCGCCGCCCTGGTGCTCGACGATGTCACCACCGTCGCCATCGCCGCGCTGTTCTTCCTGCACGGCGCGCGCCTGCCGCGCGAATCGATCATCGGCGGCATGCTGCACTGGCGCCTGCACCTGACGATCCTCGCCTGCACCTTCATCCTGTTCCCGCTGCTGGGGCTGTTGTTCAAGCCGTTGTCCGGCTGGCTGCTGACACCTGAGCTGTACCTGGGCGTGCTGTTCCTGTGCACCCTGCCCTCCACCGTGCAGTCGTCCATCGCGTTCACCTCGATGGCGCGCGGCAACGTGCCGGCAGCCGTGTGCAGTGCCTCGCTGTCGAGCATCCTCGGCGTGTTCCTCACGCCCCTGCTGCTGACCGCACTGGCCGGCACCTCCGGCGGCGTGCACGACCCGCTGCATGCCATCGGCGGCATCATGCTGCAGCTGCTGGTGCCGTTCGTGGCCGGCCACCTGCTGCGCCCGTGGATCGCCGGCTGGGTTGAGAGGCAGCGCGCGCTGCTGCGCTACACCGACCAGGCCACGATCCTGCTGGTGGTGTACTCGGCATTCGGCGAAGCGGTTACCGAGGGGTTGTGGAGCAAGACACCGCTGCTGTCGCTGTTCGCGGTGGCGGTGGTGGCGGCGGTACTGCTGGGCATCGCCATGCCGCTGATCACCTTCATCGCCCGCCGCCTGCGCTTCAACCGCGAAGACGAGATCGCCATCGTGTTCTGCGGCTCGAAGAAGAGCCTGGCCACCGGCGTTCCGATCGCCAAGGTGCTGTTCGCCGGGGGCAGCCTCGGCGCGATCGTGCTGCCGGTGATGATCTATCACCAGATCCAGCTGATCGTCTGCGGGGTGATCGCGCAACGGTATGCCAAGCGCGCGCCCTGACCTGTGGAACATCGCCGGGCATGGCCCGGCGCTACCGGACGCGGTGGTAGCGCCGGGCCATGCCCGGCGGATCCAGCCGCTACAACCAGGGCAGGATCCAGTGGTCCACCAGCAGGAAGGCGAACAGCGCCATCAGGTAGACGATGGAGTAACTGAACATCTTCATCGAGAACAGCTCGTCCGGCGGGTTGAGCATGCGCCAGGCGTACCAGAGGAACACCGCGTTGAGCACGATCGCCCCGCCCAGGTAGAACGCTCCGCTCATGCCAACCAGGTACGGCAGCAGGCAGACCAGCGCCAGCACCACCGAGTACGCCATGATCTGCTTGCGCGTGTGCACCACGCCATGGGTGACCGGCAGCATCGGGATTTCCGCCTTGGCGTAATCCTCGCGACGGAAGATCGCCAGCGCCCAGAAGTGCGGCGGCGTCCAGATGAAGATGACCAGCACCAGCAGCGACGAGTACGCCCAGTCCGACTGCCCCTGCATGCCGGTTACCGCCGCCCACCCCAGCATCGGCGGCATCGCACCGGCCAGACCACCGATGACGATGTTCTGCGAGGTCGCACGTTTCAGGTAGACGGTGTAGATCACTGCATAACCGATCAGAGAGGCGAAGGTCAGCACCGCGGTGATCCAGTTCACCCACAGCACCAGGATCGCCATCGACAGCACGATCAGCACGCCGGCGAATACCAGCACCTGCCACGGCTTGACCTTGCCCACCACCAGCGGACGCCACGAGGTGCGCGCCATCTGCGCGTCGATGTGCGCATCCAGCAGCTGGTTGATGGCTGCAGCGGCGGACGCGGCAAGCCAGATGCCGAGGAAGCCGAGCAGACCGGCACGCACCTGCTCCCAGCTGGGCACGCCGGGAATGGCCAGGACCATGCCGACCAGGGCGGTGAAGACGATAAGGGCGACGACCTTGGGCTTGGTCAGGTCCCAGTACTGGCGATAGTTGGAAAACATGGGATCAGTCCGGGGCACGCAGGCGGGCCAGCAGGCTGACCAATACAAACAACAGGGCAACGGCAACGCCGTTGTGCGCTACTGCCACTTCCAGCGGCAGCGCCAGCTTCACGTTGAGGATGCCGAGGGTGACCTGCAGCACCAGCAGCGCGACCAGGGCCGAAGCCCAGCCGCGCATGCTCGGCAGCCGGAACAGGCGCAGGCCCAGCCACAGCAGGTAAACGGCAACGACGATGGCAAACAGGCGATGGGCCATCTGGATGGCGATGCGCGAGGCACCGTCGAGCACGCCGCCTTCGTAGTCCACGCCGATACCGCGCCACAGGGTGAAGCCCTCGGCGAAGTTGTGCTGCGGCCACCACTGGTTGGCGCAGCGCGGGAAGTTGTCCAGCGAGGCGCTGCCGCCGCCGCACGCCAGCGCCGCGTAGTTGGCGCTGACCCAGCCACCGAGCGCGATCTGGGTGACCAGCACCGCCACGCCAATGCGCAGCAGCCACTTCAGCTTCGGCGCCTCAGCCAGGGTGATCGGCATGTGCGTGGCACGCCAGGCCATCCACACCAGCAGGCCGAACATCAGCATGCCGCCCAGCAGATGACCCATCACCACGATCGGCTTGAGCAGCAGGGTCACCGTCCACATGCCCAGCAGTGCCTGGAAGATCACCACCGCCAATGTCAGCAGCGCAGCGCGCGCCAGGTCGATGTTGCTCCAGCGCAGCGCCGCGATCAGCAGGATGGCCTCGCCGACCAGCGCCAGTGCGCTGGCGGTTCCATGCCAGCCCATCATGTACAGCGGTATGCCCGCGGCCACCAGCACGCAGGCGGTGACTACCGCCGTGCTTCCGAAACGCCGCTTGCGCGTGGCCAGCAGGGCCAGGGTCAGGATCTCGATGCCGAGCGCGCCGGCCAGGAAGCGGTGCACCTGCTCACGCCAGGCCTTGTGTGTTTCCAGCGGACGGATCTCCGCTGCCGGGTGGCCGATGGTCTCTTCCACGTGCTGCGGCCAGGTCGCCTGCCCATAGCAGGTCGGCCAGTCCGGGCAGCTCAGGCCGGCATCGGACAGGCGCACGAAGGCACCGAACATGATCGTGCTCGCGGTCATGATCATGGCGAACCACGCCAGGCGGTGGAAATTGCGGTGCAGCGCCGGACGCGCGGAAAGGCTCATCAAACGGGACTCACTTCAGTTTCAGCAACGTGGCCATGTCCTTGCGCAGGCCGCCGAGATCGCTCCCGGGGGCATGACGCATGATCACGAAGCCGTTCGGATCGATCACGTAGACCGGCAGGCCCGCCGGATCATCGACGCCAGGCAGCGCCGCGCGCAGGGCTGGCGACGGGGCCAGCGGCCGCAGCGCGGGCAGCGAGGCGATCGACGCCGGTGGCGTTCCCAGCCACAGGATCTCGACATTATCGGCGTTATGGCCGAACAGCTGCCACACCTTGCCCAGTCCCTGCGACAAAGTGACGCACTGCGCGTCGCAGGCTCCGGCCGGGGCCACCAGCAGGCGCCATGTGCGCGCCTCGGGGTTCCAGGGGTAGGCCGCGCCATTGGCCAGCGTCGGCGGTTGCTGGCGCAGATCCACCGGCGGCTTCAGCAATTGCCCGCTGTTGCGATGTGCGGTCGGCTGCCATCCGGAGAAACGCAGGAGGGCGGCCAGCGCCATCGCCCCGAAGAAAACGGCGAACAGCAGCACCAGGGTCCGGCGGCCGTTGCCGCGCGCCTGCGGGGAGGTAGCAGTGTTCATGCAGGGCATTTTCTCATGGTTGGGAAAGGGATGCCGGCCAGCGGCCGGCACTACCGGGCAACGGGCCGTCTTCTGCGCCATTCCAGTACCAGCGCCACCACCAGCACGGTCAGCGCCAGCCCGAACCACTGCACGGCGTAACCCAGGTGGCGCTGCGGCGGCAGCGTGTTCGGCAGCAGGTCGAGATCGCGCTCATCGCCGAACGGCAGCGCCGGGTCCAGCCGCAGCACGCGCTCGGGCAACGATGGCAGGCCCAGTGCCGCAGCCAGGCCATCGGCGGGAAGGCGACTGGCCAGCCAGCGCCCTGCAACATCGGTGGTAGTGAACGCCGGCCCCAGCGCCAGCCCGGACGAAGGGGGCGGCGCCAACAGGCCTCGCACGGCCACCGGCGACGGCGGTGCCGGCACCACCGGCAACCTGCGGTCCGGCGGCAGCGCGCGCCAGCCAAGGTCCACCAGCAACACGCTGCCCGCATCGCTGCGGAACGGACGATAGATCTTCACTCCGGCGCGGCCGTGGCGGGTCTGGTTGTCCAGCAGCACCACGCCCGGCAGGAAGCGACCGTGATCGGCCACGCCATGCAGCGCGCCCTGCGCCGCCAGCGCCTGCGCCAACGGCAGCGCCTGCGCCACGGCTGGCCCCTGTGCATCCAGCAACGCCTGCTTGGACTGCATCCGCTGCAGCTGCCACAGCCCCAGCGCGGTGAATCCGGCCATCGCCAGCAACGCCATCAGCCAGCCGATCAGGCGCGTGTGCTGGCGCATCATGACAAGTCCGCACAAACGCGGTCAGATAGGCACATCCACCCTGCCCTCGAGCCGCGCATGAGTGATTCGCTGAAGACCCTGCTGGTAATCGCGTTTCTGATCGTCATCGTCTGGAATCTGGGCGCCGGCCTGTATTACCTGCTGGTGGACCGCGGCCAGACCAAGCGCACGGTCAATGCACTGACCCGCCGCATCGGAGTGTCGGTGGCGTTGATCGTACTGGTGATCGTGAGCATCTACATGGGCTGGATCAAACCGCACGGCATCGGCGGCTGACGCCCCATCAGACCAGGCAGCGCCGGCGGCTGACGCTGCCGACGCCTGCGCGGTCAAAGCACGTAGACGAACAGGAACAGCATCAGCCACACCACGTCGACGAAGTGCCAGTACCACGCGGCCGCTTCAAAGCCGAAATGGTTGTCGCGGGTGAAGTGTCCCTTCGCCGACCGCAGCCACATCACGATCAGCATGATCGTTCCCAGCAGCACGTGTGCGCCGTGGAAGCCGGTCAGCATGAAGAAGGTCGAACCGTAGATGCCCGAGCCGAGCGTCAGGTTCAATTCCTTGTAGGCGTGGATGTACTCCTCGGCCTGCAGGGTCAGGAAGCCAAGGCCGAGCAGCACGGTCAGGCCCAGCCAGATCAACAGCTGGCGGCGGTTGCCCGCCTTCAGCGCATGGTGGGCGATGGTCAGGGTCACGCCCGAGGTCAGCAGGATCAGCGTATTGATCAGCGGCAGGCCCCAGGCCGGGATCGTCTGGAACGCGCCACCGATCGCTGCCGGGCCATTGGTCGGCCAGCCGGCCGAGTAGCCCTGCCACAGCAGCTCGTTGGTCATCACCCCGCGCCCTTCGCCGCTCAACCACGACAGGCCGAGGTGGCGGGTGTAGAACAGCGCACCGAAGAAGGCACCGAAGAACATCACTTCGGAGAAGATGAACCAGACCATCCCCATCCGGAACGAACCATCCACCTGCCGGTTGTAGTTGCCGGCCTGCGACTCGCGCACCACATCGCTGAACCACCAGAACAGGGTCAGCACCAGCATCGCCACGCCGATGTAGAACGTCCAGCGGCCCCAGCTGGCGTCATTGAGCCAACTGGCCACGCCGACCATGGTCACCATCATCGCGATGGAACCGACGAACGGCCACTTGCTCTGGGCCGGGACGAAGTACACGTTGGCGTCGGTAGGTGTCTGGGCCATGGTCGGTATCCGGGTCAGGGAGCAGCGTGGGCGCCTTCCGACGTGGCGGCGGGCGCCAGCCGATCGGACAACGCATCGTTGCGGTAGAAGGTGTAGGACAAGGTGATCGTGCGGATTTCCGGCGGCAGGTCCGGATCGACGATGAAGCGCACCGGCATGTCACGCTTCTCGCCGGCCTGCAGGGTCTGCGCAGTGAAGCAGAAGCACTCGGTCTTGCTGAAGAACCCGGATGCGCGTGCCGGCGCCACCGACGGCACCGCGCTGCCGACCACGGCCTGCTGGCTGTCGTTGCGGGCGAAGTACAGCGCCTCGTTGAGCTCGCCGGGCACCACATCCATGGTCAGCTGTTCGGGATGGAACGACCACGGCAGCCGCGAATTGACCCCGCCATCGAATTCCACCCGCACGGTACGCTTGCCGGTGGCAGCACCGGTACTGGCTTCGCTGCCCGGGCCACGTTCCAGGCGCACGCCGAATACCTTCTCGCAGGCGATGCGATACAGCGGTACCAGCGAGAACGTCAGCAGGAACACCACCACCGCAACGCCGATCAGGCGCGGCAGGCCGGCGCTGCGTGACGGAGCGGTGGCCGGTGTTTCGCTCATCGACCGATCACGCCGCTGAGGATGAAGCCGACGTACACCAGCACGGCGATCGCGCCCACCCACAGCGCGGTGCGCCTGGCACGCTGGCGCTGCTCCGCATAAAGCGGCGCGGTGCCCGGCCGCTGGCTTGGCGATGCGCTTGCGGCCAGGCGTGGCTCGGCTCTGGCCGGGGTGATCGGGCTCTCGTTATGCATGCATCACCTCAATGACCGATATCGTCGTGGGCCAGGTCGCCCGGGCGGATGGTCGGCGGCGTGGTGAAGGTGTGCGCCGGTGCCGGCGACGGCAGCGTCCACTCCAGACCGCGCGCGCCTTCCCAGGAGCGGGCCTCGGCCTTCTCGCCATTGCGCAGCGAGGACAGCAGGATCGCAGCCATCATGAACGGCGTGGCGAACATGCCGAACGCACCGATCGAGCTGATCAGGTTCCAGTCGGCGAACGCCACCGAGTAATCGGGGATGCGGCGCGGCATGCCGGCCAGGCCCAGGAAATGCTGCGGGAAGAACAGCAGGTTGACGAACACGATCGACCACCAGAAGTGCACCTTGGCCCACTTCTCGCTGTACATGCGCCCGGTCCACTTCGGCCACCAGTAGTACACCGCCGCGATCAGCGCGAACACCGCGCCGGTCACCAGCACGTAGTGGAAGTGGGCGACCACGAAGTAGGTGTCGTGATACTGGAAGTCGGCGGCCACGATCGCCAGCATCAGGCCGGAGAACCCACCGATGGTGAACAGGATGACGAACGCCACCGACCACAGCATGGGGGCTTCGAACGTGAGCGAGCCGCGCCACATCGTGCTGACCCAGTTGAACACCTTCACCCCGGTCGGGATCGAGATCAGCATGGTGGCGAACATGAAGTAGATCTCACCGCCCAGCGGCATGCCCACGGTGAACATGTGGTGGGCCCAGACGATGAACGACAGGAACGCGATCGCCGCTGTGGCGTAGACCATCGCCTGGTAGCCGAACAGCGGCTTGCGGCTGAAGGTCGGGATGATCTCGCTGACCACGCCGAAGGCGGGCAGGATCATGATGTAGACCTCGGGATGGCCGAAGAACCAGAAGATGTGCTGGAACATCACCGGGTCGCCACCACCGGCCGCATTGAAGAAGCTGGTGCCGAAGAATTTGTCGGTCAGCAGCATCGTCACCGCACCGGCCAGCACCGGCATCACCGCGATCAGCAGGAACGCGGTGATCAGCCAGGCCCAGCAGAAGATCGGCATCTTCAGCAGGTCGATGCCGGGCGCGCGCATGTTCAGCACCGTGGCGATGATGTTGATCGCGCCCATGATCGAACTGATGCCGGCCACGTGGATGGCGAACACGGTGAACGCCACGTTGTAGCCGCCCTGCAGCGACAGCGGCGGGTACAGCGTCCAGCCACCGGCCGGCGCGCCACCGGGCAGCAGGAAGGTCAGCAGCAGCAGGCTGAAGGCCACCGGCAGCAGCCAGAACGACCAGTTGTTCATGCGCGGCAGCGCCATGTCCGGCGCGCCGATCTGCAGTGGGATCATCCAGTTGGCCAGGCCGACGAAGGCCGGCATCACCCCGCCGAAGATCATCACCAGCGCGTGTACGGTGGTCAGCTGGTTGAAGATTTCCGGACGGATGTACTGGATGCCGGGCTGGGCCAGTTCCAGCCGGATCAGCACGCTCATGAACGCGCCGATGACGAACATGATGAAGCTGAAACCCAGGTACAGCGTGCCGATGTCCTTGTGGTTGGTCGAGAAGAACCAACGCTCGAAGAAGCTCTGCGGGTGATGGTGATCGTCGTGCCCAACTGCCGAGTGCGCCATTGCAAAACACCTCTCAGGATCGGTTGTCGCCGCAGCCGCGATACGGCCGCGGGCAGTTACATCAGGCTCCGCTGGCCGCCGCCGCAGGCGTGTTGCCGGCCTCGGCGGCTGCCGGTGCCGCCGGCTGCGCCGGCGTTTCACTGGCAGGTGCAGTGGGTTCGGCAGGCGCGGCAGGGGCTGCCGGTGCAGGCGCGGGTTTGCGCTGCGCCAGCCACTGCTTGAATTCTTCCTTGGACACCGCCTCGACCACGATCGGCATGAAGCCATGGTCCTTGCCGCACAGCTCCGCGCACTGGCCGCGGTAGACACCGGGCTGCTCGATGCTGGTCCAGGCTTCGTTGATGAAGCCGGGAATGGCGTCCTGCTTCCAGCCCAGCGCCGGCACCCACCAGGCGTGGATCACATCGTCGGAGGTGATGACGAAGCGCACCTTGGTGTCCACCGGCAGTACCAGCCGGTTGTCGACATCCAGCAGGTAGTGCGGATGGCTCTCGCGGGTCGGCACCTTGCCACTCTGCCGCATGCGGTCGGACTCGCGGTCCAGGCGGCTGGTGAAGGTCACGTTCTCGCCCAGGTACTCGTACTTCCACATCCACTGGTAGCCGGTGACCTTGACCGTCATCTCGGCATCGCGGGTGTCGTACATCTTGATCAGGTTGGCCGTGGCCGGCCACGCCATCACCACCAGGATGATCACCGGGATCACCGTCCAGATGACTTCGGCCTTGGTGTTGTGGCTGAAGGTGGCAGCGACCGCACCCTTGGACTTGCGGAACTTGAACATCGCGTAGGCCATCGCGCCGAACACGATCACGCCGATCACCGTACAGACGATCAGCGAAAGGTTGTTCGATTCCCAGGCCAGGCGCGAGGTCTGGGTCACCCCCTTGCCCATGTTCAACTGCCACGGCTTTGGATCGGCCGCCTGGGCCAGCACCGTCCCCGTCATCGACAGCAGGGCCCCCATCGCGGCGGCCATTGCAACGCACTTCGTGCCCCACCCTCTGCTTTGCTTCATTGCCTAGACCCTTAGCGTCGTCGGTTGCCGCCATCGCTGGCGGCGAGCAAATCTTCAAGCGTTTCAACAAGCGTTTGACGTTCGGCCGGCGCGAGGAAACTCCCCACCTCCACCTGCCGGCCGCTGGATGCCAGCCGGACCCTCTGGTCGTCGGTGAGCAGGCGCACCCAGTGCGGATGAGCCCGGAACACCGGCGATCCACCGGGCACGGGGATGACCTCCACGCACGCCGGCACTACCCGGATTTCCTCCTGCCGTTCACCACTGCGCCACAACGCGCGCAACGCAGCTGCCAGCAACAGGCTGTACAGCAGCGCGAACAGGGGGGCGAATGCATTGCCGGCCACCCACCCGAAGGCGGACACCAGCCACATCACTCCCGACAACACAGCAAACAACAGGACGAACTGCCGGGCATCGAGCGCCCGTGGGGGACGCAGTCGCAGCTGCGTACCTGACCCATCCGGAGCTGTAAGCACCTCGATCATGTCGCAACCGCGTTCCTGCCGCGGGAAACGTCTCGATGGTAGCCCTGCCCTCTCGCCGGTAGCAAGGGTGCATTCACACTTTTTCCGATGCTGCAATACAGCATGGGCCCAGCGGCGCGAATGACGAATTCGGCACAAAACGGCCCGACTTTGCTGAACACGCTGAATCCACCACCGCTAGGGGCTATCAGCATTCATGAAGGTGGCTGCGCGGGCCTTCCTGAAGTCGAAAAAATGATTAAAATCGCCAAGTTTTCCACTGGCCGGACCGGCATGAACGCACCCTCCTCTCCCATTGCCGCCAGTGACGCCCCGCGTCACTCGGCGCTGCTGTCGCCGGAACTGCCGGCGTCCCCCAACCCGTTCCGCCAGGCCATCACCGATGGTTGGCTGAAGGACGAGGCCAGCCATGTGCGCGAACTGCTGGCGCAGGCGCGCCTGCCGGCCGACGAGCAGGCCAAGGTGCAGGCGCTGGCCGCCGACCTGGTCGCCCGGGTGCGTGTGCGCGCCAAGGACCAGGGCGCGATCGAAGCCTTCATGCGCCAGTACGACCTGGGCAGCGAGGAAGGCGTGCTGCTGATGTGCGTGGCCGAGGCGCTGCTGCGCATTCCGGACCAGGAGACCGCCGACAAGCTGATCCGCGACAAGCTGGCCGATGCCGACTGGGAAAAACACCTGGGCGGCAGCGACTCGGTGCTGGTCAACGCCTCCACCTGGGGCCTGATGCTGACCGGCAAGCTGGTGCAGATGAACGACGCCACCCGCGCCGATGCGCCCAGCGCGTTCAAGCGCCTGGTCGGCCGCGTCGGTGAGCCGGTGGTACGCCTGGCCGTGCGCCAGGCAATGAAGATCATGGGCCACCAGTTCGTCATGGGCCGCACCATCGGCGAAGCGCTGGCACGCTCGCACAAGGGCGACAGCGCCAGCTACCGCTACTCGTTCGACATGCTCGGCGAAGGCGCGCTGACCATGAAGGACGCCCTGCGTTACCTGGAAGACTACCGTCGTGCGATCCACGCCATCGGTGGTGACCACAAGTCGCGCGGTGGCCGTGCCGATGGCGACGTCAACAACGCACCGGGCATCTCGATCAAGCTGTCGGCGCTGTACCCGCGCTACGAGCACGCCAAGCGCGCGCGCGTGCTGAAGGACCTGGTGCCCGGCGTGCTGGAACTGGCGCAGCTGGCCAAGAGCTACGGCATCGGCTGCACCGTCGACGCCGAAGAGTCCGATCGCCTGGAACTGTCGCTGGACATCATCGAGCAGGTGTTCGGCGATGCCTCGCTGGCCGGCTGGGATGGCTTCGGCGTGGTCGTGCAGGCTTACCAGAAGCGTACGCCGTACACGATCGACCACCTGGCCGACATGGCGCGTCGCGCCGGTCGTCGCCTGCAGGTGCGCCTGGTCAAGGGCGCCTACTGGGACGCCGAGATCAAGCGCGCGCAGATCGAAGGCTATGCCGGCTACCCGGTGTTCACCCGCAAGCAGAACACCGACGTGTCCTACCTGGCGTGTGCCAAGCGTCTGTTTACCCATGCCGACGCGATCTACCCGATGTTCGCCACGCACAATGCGCACACCATCGCCGCAGTGCGCAGCATCGCCAACGGTGGCGTCTACGAACACCAGAAGCTGCACGGCATGGGCGATGACCTGTACGCCGAAGTAGTGCCGGCCGATCGCCTTGGCCTGCCCTGCCGCGTGTACGCGCCGGTCGGTTCGCATGAAGACCTGCTGCCGTACCTGGTGCGTCGCCTGCTGGAAAACGGCGCCAACTCCAGCTTCGTCAACCGCATCACCGACGAGCGCGTGCCGATCGCCGACCTGGTCCGCGATCCGGTTGAGATGGTGTCCTCGTTCGAATCGATTCCGCATCCCAAGATCCCGCTGCCGGTTGACCTGCTGCGCAGCCAGAACCACGACAGGAAGAATTCCATGGGCGCCAACCTCGCCAACGACAACGAACTGCGCGCCCTGGCCGAGCAGCTCAACGCTGCAGTGAAGCCTTGGCAGGCCGCACCGCTGGTGCCGGGCGCGAACCCGACCGGTGCCTCGCTGCCGGTGACCAACCCGGCCGACACCCGTGAAGTGGTCGGCCAGTGGCAGGCCGCCGATGCCGCCACCGTGCAGAAGGCGCTGGCCAATGCCGTGGCCGCACAGCCGGCCTGGAACCGCACCCCGGCCGCCAGCCGCGCCGCCATCCTCGAGCACGCCGCTGACCAGCTGGAAGCGCGCATGCCCGAATTCATGGCGCTGTGCGTGAAGGAAGCCGGCAAGAGCCTGCCCGACGGCATCGCCGAAGTACGCGAAGCCGTGGACTTCCTGCGCTACTACGCCAAGCAGGCACGCGAGCAGTTCAGTCACGCCGAGAAGCTGCCCAGCCCGACCGGCGAATCCAACGAACTGCAGCTGCATGGCCGCGGCGTGTTCGTCTGCATCAGCCCGTGGAACTTCCCGCTGGCGATCTTCCTGGGCCAGGTGGCTGCCGCACTGGCCGCCGGCAACAGCGTGATCGCCAAGCCGGCCGAGCAGACCAACCTGATCGGCTACTACGCAGTGAAGCTGCTGCACGATGCCGGCGTGCCGGCTGACGTGGTGCAGTACCTGCCGGGCGATGGCGCCACCGTCGGCGCCGCGCTGACCGCCGACCCGCGCGTGGCCGGCGTGGCCTTCACCGGCTCTACCGACACCGCCCGTGCGATCAACCGCGCGATGGCTGCACGTGACGCCGCCATCGGCGTGCTGATCGCCGAGACCGGCGGCCAGAACGCCTTCATCGCCGACTCCTCGGCACTGCCGGAACAGCTGGTCAAGGACGCCATCGGTTCGGCCTTCACCTCGGCCGGCCAGCGCTGCTCGGCCGCGCGCGTGCTGTTCGTGCAGGACGACATCGCCGACAAGGTGATGACCATGCTGGCCGGTGCGATGAAGGAACTGAAGGTCGGCAACCCCGGCCTGCTGTCCACCGACGTCGGCCCGGTGATCGACGCCGATGCACTGAAGATCCTGCAGGACCACGCCGTGCGCATGGACCGCGAAGCGCGCCTGATCGCTGCGGCCGAACTGTCCGCCGAAGCGGCCAACGGCACCTTCTTCGCACCGCGTGCGTACGAACTGAAGGACCTGGGCCAGCTGCAGAAGGAAATCTTCGGGCCGGTCCTGCACGTGATCCGCTGGAAGGGCGACCAGCTCGACGCGGTGATCGACCAGATCAACGCCACCGGCTATGGCCTGACCCTGGGCGTGCATTCGCGCATCGACGAAACCGTCGACCGCATCAGCAACGGCGTCCACGTCGGCAACGTCTACGTCAACCGCAACCAGATCGGTGCGGTGGTCGGCGTGCAGCCGTTCGGCGGCCAGGGCCTGTCCGGCACCGGCCCCAAGGCCGGCGGCCCGCACTACCTGCTGCGCTTCGCCACCGAAAAGACGGTGACGGTGAACACCACCGCTGCCGGCGGCAATGCCTCGCTGCTGACCCTGGGCGACTGATCCCAGGCGTCATGCAGTAAACGAAAAACCCCGCGAAAGCGGGGTTTTTTCATGTTGGGCGGATGCGGGCCTGCCAGCCCCTGGCAGCTCATTCCGCCACCACACTGAACCGGTTGTCCGCACGCCTCACCAATTCCTCCAGCACCCGCGCGATACGCATCTCCAGGTCGCCTTCCAGCAGCACATGCGCCATTCCACGCGCCTGCAACTGCTGCAGATACCACGCGTGTTGGCGCATGCGGAACTCCTCGCCCACACGCGTTCCATCCTGCTCGAACGGGATATCCGGGGCGCACAGGAACAGCAGGTCGTACGCACGCGCCGCGGCCCGCTGCAGTGGTTCGGGCGCAGTCCCGAACATCCAGCCGCTGTAGCCCAGCGTCACCAACGGCGTGGTATCGCAGAACAACCAGCGATGCGCATGCTGCGCGGCCTGGTGCTCGTGCTGCGGCTGGGTCGCAGCGATACGCAGCAGATCCTGCGCCTGCAGCTCGCCGCCCTGCTGCTCCCACAACGTACGCCCGAACTCCGGCACCCATGCCGTACCCAGGCGTTCGGCCAGCACCCGCGCCAGCGTGCTCTTGCCCGTGGACTCACCGCCGATGAAGGCCACCCGCTGCACATGGTCGGCATAGACCGACCGGCTCAGGCCCTGTCGATGCGCATGCGGATCGGCGCGCAGTTCGGTACCACTGGCCTGACCGATGTCGGTCGAACGCTCCAGCCGATGGTGCTGCACCGGCGCATTGAAATGCTGCGCCAGGGCTGCAGCGAAACCATCGCCGTAGTCTTCACCGGTGAAAACAGCCTGCACCGGTCCGCCAAACAACGCCACGCACAGCCATGCGGTGAACGCGCGTTGCACCTGCTCACTGTCCTTGTCCTGCGGCAGCGCACGTACGGGAACACCCTGTTGCCTGCACAACGCCGCCAGCCGCGCATCATCCAGCACCGCCACCGTCGCCTGCGGAAAGCGCGCGCGCAGCCAGCGCTCGCGGCGCTCTGCGCTGTAGCCGGCAAAGCCCGGCTGCGACCAGCCGATCACCAGCAGCTGGATGCAGCGGGCAGAAGCAAATTCGATCAGGCGCTCGTGGCCGAGGTGCAGCGGGCAGAACTTGCCGACCACCAACCCGCGCGGTACCCGCTCAGGCAATGCCATCGGCCGCCCTGCCCGTATCCGCTTCGGCGCGCATCAGGTGCCGCCAGTGACGCAGCGCCACCAGCGCGTTGATCCAGAAACCGACATACAGGATCGAGGTCAGGTGCAGCCCGCGGCTGTAGTAAAGCGGCACCGCGATGGTGTTGACCAGCAGCCACACCCACCACGATTCCAGCTTGCGCCGCATCATCAGGATCTGTGCGATCACGCTCAGCACCAGCACCGCCGAGTCGATGTAGGGCGCATACGCGTTGGTCAGCCGGGTCAGCATCCAGCCGTAACCGAAGGTCGCCAGCACCGCCAACGGCAGCAGCCAGCTCCACGCGCGTGCTGGCAAGCGGGTGATGGGCAACGGCGCGCCATGGTCACCACGCAGCCACTGCCACCAGCCGAACACGCTGATGACCACGAAGAAGAACTGCAGGACCATGTCCGCGTACAGGTGGGAGCGCTCGAACACCGCAGCGAACAACGCGCAGCCGACGATGCCCAGCCACCACGTATGCACGTTGTTGCGGCCGGCCAGCAGGATCGAGCCGGCAACGGCGATGTTGGCAGCCAGCTCCAGCTGGAAATTCGGGTCGGACAGGTTCATCGCGCTATTGTCGCGTAGATCCACGCCCCGCGGGATTGAGCCAGTAGATCCACGCCATGCGTGGATGGAAATCAAGCGCGCACGCGCACCAGCAGCCGGGGCTCTGCGCTACCCCAGCGGCCCAGTTGATGGTGCGGCGCCATCACAGGCGCGAGCCAATCCGGTGCTTCGATATCCCAGGTCACGCCATCGAACGGATGCGGCCAAGGCGTACCCTGCGGATTCGGCGAATGCAGGAACAGCGCGCTCTGGCCGCTATCCGGCGCCAACACCACCCAGCACTGGGTGTCCTGCCGCCTGCAGGCCACCGCGCGCTCGAGTAGCCGCAGCAACGCGGCGGCAACGGCGGTGCGATCACTGCCATGGCGATTGCCACGCCCCTTCCAGTCCAAGTGGGTGTGCCAGTAGTCGAACCATTCCGATGCGAGCGCATCCTGCAGCGCCACGGTGGCCCTCGCCTCTTCGGCGGCCCAGTAGCGGGTCATCTTCTTCAGGTATCGGCGATCGGCCATCAGGCCATTGTCGCGTAGATCCACGCCATGCGTGGATGCAGATCCCCGGAAAAAAGAAAGCCCCGCTTGCGCGGGGCCTCCTTCGTACTGCTTCAGGCAATCGCCGGAATCAGAACTTGTACTGCATCGACGCAGCCAGCACGTCGCCGGTGACCTTGTACTTGCCGACAACGTTGTTGGCGGTAGCGGAGGTCGAGTTGATGTTCGGATCCTTGGTGAACAGGTGGGTGTAGCCCACGCTGTATTCCATCTTCTCCGACGGCGCCCAGGTCAGGCCCAGCGACAGCCACTTGCGGGTGGTATCCGGCACGCGGACGTCACGGTGGGCGTCGGTGGTCGGGGTCTGGTCATAGGCCAGACCGCCACGCAGGGTCAGCTGCTCGTTCAGACGGTACTCGGTACCGATCGAAGCGAAGGTGGTGTCGCGGTAGTGGAACGGCAGCACGCTGTCGGGCTGGTTGGAGTCGTAGTCGACGCGCACTTCGTCGAACTTGCTCCATGCGGTGCGCGACACGTCGGCCATGATCTTCCACTGGTCGTTCACGCGGTGCGTGAAGCTGACGGTGGCGCTGGCCGGCAGGGTGATGGTCGCCCGGCCGTTGCTGTCAACGAAGGTGCCCGGGGCAGCCTGCGCCAGGAACGCGGCAGCAGCCGGGGTCATGGTGAAGTCGGCCTTGCCGTCGGTGATCTTGTGTTCGACTTCCGAGCGGTAGCTGAAGGCGATGTTGGTGCCTTCCACCGGGCTGACGGTCATGCCCAGGGTGTAGCCGACGGACACTTCGTCGCCCTTAATGCGCAGGTAACCATCAGCGGTACCCGGCGAGAAGCCGAGCTGTGCGGCCTGGCGGCCAGCGGCCTGGGCAGCGGCCTGGGCCTGTGCCGGGGTGCGGCCAGCGGCCAGTGCAGCGGCGGCAGCGCGCTGCTGGGCGCTGGCGTTGATGGCGGTACCGCCGTCGACGGCGCTGGTCAGGTCGACATTCAGGCGCTCGGCGAACACCGACGCACCGAACGACAGGTACGGGTTGACGTCGTAGGAGAAGGCCGCACCCAGGTCGATGGCCTGCAGTTCGGTCTTGACGCCGTTGTAGCGGCCGACCCAGTCACGGTCGTATTCGGTCTTGAAGCCGAACGGCACGGTCAGCGACACGCCGAAGTGCATGTTGTCCTTCTCGCCGAACGGCACGTGGAAGTACGCGGCCGGAACCGGAGCGATCATGCCGGCGTCGCCGCCGTTGCCGCCGGAAATCGGAGCGCCGTTGGCATAGCGGCCTTCGCCGCGGAACTTGGCGCCGAAGCTGATGGCGCTGACGTCACCCTGGATCTGGGTGCCTTCCAGCAGGCGCATCGAGGCCGGGTTGGTGGCGACCACCGAGGCATCGCCTTCGGCAGAGGTGGAACCAGCGAAGGCGCGGCCCAAGCCCTTGGCGCTGTTTTCCTTCAGCTGGAAGGCGGCGGCATTGGCGTCGGCGGCGGCCAGCGCACCGGCAACGCCGACGGCCAGCAGGGTCAGGCGGGCAATGGTAGAAGCAGTTTGCATCGTAGTTCTCTCTCCGGTAAGCGGTGATGGTGCTCTAAGTGCGCCTGCGCCCGACAGGCCGGATGGCCTTTCGAAGCGCGCCGGATTCCCCTCCCGACATACGACGCCGTATGCGAGTATTACCCAGAGCCGTTAATGAAACAATAACAGCGCTGGCGCATTCTTCGTCGCAAAAGCTGAACAGGCTCCTTCCCCGCCAAAAGCGCCCGCACGCTAGGCTAGTGCCATGTTTGTCTCCCTCCCCTCGCGCAAGAAGGCGACCCTGCGCTGGGCTACACCCGTGCTGTTTGCGGCACTGTGGCTGGCATTCCTGTGGTCGATCTCGCGCCCGGACGATGCCCGCGGAAGCCTGTGGCTGGACTGGGGCGCCCTGTCCACCGGCCTGACCCACCCGCTGGACTGGTGGGCAACGCTGCAGGACGGCAGCGTGCTGCGCCTGTTCACCGCCCTGTTCCTGCACGCCGACTGGTCGCACCTGCTGGGCAACCTGGTGTTCCTGCTGATCTTCGGCCTGCCGGCCGAGCGGGTGCTGGGCCCGTGGCGGTTGCTGCTGCTGTTCCTGGTGGGCGGGGCGATCTCCAACCTGGTCGCGATCTACACCATGGGCAGCCCGGACCAGATCATCATCGGCGCCAGCGGTGCGGTGTCGGCGCTGATCGGTGCCTATCTGGCACTGTTCCCCGGCGCGCGCCTGGGCGTGGTGATCCCGCTGGGGCTGTTCCTGGAGTTCGTGCGCGCCCCGGCCTATCTGCTGATCGGTGTGTGGGCGGCGCTGCAGGTGGTGTTCGCCTACATCGGCCCGACCTTCGGCATGGTCGCCTGGTGGGCGCACATCGGGGGCTTCGTGTTCGGCGTGGTGTACGGCATGTACGTGCGCGCGGCGATCGCGCGACGTCTGCGCAAGCGGCACGGCTTCTAGCGTCCGCTTGCTGCATTCTGCGAAACGCCCGAGCCATGCTCGGGCGGTGTCCGCACATCAGTCGAGCATGGCTCGACGCTACGCATTCAAGGCTTGGCCGGGATCTCTGCAGGCTTGGCTTCGGGCTTGGCTTCGGGCTTGGCTTCCGGCTTTGCTTCAGCCTTGGGCTCCGCCTTCGGTGCAGGCTTGGCGGCGGCCTTTGCTGCCCTGTCCGCTTCGGCCTTCGCAGCTTCTGCCTTCAAGCGCGCCGCAACCGAACCCGGGTTCTTCAGTTCGGCCAGTGCATCGTTGATCGGGCCATCGCCCGGCAACACGGCGCCTGCGTGGTAGCCCTCGGTGCCTTCCTCATCACCGCGCAGGTGGCCCGGCAGCGTCGCTTCACTGTAGTCACTCAAGCTGGCCGGCAATGCCTCGTCTTCCGGACGCGGTGCTGCCTTCAGTTCCACTTCCGGCACGATACCGGTGGCCTGGATCGATTTACCGCTGGGTGTGTAGTAGCGCGCCGTGGTCAGCTTCACCGAATCGCCGTTGTCCAGCGGCAGCACGGTCTGCACCGACCCCTTGCCGAAGGTGCGGCTGCCGATCACGCGCGCGCGCTTGTTGTCGCGCAGTGCGCCGGCCAGCACTTCCGATGCACTGGCCGAACCGGCATCGACCAATACCACCACTGGCGCGCCCTTCAGCAGGTCGCCCGGGGTTGCGTCGAAGCGTGCATCGCTGATGCTGATGCGGCCGCGGGTGCTGACGATGTTGCCCTTGTCGAGCAGGTCATCGGCCACCTGCACCGCAGCGGTCAGCAGACCACCCGGATTGCTGCGCAGATCCAGCACCAGCCCCTTGAGGTTGCCACCGGACTGCTTCTGCAGCTGCTGCAGGTGCTTCTGGAAATCAGAGCCGGTGTCGGCCTGGAACGTGCTCAGGCGGATGTAGCCATAGCCCGGTTCCAGCAGGCGGCTGCGCACGCTGGTCACGCGGATCGTCTGCCGGGTCAGGCTGACGTCGAAGGGCTTGGGCTTGCCGTCGCGGACGATGGTCAGCACCACCTTGCTGCCCGCCGGGCCACGCAGCGGTTCGCTGGCATCGATCGCGCTGATCGGCTTGCCATCGATGGCGATGATCAGGTCGCCGGCGAGGATGCCGGCCTTGGCCGCCGGCGTGTCGTCGATCGGCGAGATCACCTTCATGCTGGCGTTGTCCGGCTGCTGCTGCAGCTCCACGCCGATGCCTTCATAGGCGCCATTGGCCTGTTCGTCGAACGCCTCGGCATCTTCCTTGTTGAAGTAGGTGCTGTGCGGATCGAGGTCGAGCAGCAGGCCGCGCACAGCCGACTGCATCAGCTTGTTGTCATCGACCGGATCGACGTAGGCCGCGCGCACCGCGTTGTAGACGGCCACGAAGCGCCGGATGTCGTCCAGCGGCACCTTCGAGGTCACCGCCTCCTCGCTGCTCGCCGCCTTCCCGGGAGTTTCCTTCAACGGGACGGGGGCGGTCTGCTGTGCCCAGGACAGGGCCGGCAACAGAGCCAGCAAGAGGGTGGCGGTACGGGCTGCGCGCATGGATCACTCCTGTCGACGATGGCATCGTGCCCAAGGCACATGCACCGATTATGCGCGAAGCGTGGCTAAATTCCCGTTGAATCCGCCCTGCTGCGGCCAGGCGGAATTCAGCGCCGCTGCAGCCAGCTGTCCGGATTGACCGGTTGCCCGCCGCGGCGCAGTTCGAAGTACAGCGCCGTCACGCCCTGGCCACCGGAGTTGCCGACCTTGGCCACTGCATCGCCACGGCTGACCCGCGCACCGGCATCCTTCAGCAGGGTGTCGTTGTGCGCGTACAGGCTCATGTAGCCGTTGCCATGGTCGACGATCAGGATCATGCCGTAGCCGGTCATCCAATCGGAGAACACCACCGTACCGTCGGCCACGGCGGTGACGGTGCTTCCGGCGGGGGCGCCGATCAACACGCCACTGCTGGTACGGCCATCCGGCAGCTTGCCGCCATAGCGGGCCAGCAGATTGCCCGACAGTGGCCAGCCCAGGCCACCCACCTTGGGCGCTGGTGCCGAGGCCACGGCCGGCGGGATCTTGGTTGCCGGTGCCGGACGGCCTTCGGCCTTGGCCTGGCGTGCGGCCTTTTCGGCAGCGGCCTTCTCCGCAGCGGCCTTGCGGGCGGCGGCACGGCGCTCGGCCTCGGCACGGGCCGCGGCAGCGCGCAGGTTGGCCAGCAAGGTTTCCAGCGCCTTGGCGTCCTGGCCCAGTGCCTGTTCCTTCTCGCGCTTGTCCTTGAAGCGCTCTTCCAGCGAAGCCACGGTCTGCGCACGCTCGCGACGGTCCGATGCGAGCGTGGCGACCTGCTGCTTCTGGTCGCGGTGAGTGCCCTGCAACTGCTGTTGGCGCTGGGCGATCTGTGCCTGCAGCGTCTCCAGTTCCTTGAGGTCGGCCGTCAGCGTGGTGATGCGCTGCGCGCGCTCGCGCTGCAGGTAGCGGTGATAGGCCAGCGCACGGTTGGCATCGGCCACCGTGTCCTGCGAAAGCAGCAGCTTCAACGGCGCGTGGTTGCCAAGCTGGTAGGCCGCGCGCAGCAGTCCGGCCAGTTCGCGATTCTGCTTTTCCAGGTTGGACTGCAGTGCATTGCGCCGCTGTTCGGCCTGGGCCAGCGCCTGGGTCTGCTCGCGCAGCGCCGATTCGGTCTGGGCCAGCGCACGACCACTGCGTGCCACCTTTTCATCGGCCTCGCGCAGCTGCTGCGACGCCTGTCCGCGCTGGCCCTCGATCTGCCGGCGCTCCTGCGCCACGCCCTTCAGTTCGGTGCGCAGCTTCTGCAGCTTGCGTTCGGCCTCGCGGGCCGAAGAGGTCTGCGCCGCACCCGGCAATGGCAGCGCCAGGGCCAGCGCCATTCCCAGCAACAGGCAACGTCCACCGCGCAGGGTGGCGATGTGATGCCGGCGTGAGGGGAAGACGTTGTTGCGCAAGGGCTTTCCAGTGACTTCAGGCAGATGCGGAGACGTGCAGGGAATGGTGACATCTCCGCACGCGGCCTGCCAGCCGCACAACAACGAGGTTCCCATGAAAGCTCTCTCCATTCCGCTGCTGTTGGGCATTGCGCTGGCCAGTGGCCCGGCCTGGGCCCAGGCAGACGTGAGCAAGGTCAACGGCAGCATCAGCGCCGATCCGGGCCAGCGCTACGGCAAGCTGGACACCGTCAATGGTGGCATCCGTGTCGGCGAAGGCGTGGAAACCGGCAGCATCGACACCGTCAACGGCGGCGTCAAGGTCGCCGATCGTGCGCGCACGGGCAGCATCGAGACCGTCAACGGCGGCATCCGCCTGGGTCGCGAAGTGACGGCCCACGGCGATGTCAGCACGGTCAACGGCAGCATCTTCAGCGACCAGGGCAGCCAGATCGAAGGCGGCGTGGAAACCGTCAACGGTGGCATCGGCCTGGTCGGCAGCCGCGTGCGCAAGGACGTGGAGACCGTCAACGGCGACATCACCGTCGGCATCGGCTCACAGGTCGGCGGTGGCGTGCATGTGCGCAAGCCGAACTTCAGCGTCTCGCTGACGGCCAGTCGCAAGCCGCGGGTCATCATCGGGCCGAATGCCGTGGTCAACGGCAGCCTGCTGTTCGAGCGCGAGGTGGTGCTGTACGTCCACCGCAGTGCGCGGATCGGCCCGGTCACCGGCGCCGATCCGATCCCCTTCGATACCGATACCGCCCCGGCCGACTGAGCCTGCGGCTTGGGCGATACTCCCCGCTACCGGTCGCGCGTGCTGCGTGGCCGTCCCTTGTGTTTCCAGGAACCGATGATGCCCCGCAAACTCCTCCTGTGCCTGGCCGCCGCGGCCGCGCTCAGCGCCTGCAAAGGCGAAGACACCCCGGCTCCGGCGCCCAGCGTCGACAACGCCGCCAAGCCGGCCACGCACACCTTCTCAGCGGCGATCAACGCCGCCGACTTCGCCGAGATGGTGAAGACCCTGGCCTCTGACGAGTTCGAGGGCCGTTCGCCCGGCAGCAAGGGCGAAGAACTGACAGTCAACTACATCCGCGACCAGATGCAGCGCATCGGCCTGCAGCCCGGCAACGGCGACAGCTGGTTCCAGGACGTGCCGATGACCGAGACCACGGCCGATGAATCGACCGTGCTCACCCTCACCCAGGGCGGCAAGACCCGCGAACTGAAGTTCGGTACCGACATGGTGGTGGGCACCCGTACCGGCCAGACAGAAGTGAAGGTCGATGCCAGCGACCTCGTCTTCGTCGGCTACGGCGTGGATGCGCCGGAGCAGAAGTGGAACGATTACGCCGGCCAGGACTGGAAGGGCAAGACGGTGGTCATGTTCGTCAACGACCCGGGCTTCCATGTCGATGACGAAAAGCTGTTCGACGGCAAGCGCATGACCTACTACGGCCGCTGGACCTACAAGTTCGAGGAAGCTGCGCGCAAGGGAGCTGCTGCCGCGCTGATCGTGCATGACACCGCGGGCGCTTCGTACGGCTGGGACGTGGTGAAGAACTCCTGGGCCGGCCCGCAGTACGACCTGCCGGCCAAGGACGATGCGGAGCCGCGCCTGCCGGTACAGGGCTGGTTGAGCGCCGACGCGGCCAAGGCCCTGTTCGCCCGCGCCGGGCTGGATCTGGACCAGGCCTACAAGGACGCCAGCAAGCCCGGCTTCAAGCCGGTACCGCTGAAGGCAACCGCTTCGGTGGACCTGAAGAGCAAGGTCGCGCAGAAGCAGTCGCGCAACGTGGTGGGCGTGCTGCCTGGCAGCAAGCGTGCCGATGAGGCCGTGCTGTACATGGCGCACTGGGACCACCTCGGCAAGCATGAGGGCGAACAGGGCGACAACATCTACAACGGTGCCGTCGACAACGCGACCGGCGTGGCCGGCATCCTTGAGGTGGCCGAAGCGATGGCCCATCAGGAACCGAAGCCGGAACGTTCGGTGGTGTTCCTGGCGGTGACCCTGGAAGAATCCGGCCTGCTGGGTTCGAAGTACTACGTCGCCCACCCGACCTTCCCGCTGGACAAGATCGCTGGTGTCATCAACATCGATGCGATGTCGGTGGCCGGTCGTGCCAAGGACGTGACGGTGACCGGCTTCGGCAGTTCGGAGCTGGAAGACATCCTCAAGCCGCTGGCTGCAGCCCAGGATCGCACCCTGCACGGCGAGACCTCGGTGCAGAGCGGCTTCTACTTCCGTTCGGATCACTTCAACTTCGCCAAGGCGGGTGTGCCGGCGCTGTACGCCGACGGCGGTGAGGACCTGCGCGACGGCGGTGTCGAGGCTGGCCGCAAGGCGGCCGCCGACTACGGTTCCAACCGTTACCACGGCCCGAAGGACGAGTATGACCCGGCCACCTGGAAGCTGGATGGCACGGTCGAGGACCTGCAGCTGATGTATGGCGTCGGCAAGGAACTGGCCGGCGGCGATCGTTGGCCCAACTGGTACGAAGGCAATCCGTTCAAGGCTGCCCGCGACACGATGATGAAGGCCAAGGCACCGGCCGCTGCGGCGAAGTAAGTCCCCCAGCCGTTGAGTTCCAAAGAAAGCGGCGCCCTTGGGCGCCGCTTTTTTGTGCGTGAGTGCTGGGACCCGGTAGTGCCGGCCGCTGGCCGGCTGGCACGTGCAGCCGCGTGATGTTCATGAGGTTGCCGGCCAGCGGCCGGCACTACCTTCGGTTTCTCGCGCGCAAAGAAAAACCCCGCTGCGTGAGCAGCGGGGTTTTTGGATGTAAACCCTGGCGATGACCTACTCTCGCATGGCTTAGGCCACACTACCATCGGCGCAGCTACGTTTCACTTCCGAGTTCGGGATGGGATCGGGTGGTTCCATAGCGCTAATTTCACCAGGGAG
>NZ_JFYS01000009.1:0-110133 GCF_000632045.1 Stenotrophomonas sp. RIT309
GCACAGGGGCGTGAGCCGCATGGATGCGGCGACCGAGCTTACAGGGATGTACTTGCAGCGTCCCCTGCGCAGTCCACCCGCCCGGCCCGCCCAGGAATCGCTGTCAGCCCGCCACGAGGGGCTCCGCCGTTGGCTGCTTCACCGCGGCCAGGCGTTGGCGATCGTGCAGAACAACCGCGCCGTCTGCTCGGTGTCATACACCGCGCTGTGCGCCTCGTTGGCATCCCAGCCCAGCCCGGCCGCCGTGGCCGCGCGTGCCAGCACCGTCTGGCCATAGGCAATGCCCGCCAGGGTGACCGTGTCGAACACGCTGAAGGGGTGGAAAGGGTTGCGCTTGTGCCCGGTACGGGCCACCGCGGCGTTGACGAAGCCGAGATCGAAATGCGCGTTGTGGCCGACCAGGATCGCGCGCTGGCAGCCGTACTTCTTCATCGCTGCACGCACCGGAGTGAAGACGTGGTCCAACGCCGCCTTCTCTTCCTTGGCCAGCCGGAACGGGTGGTCGAGGATGATGCCGGTCACTTCCAGCGACTTCGGGTCGATCTCCAGTCCCTCGGCCGGCACCACGTGGGCGCTGGCGGTCTGGCCGGGGTAGAGCAGGCCGTTCTCGTCCATCTCGATCGGCACGGCGGCGATTTCCAGCAGCGCGTTGCGCTGGCTGTCGAAGCCGCCGGTTTCAACATCCACCACCACCGGCAGGAAGCCGCGGAAGCGTTGTGACATCGCGCGCTGCGCCTGGGGTACGTCGGAAACAGGGAGGGCGGCAGGTGCGGAAGTGGGGTCGGTCATGTACGGATTCTAGCAGAGCGACCCTGAGCGCCCGGGATCCCGGTAGGTGCCAGCCTTGGTTGGCACCCTGCGCGCCGACCAAGGTCGGCATCTACCGGACCGCGCGGCGTGCGCCGACCAAGGACGGCATTTACCGGACGGCGCGGCGTGCGCCGACCACGGCGCCCGGGATCCTGGTAGGTGCCAACCTTGGTTGGCACCCTGCGCGCCGACCAAGGACGGCGTCTACCGGAGCACAGGCCGCGCCGTGGGGCCCGACGGATACCACCGCGCCAGCACCGCATCCACGCTCAGGCGCCCAGCACCGGTGAACAGCAGCGGCAACAGCATCGCCATGAACAGCACCGGCAGTTTGAAGTTGCCAAAGCCCTGATCGCTGATCGCATAGCCCATCGCCAGATCGCCCAGCGAGCTCCATTCGGCCGGCCAGTGCACCGCGTACGTTGCCACAGCCGTCAGCACCAGCAGGCTGGCGGCGGCAAAGCGGGTGCCGAAGCCCAACAGCAGGCACGCTGCGCCCACCAGTTCGAACCAAGTGGCCAATTGCCAGTTCAGCGCAGCGGGCAGCTGGTCGAACGGAAACGGGAAGGCATCCTGCAGATCGGCGAACCAGTTCTGCCCGTGCAGCTTCTCGCGCCCGGATTCGAAGAATTCCCAGGCAAGCAGCAGGCGCAGGCCAAGCGGGGCCAACCACGGGGCGAAACGGTCCAGCTGGCCGCGTGCGGCGGCCAGGGTCGGGGTCTTCATCGGTGTATCTCCTGGAAGGGGCGTCAGGGTGAAGCGGGGAGCGGACCGATCACGCCAGCACGCAGGAACTGCTGCAGCAGGTGCGCGCCAGGGGCGGCCAATGTCCCAGGATCGAGGTGGTGCAGGGCGGCCAGTTGCTGCAGCTGTTGTTGGCCGGTGGCCCCGGGGGACTCGCCGATCAGGGTCAGCAGATGCACCGCCAGGCTGGTCAGTGTGGCAAAGCGCACCGCTCCATCGGCATCACGCCGTACCAGCAGGCCGGTGGGCTCTGCCGGTGGTTGCGACGGTGCATATTCGCTACCCAGCTGATGCACCGGCCAGCGGTACAGCAGTGGCCAGGCCAGCGGTGAGCGGCGCAGCGGCACCTGCAGCGGATCGATGTCGCCCGGTTCCGGCAGCGGATCGGCCTGCAGCTGGTACAGCGCGGTCTCCACCCACTCGTAGTGGGCCAGTTCGGCAAGCGCCGGATGCGGCAGCTCCGGTTGCACCTGCAGCCACTGCACGAACTCGGCAGCCAGCTCGGTGAACAACGGGGTGTGGCAATGGTGGCTGGCGAAATAGTGGCGCACCAGTGCACGCCAGTCCGGTTCGCCCAGCAGGCGCACGCAGACCGGGAAGCCATTGCTCAACAATCCCAGCAGATTGTTGAACAGCAGGCGTTCGTACACAGCCACCCGACGCGGATCCATGCCGGGCGGCGCCGGTACCTGCGCCGGGTCGCGCAGGTGCGCGGTGAACGCGTGCTGCTGCGCACGCAGGCGTTCGGAGGCGTCAGCCATGGGCGGCTCCGGCATGCGCGGCCTGCAGGCGGTGGATGGTCTGCAGTTCGCCCCGCAGCTCGGCGTAGGGCGGGAAATTGAAGTCGCGTTCGAGCAGGGTAGGGCGTGGGCCGATGCGGGCGTAGGTGCGTGCCAGCAGGTCCCACACCGGGTCGATCACCGGGCTGCCGTGGGTGTCGATCTTCAGGTCCGGCGCCTCGTCCAAGTGCCCGGCCACGTGCAGGCAGACGATGCGTTGTGCGGGCAGGCCGGCGATGAAGGCATCGGCGTCGTAGCCATGGTTGCAGGCATTGACGTAGACGTTGTTGACGTCCAGCAGCAGATCGCAGTCGGCCTCGGCCAGCACGGCAGTGGTGAAGGTCAGTTCGTCCATCGTCGGGTCCGGCGCCAGGTAGTACGACACGTTTTCCACGGCGATGCGGCGGCCGAGAATGTCCTGCACCCGCGCGATGCGGGCAGCGGTGTGGCGTACCGCTTCATCGGTGAATGGAATCGGCAGCAGGTCGTACAGGTGGCCCTCGTCGCTGCAGTAGCTCAGGTGTTCGCTGTACAGCGGCACTTGATGCTGGTGCAGAAACGCACCCACCTGCGCCAGCAGCTGGGTATCCAGGGGCGCACTGCCGCCCAGCGACAACGACAGGCCGTGGCAGCTCAGCGGATGGCGCGCCGCCAGTTCGGCCAACGCGTCACCTGCGGGACCACCGACAGCGATCCAGTTCTCCGGCGCGCATTCGAGGAAATCGAAATCGCCGGCCGGTGCATCGCGCAGGTCCTGCAGCAGGGCACGGCGCAGGCCCAGGCCCACGGCCGCCGCAGGAAGCGGCGACCGCGGGTGGACGACGCCGGCGCGGACGTCAGTGCTTGCCACCGCACTTGCCTTCGCCGCACTTGCCTTCGGCCGACTTCTTGTCACCGCCGGTCTTGGCCTTGGTGTCCGCACCGGCCGCTGCCTTGCCCTTGTCGCCGCCGCACTTGCCTTCAGCACTCTTGCCATCGGCGCCACACTTGCCTTCGGCATGCTTGGCCGCATCGGCGGATTTTGCATCGGTCGCCTTCGCATCGGTGGCCTTGGCCGCCTGGCCGGCCACCAGGTAGCCCTGGGCGAGGTCGGTCATGCTCAGTGCCGAGGCGGAGGCGGTCATGCCGAGGCCTGCGGCCAGGGCGGTGGCGGTCAGCAGGGACAGCGTCTTGTTGGAGGTGCTCATCGGTCGTGCTCCTGGGTGGTGGGCGGGTGCCCGTGGTGAAGCGATGGTGCAGCGATCCTACTCAACGAATCCTCGCCGGGAATTCAAATTTTCGTGAGAAGTATTGCAGCGCCAACAAAAAGGCCGCTGTCACGAGGACAGCGGCCACCCTGGAGTCGAATCCGGTGTTGCAGTGCAGTATCAGATATCGCCCGCGCTGGAGGTCTCGTCCCGCTTCTGGCGCGGCGGCAGCGGCTGTTCGCCGTGCACCAGGAACCACACGTTCTCGGCGATGTTGGTGGCATGGTCGCCCACGCGCTCCAGGTTCTTGGCCATGAACAGCAGGTGGGTGCACGGGGTGATGTTGCGCGGGTCTTCCATCATGTAGGTCAGCAGCTCGCGGAACAGCGCGGTGTACTGCGCATCCAGGCGGGCGTCGTCCTCGCGCAGTTCCAGCGCGGCATCGGCGTCGTTGTCGCGGTAGGCGGCGATGGCGCGGCGGACCTGCTGTGCGGCCAGGCGGCCGAGGGCGCGCAGGCCCTGGATCTGCGGCAGCGGCGGCACCTTGCCCAGCGCGATCGAGCGCTTGGCGACGTTGGCCGCGTAGTCGCCGATGCGTTCGATATCGGCCGGAATGCGCAGGCCGGCGAGGATCTCGCGCAGGTCGCGGGCCATCGGGCCACGCAGCGCCAGACGCATCACGTCGTGGCTGATCTGCTGTTCCAGCGAATCGATCGCTTCGTCGTTGGCGATGATGCGATGGGCGGCGTTCTCATCGCGCTTTTCGATGACGTCCATCGACGCCTCCAGCTGGGCGACGGCCATCTCGCCCATGCGCACGATCTCGGCCACCAGGCGCTGCTGCTCTTCGTCGTAGCTTTTGACGATGTGGTCGTTGGGAAGGTTCATGTTCTGCAATCCAGGTAGAGCCAGGCGCGCCTGGCTGGGACAGGTGGCGAAGCGTCAGCGTCGATCAGCCGAACCGGCCGGTGATGTAATCCTCGGTCTGCTGCTTGGACGGCTGCGAGAAGATCACTTCGGTGCGGTCGTGTTCGATCAGGTCGCCCAGGTACATGAAGGCGGTGTAATCGGACACGCGCGCGGCCTGCTGCATGTTGTGGGTGACGATCACGATGGTGTACTCGTGCTTGAGCTCTTCCACCAGCTGCTCGATGCGGCTGGTGGAAATCGGGTCCAGCGCCGAGGTCGGCTCGTCCAGCAGCAGCACCGACGGGCGCAGGGCCACGGCACGGGCGATGCACAGACGCTGCTGCTGGCCACCGGACAGGCCCAGCGCGCTCTGGTTGAGCTTGTCCTTCACTTCGTCCCACAGCGCGCCCTGGCGCAGCGCGTGCTCGACACGGTCGGCCATGTCCGCCTTGGACAGCTTCTCGTGGTGGCGGATGCCGTAGGCCACGTTCTCGAAGATGGTCATCGGGAACGGCACCGGCTTCTGGAACACCATGCCGACCTTGCTGCGCAGGCGGTTCATCGGGTACTTCGGCGACAGGATGTTCTCGCCGTCGAGGATCACCTCACCGCGCGCTTCCAGCTTCGGATACAGCGCGTAGATGCGGTTGAAGATGCGCAGCAGGGTCGACTTGCCGCAACCGGAGGGACCGATCAGCGCGGTCACGCGCTTTTCCGGGATCTCCAGGTTGATGCCCTTCAGGGCGTGGAACTTGTCGTAGTAGAAGTCCAGTCCACGCGCGGCGAGCTTGACCGGGGCCGGAGCGTGCAGGTTCTCGTGCGAGGCCGGCACGACGATGCGCTGCATCGGCACGGCGTTGGAAAGGTCGTTCATGGCGGTATCCACGGAAAGGTCAGTCATGGGAGATACGGTTGCGCAGCAGGATGCCGCGCGCAGAGAGGCTGACCAGCAGCACGAACACGGTCAGCACCAGCGCGCCGGCCCAGGCCAGCACCTGCCAGGATTCGTACGGGCTGCCGGCGAACTGGTTCATCACCACCGGCACCGAGGCCATCGGCTGGAACACGTTGCTGTTCCAGTACTGGTTGCCGAAGGCGGTGAACAGCAGCGGTGCGGTCTCGCCGGAAATGCGGGCCAGCGCCAGCAGGATGCCGGTGATGATGCCGGCCGAGGCACTGCGGTACAGCACCTGCACGATCACCTTCCACTGCGGAATGCCCAGCGAAAGCGCGGCTTCGCGCATCTGCGAAGGCACCAGGCGCAGCATCTCGTCGGTGGTACGCACCACCACCGGCAGCACGATGAAGGCCAGCGACAGTGCACCGGCGAAGGCGGAGAAGCTGCCGCCGGTCTGCATCACGTACAGGGTGTAGACGAACAGGCCCAGCACGATGGACGGGGCCGACAGCAGGATGTCGTTGACGAAGCGGACCACGGTGCCGGCCTTGCGGGCGTTGCCGTACTCGGCCAGCCAGGTGCCGGCCAGCACACCCAGCGGGGTGCCGATGCCGATCGCCAGCGCACACATCACCGCACTGCCGAAGAAGGCGTTGGCCAGGCCGCCTTCCTGCATCGGCGGCGGTGTCATCTTGGTGAACAGATCCAGGTTGATGCCGGCCAGGCCCTTGGAGGCCAGGGTGAACAGGATCCAGCCGAGGAAGAACAGGCCGAACAGCGCGGTGGCGCAGGACATCGCGATGGCGATGACATTGCCGATGCGGCGGCGCAGGTACAGGGAGTCAGCGGTGCTGGACATCAGTTGCCCTCCTTGCGGGACAGGCGCATCAGCATCAGGCGGGCGATGGCGAGCACCACGAAGGTGACGATGAAGAGGACGAAGCCGAGCAGCAGCAACGCCGAGCGGTAGGTTTCAGTGGCTTCGCCGAAGTCGTTGGCGATCAGTGCGGCGATGGTGGTGCCCGGTTCCAGCAGCGACGGCGACAGGCGCACGCTGTTGCCGATCACGAAGGCCACCGCCATCGTCTCGCCCAGTGCGCGGCCGAGGCCGAGGAACACGCCACCGATCACCGCCGAGCGGGTGTAGGGCAGCACGATGTCCCAGCTCACCTCCCATTTGGTGGAGCCCAGCGCGTAGGCCGATTCCTTCAGGCGGGTCGGCACGGTCAGGAACACTTCGCGCATCACCGAGGAGATGAACGGGATGACCATGATCGCCAGCACGAAGCCGGCGGTGAGCATGCCGATGCCCAGCGGCGGGCCCTGGAACACCGGGCCGATGATCGGCCATTCGCCCAGGGTTTCGTTGAGGAACGGGGTGACGTACTCGGTCATCACCGGCACCAGCACGAACAGGCCCCACATGCCGTAGATGATCGAGGGAATGCCCGCCAGCAGTTCGATGGCGGTACCGACCGGGCCACGCAGCCAGCGCGGTGCCACTTCGGTGAGGAAGAAGGCGATGCCGAAGCTGACCGGCACGGCGATGACCATCGCGATCAGCGCGGTGACCAGGGTGCCGTAGATCGGGGCGAGGGCGCCGAACTTGTTTTCGACCGGATTCCAGTCGGAGGAGAAGAAGAAGCTCAGGCCCTGCATCTGCAGAGCGTGGCGACCACCCCACAGCATCGACAGTGCGGCGCAGGCCAGCGCGATCAGGACGAAGATGACGGTGCCGACCAGCACCCATCGGAACAGTTTGTCGTTGCGGGCATCACGCGTGTCACGCGTGGACGGGGCGGCTACAGGCTGGGCGATGGCATTCATGGGGACGGCAGGGCCAGGAAGGGGCGGGGCAGCACGATGTGCAGGAGACGGTGCCCGCACGTGGCGGGCACCGTCGGGTCCATCACTTCAGTTCGGTCGCCCAGTAGGCTTCGATCTGCTTGACCAGCTCGGCCGGCAGCGGCACGTAGTGCAGTTCGTTGGCCTGGGTCTGGCCGCTTTCGAAGGCCCACTTGAAGAAGGCCAGCGCATCCTGGTTGCGCTTGGCATCCTTCGGCTTCTTCTGCATCAGCATGAAGTTGGTGGCGGTGATCGGCCACGCCTGCTCGCCCGGGGCGTTGGTGATGACCAGGTTGAAGTCCTTGGCGCTGGCCCAGTCGGCGCTGGCGGCAGCGGCGGCGAAGGTTTCAGCGTTCGGCTGCACCCAGGTGCCGGCCGCGTTCTGCAGCGAGGTGTACGGCATCGCGTTCTGCAGGGCATAGGCCAGTTCGACGTAGCCGATCGAGCCCTTGATCTGCTTCACGTAGGAAGCAACGCCTTCATTGCCCTTGCCACCCACACCGTCCGGCCACTGCACCGAGGTGCCTTCGCCGACCTTGCTCTTCCACTCCGGGCTGACCTTGGACAGGTAGTTGGAGAAGTTGAAGGTGGTGCCCGAACCATCCGAACGGTGGACGATGGTGATCTTGCCGTCCGGCAGGGTCACGCCCGGGTTGGCGGCGACGATGGCCGGGTCGTTCCAGGTCTTGACCTTGCCCAGGAAGATGTCGGCGAGCAGGGCGCCACTGAGGCGCAGCTTGCCGGCTTCCAGGCCGTCGATGTTGACCACCGGCACCAC
The DNA here is from genome assembly GCF_000632045.1 of Stenotrophomonas sp. RIT309. NCBI lineage: Bacteria > Pseudomonadati > Pseudomonadota > Gammaproteobacteria > Lysobacterales > Lysobacteraceae > Stenotrophomonas > Stenotrophomonas sp. RIT309. The sequence goes on from NZ_JFYS01000009.1 coordinate 7,951, forward strand.
GCCGCCGATGGCCGACGGGAACTGGGCCAGGCCGGCCTGGGCCAGCTCGTCGCTGCTCAGCGGCTTGTCGGACGAACCGAAATCAACGGTGCCGGCCTTGATCTGGGCGATGCCACCACCGGAACCGATCGACTGGTAGTTGATCTTCGCGCCGGTGGCGGTGTTGTAGTCGGCCGACCACTTGGACACCAGCGGGAAGATGAAGGAGGCGCCGGCACCGGAGACCTCAGCGGTCACCTTGTCGCCGGCAGCGGCCGGAGCAGCGGCGCCGTCAGCGGCCGGCTGCTGTGCGGCCTGCTTGTCGCCACCGCAGGCAGACAGGCCCAGGGCGATGGCCAGGGAAAGGGCGGCAAGGCTGGCCGAGTGCAGTTTCATGGTCACTCCATAGCGGGGTAGAGCCGACGGTGTCGGCGGATGCGGCTATGAAATGATGTTTTTGTTACAGCCGTATGACGTCCATGACAGAGGTGTCCTGGATCACGTTCTGGCAAGGGTTTCGCGGGATTCACGGTTGGCTGCCGGGTCGGCTGACAGCCCCAACTGCGCTTCTGCGCGGTCCCCAGCGCGGCGGAGGGCCGGGTAACCGTTGCCCCCGCTCCTGCCTTCCATGACCCCACCGCGCCCCGATGAACCATCAGGCGGCGATGGGCCGAGCCTACAAGGACGTACTTGCGGCCGTCCTGCGCAGCCCGGCCCATCGCCGCAGCAACTCATCAACGGAAGCGCAGCGCCTTTCACGACCAACCCTACAAAGAAGAAGAGCGCCGGACCCCGAAGGATCCAGCGCCCGGTGGGGCCGGCGGGGGAGAGAGGACCCGCCGGCCCCGTTCCTGCGGGGGAACGCCTTGCAACGAACTCAGTACTTCAGGTTCTGCGTCCAGTAGGTCTCGATCTGGCGCACCAGCGCGTCCGGCAGCGGCACGTAGTCCAGCTGCTTGGCCTGCGCATCGCCATTCTTGTAGACCCAGCGGAAGAACTCCTGCGTGGCCTTGGCGCCCGCCACGTTCTTCGGCTGCTTGCGCACCAGGATGAAGTTGGTGGCGGTGATCGGCCACGCATCAGCGCCCGGGGCGTTGGTCATCACCAGGTAGAAGTCACGGGCGTTGGCCCAGTCGGCGCTGGCCGCAGCGGCCGAGAACGAGGCGTCCGACGGCTGCACGATCTTGCCGGCCGCATTCTTCATCGCCGCGTAGGACATCTTGTTCTGCAGCGCGTAGGACAGTTCGACATAGCCGATGCCGCCCTTGATCTGCTTCACGTAGGCAGCAACGCCTTCGTTGCCCTTGCCGCCGATGCCGGCCGGCCACTGTACCGAAGTGCCTTCACCGACCTTGCTCTTCCACTCCGGGCTGACCTTGGACAGGTAGTTGACGAAGTTGAAGGTGGTGCCCGAGCCGTCCGAACGATGAACGATCGTGATCTTGCCGCTGGGCAGGGTCAGGCCACTGTTGAGGGCGGCGATGGCCGGGTCGTTCCAGGTGGTGATCTTGCCCAGGAAGATGTTGGCCAGGGTCGGGCCGTCCAGCTTCAGCGCGCCGGGGGCGACGCCAGCAACGTTGATCACCGGCACCACGCCACCGATCACCGACGGGAACTGGGCCAGGCCGGCGGCAGCCAGCTCTTCCGGCTTCAGCGGCGCGTCGGACGAACCGAAGTCCACGGTCGCTGCCTTGATCTGGGCGATACCACCGCCGGAACCGATCGACTGGTAGTTGACCTTCTTGCCGGTAGCGGTGCTGTAGTCGGCCGACCACTTGGACATCACCGGGTAGATGAACGAGGCGCCCGCGCCGGTGACATCGGCGGCGTTGGCGGCGAACACGGACGACGCGGCCAGAATGGCGACGGCGGCGCGCGACTTGAAGGCGTGGATCACGGGAGAGACTCCTGGGGTGGTCGAGGGGCGGCTGCCCGACGTTTCGGTGCACATTCCATAACGGTTCCATGACACGCCCGCGTCTGTCATATGACGCGAACGTGACAGCCGTCATGGCGGTGCCCAAGCCCGCCCTTCAGAGCCCGCGCAGCGCCTCCGGAACGGCATAGCGACCGTCGCGGGGCTGCAGTGTCCAGCGCTGTACGGGTGCCGTGGTGTCGGTGGCATGGCAGTCGTCACCGGCGGCGACGCTGATCGTATCGGTGCGTTTTTCGCGCACCACGATCGGCGCCAGGCCAGCGGCATTGGCACTGCCCATCTCCAGCGTGCGCTCGAAGCGGCTGAACTCGCCGGCGCAACGCGTATCCCATTCGCCGCGACTGCCACTGACGGCCAGCGGGGCAAGCACCCGGCGCAGCTGCCGGCCCTCGCGTACGAACAACTGCAGTTCGGTCTGCGCGAACGGGTTGGGTCCTGAGCTGCCGCTGTAGTCCATGCGCACGCCGAACGCGCGGGTGGCGGGGTCCAACTGCCAGCGTGCTGTGTCCAGGCGCAGGCCGGTAAAGCGCAGCGCATCACTGCTGACCGCATCGGCCACGCGGGTCCAGGCCAGCGGCTGGCCACTGGCGGTATCGATCAGCAACAGGTCCAGGTCGCCACCGCGCACGTCTTCCGAGGCGGGGGCGGTCCATTGGGCGACGGCCAGCAGGGTCGTGCCGGGCTGCGCGGGCCACGCGCGGCAGGCCGTGCTGTCCGCATCGGTGAAACGTGCCGTGACCGGCAGCGCGCCGGCCGGCAACTGCCGATACGCGGCCTCACGCACGGTATCCGCATCGTCACAGGCAAACGCAGTGGCGGGCAGGGCAGCGAGCAGGACACCGCAAAGCAGGCGGCGCAGGCGGAGCGAAGAAGGCATCCCGAAGGTCCTTGTCGACAGGGCAGGGCATCATCGCGCGGCCACCGCCTGCCCACAACGACGAAGGCACGGCCTGGGCCGTGCCTTCGTTCGAACGCGTGCTTCCGGTATTACCAGAAGAACTGCGCGCGGGCTTCCAGGATGTTCGGATCGTCGTTGACGAAGCCGCGGGCGGTCGAGCTGTACTTCTTGCTGTCGACCATCACGTAGTTGAGCATCAGCTTGAAGTTCGAGCGCCAGTACCAGTTCGCGCCGACAGTCCAAATGTCCATCTTGCCGCCGAGCACGCCATCGACGATCGGCGGACGGCCGGCCACCGGATTGGCGGCGAGGTTGCCGTCGTTCAGATCCATGTGGTCATAGCGCACGCCCAGCTGCCACTGGCCGCCGGCCGGGTTGTTCGGCAGGCCGGTGCCCGGGGTGCCGCCCTTGTAGCTCCAGCTTTCGCCGGTGACATTCCACACGCCGCTGACGTAGTAGCCGTCGGTGGTGTAGTTGTCATGGGCGTAACGCTTGGCCTTGCTGGTGTAGTACTCGGCCTGGGCCTTGAACGGGCCCTGGAAGTACATCGCCTCGGCGCCGATGGTGCTGACGCGGTCGGTGTCGGTCATGTTGCCGCCATCGACCAGGCGCGCGGTGGCCAGGTCGGCGTTCGGGCGGGCACGCACGCGCAGGGTGTCTGCGTCGGTGTCGTAGTCGACGTAGCTCAGGCCGAAGTGCAGGACCTGGCCCTTCTCGTTGATCGGGGCCCAGGTGCCACGCGCGCCGTAGCCGCTGCCGTGGGCCAGGTTGCGGGTCAGTTCGCGGCCGAAGGCGCTGGCGGTGACCGACCAGTTGTCCTGGCCGTAGCTGTAGGCACCGCCCAGGCGACGGGCGACAGCGTAGGTGTTGGTGACCGCAGCCTTGGAGATGAAGTCGTTGTTCTTGGTGCTGGACAGTTCTTCCAGGCTGTTGGGCTGCTTGAACTGGCCGACCTGGATGAAGTGGTTGGCGTTGCCCAGCAGCTTGTACTTCACGTTGGTGTCGAGGAACTTGTCGGCCTTGGCGTCGTAGCCCACGACCCATTCCACGTTGCCCGGGCCCTTGCCCTTCAGCACCAGCTCGGCGCGACGCAGTTCGAATTCGCTGTTCTTGCCGTTGCCGGCGTCACCGCCGTTGAGGTCCACGACGTCATTGTCGTACCAGTTGCCGTCGGCCTGGACCAGGCCTTCGAAGGTGATTTCCGAACCGCCGATCACATCGATGGCGACTTCGGCGTGGGCGGCCGGCACGTACAGCGCAGCAGCCACGGCGATCGTCAGGAGCTGGTGATGCAGTTTCATGGAGAGGAGCCTTGCAGGCAGGTGGGAAGATGCGCGCAGGCTAAAACGTGAAGATTGCGTAAATGTGACAGTTCGCGCACGGCGGCGATCCGCCGCAGGCCCCGTCACGGCTGGGCCTGCCATTGAAACCGGTTACGTATGACGCGCGGATTGCGCCCCGGTTGCAGTAGATCCACGCCATGCGTGGATGGCGCCGTCACTCCGCGGGGGTCTTGTCCTTGAACCGGCACAGGTCGGCAATCACGCAGCCCGGGCAATCCGGTTTGCGCGCTTTGCACACGTACCGGCCGTGCAGGATCAGCCAGTGGTGCGCGTCGAGCAGGAACTCGGCGGGAATCGCTTTGACCAGTCGATCTTCGACTTCGCGCACGTTCTTTCCGGGCGCAAGTCCAGTGCGGTTGGCGACACGGAATATGTGCGTGTCCACCGCCATCACCGGTTCGCCGAAGGCGGTGTTGAGCACCACGTTGGCGGTCTTGCGGCCGACACCGGGCAGGGCTTCCAGTGCGTCGCGATCGCGTGGCACTTCGCCATCGTGCTTCTCAAGAAGCAGCGCGCAGGTGGCGATCACGTTCTTCGCCTTGGCGTTGAACAGACCGATGGTGGCGATGTACTTCTTCAGTCCCTCTTCGCCCAGCGCGAGGATCTTCGCCGGCGTGTTGGCAACCGGGAACAGGCGTCGGGTGGCCTTGTTGACGCCGACGTCGGTGGCCTGTGCAGACAGCGCGACCGCCACCAGCAGTTCGAACGGCGAGCTGTATTCCAGCTCGGTCTTCGGATGCGGATTGAGCTCGCGCAGGCGGGTGAACATTTCCACCACGTCGGCACGCGGCATCGTACCGCCGCGGCGCGCAGGTGCGCGCGCGGTCTTCTTCGCGGTCGCCATTACTGCTCCTTGCCGGCGGCGCGGGCCTTGGCCCGGGCGAGGATGGCGGCCGCGGCGGCAGGCAGGGCGGGTTTGACGTCCGGTGCCGGCGCGGGCGTCCGGCGCGCATCACGCTCGGCCTCGCGGCGGGCCAAGCGCACGGCGCGTGCGCGGAAGCGTTCGCGCGCCGCCCATGCACGCTGCAGTTGCAACTGCATCTGGCACAGGCGGTCGGGCAGGTCCGGATGATCGGGCAGCAGCCGCTCATCGCCAGCGCGCACGACGTAGTCCATCAGTCCAGCCTGCAGCGCACCATCGGGATCGTCTGCCTGGACCCGGGCGAACAGCAGCACGGGGTTGGGTCGGGATGCCATGGCGTCAGCGGTTCTGGAAGGCGGGGGGGCGGCGCTGCAGGAAGGCGCTGGTGCCTTCGCGCATGTCCTCGGTGGCGAACAGCAGGCCGAACTGCGTACTTTCGTATTCCAGGCCGGCTTCCAGGCTGCATTCGCCGCCCACGTGCACCGCGTCGAGCAGGCCACGCAGCGCCAGCGGCGCCGACTGTGCCAGTTGCCGGGCCAGGGCCTGCACGCGGGCGTCGAGCTCGGTGGCGGGCACCACTTCGTTGACGATGCCCAGGGCCAGCGCGCGTGCGGCGTCGATCGGGGTGCCCAGCAGGCACAGTTCCAGCGTGGCCGCACGGCCACACAGGCGCAGCAGGCGCTGGCTGCCGCCGAAGCCGGGAATCAGGCCGAGGTTGATCTCCGGCTGGCCGACTTTGGCCGAATCGGCGGCGATGCGCAGATGGCAGGCCATGGCCAGTTCCAGCCCGCCGCCCAGCGCAAATCCGTTCACCCGGGCGATCACCGGCTTGGGCATGCGTTCGATGCGGCGCATCAGGGCCTGGCCGAGCAGGGAGAAATCACGTCCCTGAACCGCGCTCAAGGTGTTCATTTCCGCGATGTCGGCCCCGGCCACGAACGCCTTGGGGCCAGCCCCGGTCAGTACCACCACCCGTACCGCCGGGTCGGCGGCGGCGTCGCCAAACGCCTCGGCCAGCGCCTGCAGGGTGGCGGCATTGAGGGCGTTGAGCTTGTCCGGGCGTTGCACGGTAATGGTGCGGACGGCGCCATCATCGCTGACGTCGACCGGGTGGGGAGCGGGGGCCTCGACCACGGGAAACTCCTGGAACGTTAAAAAAAAGTGAGATTGAACTCTGTAAACGCAGACAGGTCATAGCCTGCGTGGTGAGTAGCGGTTACACGTTGTGGCCGTTATCCTAACCCGTCGCCTCAGGGCGGCGCAGAACGTCCCTGAGTTACCACCCCTGGAGAACTGTTTGATGAAGTTGCGTTCTATCGCGGTCGCCGTCGCGGCCCTGGCCCTGACGGGCAATGCCTTCGCCCAGGACATCGCGTCCGAGAAGGGCAAGCTGAGCTACTACTTCGGTTACGACTACGGCAACAACCTGGCGGAGCTGACCGGTCGCGGTGAGCAGCTGGACATCAACTCGGTGGTGAAGGGCCTGCAGGACGCCTACGCCAAGAAGCAGCCGGCCATTACCGCCGAGCAGCTGAAGCCGGCCGTTGAAGCGTTCCAGAAGCGCGAGCAGGGCCGTGCCCAGGCCGCCAAGGCCGAGTACGAAAAGGCTGCTGCCGAAAACAAGACCAAGAGCGATCAGTTCATGGCGCAGAACAAGGCAAAGGCGGGCGTGCAGACCCTGCCGAGCGGCGTTCAGTACCGTGTGATCGAAGCCGGCAAGGGTGCCAAGCCGACCCAGGCCAGCACCGTGCAGCTGGAAGTGGCCGGTCCGTTCCCGTACGGCCAGCGCCCGACCGAAGCCCGCCCGGCCCAGCAGATTCCGTCGATCAAGGTCAGCGAAGTCGAAATGAAGGCCATGCGTGAGACCCTGCTGCAGATGCCGGCAGGCTCGAAGTGGGAAGTCTCGCTGCCGCCGGATCAGGCCTACGGCGCCGACCCGCGCACCCCGTTCCCGCCGAACGTGGCTGTGCAGTTCGAGATCAAGCTGATCAGCGTCAAGTAAGAAGAAACAGCGTCAACATCAACGCGCCGGTGAACCCACCGGCGCGTTTTTGTTTCTGCACCACGCTGCAGCCGTGCGGGGCCCATCCCAAATTCAGCCCATTCGCGCTACTGTTGACCGGTGCAAATAATGGAAGAAACGGCGCGTGCTGTCGCAAGCCCCTGCATCAACGTCTGCAAGCTGGATCGCAACCGGCTCTGCGCCGGGTGCGGGCGGCATATCGACGAAATCGCACGGTGGTCGTCGATGAGCGACAGCGAACGCGGCCACATCCTGCAGCGTGTGCTGCCCCTGCGCCAACAGCTGCAGCAGTCGCTGCGAGGGTCGTTGGCCGATCATGAGCGGCTGCTGCGCGCGCTGCATCCGCTGGCCGAACCGCCGGCAGGTGACGGCTGGAACCGCAGTGAACTGGATGACCTGCTGCCTCCGGGCCCACCGGTCGAGGCGGCGGTGTTGGCTGGCATCGTGCCGCGCGCCAACGGTGCGCAGGTGATCCTGACCCGGCGTACCGAAACCCTGCGGCAACATGGTGGCCAGGTTGGCTTCCCCGGTGGCCGTACCGAGCCCGATGATCGCGATGCGCTGGCTGCCGCACTGCGCGAAAGCCAGGAAGAAATCGCGTTGGCGCCGACACAGGTGCAGGCATTGGGATATCTCGATCCGTTCGTGACCATCACCGGCTACCGGGTGACCCCGGTGGTGGCAGTGATCGATCCGGATTTCGTGGCGGTCCCGCAGCCCAGCGAAGTGGCCGAGGTGTTCGAAGTGCCGCTGGACTATCTGATGGCCGCCGACAACCTGCGCCAGGTCGAAATCAACCATCGCGGCCGCGTCCGCCATGTCCTTGAATATGGCTGGCCCGGCCAGCGCATCTGGGGCGCCACCGCGGCCATCCTGTACAACCTGCGTCGCCGCCTGGAGCAAGTGCAATGAAGCCGATCGACCCGCCGTGGACCACCCTTGTCGATGTTGCGACCCTGGCTGCGGCCTTGGGCGATGGGGTACGCGTGGTCGATGCCCGCGCGACCGCAAGTACCGTGCGCGTGGTCGACGCGCGTGCATCGCTGGCCGACCCGCAGGCGGGCAACAGCCTCTACGCGCAGGGACACATTCCCGGCGCAGTGCATGCCGATCTCAACCGCGACCTGTCCGATCTGACGCGGGTGGGCCATGGCCGCCACCCGTTGCCCGACAGCGATGCGTTCGCCGCACGACTGGGGCAATGGGGCATCGGCACCGACACGCAGGTGGTGGTGTATGACGGCAGCGATGGCAGCATGGCCGCCGCGCGCCTGTGGTGGCTGCTGCGCCTGATCGGGCATGCGAACGTGGCCGTACTCGATGGCGGCATCGCCGCGTGGCAGGCCGCCGGCCAGCCGCTGGCGACCGGCAGCAGCCAGGTCATCGCGTTGCCCGCGTATCCGGGGCGCTTCGATGGCAGCCAGGTTGCCAGCGCGGACGAGATCGAATCACGCCTCAAGCATGCGCCGGGCTGGCTGGTCGATGCCCGCGCGGGCGAGCGGTTCCGCGGTGAGGTGGAGCCGCTGGACCCGGTCGCCGGCCATGTACCGGGCGCGGTCAATCGCCCGTTTGCGTTGAACGTGCTGGACGGCCGCCTGCGCGATGCACAGGAACTGCGTGCCGAACTGCAGGGCGTGATCGGTAACCAGGACCCGCAACGCGTGGTGCTGATGTGCGGCTCGGGCGTGACCGCCTGCCACCTGCTGCTGGCGATGGAAAGCGCGGGCCTGTCCGGCGCACGCATCTACGCGGACTCATGGAGTGGCTGGGTCAGCGACAGCAGCCGCCCGGTCGCCACCGGCGCCTGAGCAAAGCGGGTTGGTCGATTTGACGTTCATCCACGCATGGCGTGGATCCACGTGTCGACCAAGGTCGACACCTACCAACAGCCGCGGGACCCACCCCGCCATCCCACCGAATGCCAGCTTTTGACGTTGACGTTGACGTTGCCTGTGCGGGTGCAGGGCGCAGCCCTGCCGGCGCTTACTCCAACCCCTGCAACGGCACCTTCGCCAGCACCCGCGCCCACGGGAACAACGGGCCCGGATCACGCTTGCGCGCCACGGTCACCGCCGGGTCATCACTGGCCGGCACCTGCTCCAGGTCCAACTGGTCATGTCCGGCAATCCGCCGCAGCGACGGGTAACGAGCCACCAGTGCCTGCAGCAACCGTTCCAGCGCCAGCAGCTGCGCTTCGGTGTACGGCTCGTCCATCGCCTGGTGGCGGCTGTCGAGCCAGTGCGGGTAGCGCCCCGAATTGACCAGTTCGATGCCCACGGTATCGGCATTCATGCCGCGCACGTGGTGGGCGATGCGCTCCGGCGCCACGTACTGCACCACGCTGCCGTCGCGGTCGATGTAGAAATGCCCGCTGTTGCCGGCGCCGCTGTCGTACAGCACGCGCTCGCCGTACTCCCGGGCGGTCGCCAGGTCGGGCAGTTCGGTGCAGTGGATCACCACCATTGCCAGGCTGGATGGATCGCGCAGTGGCAGGCGGTCGTGGTAGGGCAACGGCTGCAGCTGCAGGCCGGGCAGGAGCGGTTTGGGCATGCGGCGATGCTAGCATTGCCGGATGAAACTGCCTTCCCTTCTGCTGTCGATCCGCTCCGTGGGAGCGCACGCATGAGCCGCGGTCACTGCATCCTGTCCCACGGCTTCGAGAGCGGCCCGGAGGCGACCAAGGTCACCGCGCTGGCCGAAGTCGCCGAGCGACTTGGCTGGACCCATGAGCGCCCCGATTACACCGACCTGGACGCGATGAGCCAGGTGAGCCGCGTTGGCGATGTGCGCACCCGCCTGCAACGCCTGATCGAGCGCACGGCCGCTGCCGCTGCGCAGGGGCCGGTGGTGCTGGCCGGCTCCAGCCTGGGCGCCTACATCTCTGCCATCGCCTCGCTGCAGGTGCCGGTGGCCGGCCTGTTCCTGATGGTGCCGCCCACCACCATGGGCCCGATGCCGGCGCTGGATGCCGCGCCGGTGCCGACCACGGTGGTGCAGGCCTGGCATGACGAGGTGGTGCCGGCCGCCGGAGTCATCGCCTGGGCGCAGGCGCGCTCGGCGCAGCTGCTGCTGGTGGACGATGGCCATCGCCTGGAGCACCACGTGGAAGCCTCTGCGCAGGCCTTCGAGCGCCTGCTGCGGCAGCTGTGAAGCCCGGGCGCACGGCGCGCCCGCCCGCATTGACTACAATGGCAGCCCCGCCGCCCCCGGCGCGGGCCTGCCGGCCGTGTCCACGGCCCTCCCTTCCGAATGGCCCGGCCCCCTGCCGTGCCTGACCACCTGCGAACCGATCCCGTGAAATTTTTTGTCTCCTGCGCCAAGGGCCTGGAATACCTGCTTGCCGATGAGCTGTCGGCCCTGGGCCTGGAAAAGGCCACCGCCACCATCGCCGGCGTCAACGCCGATGGCGAACTGGAGCAGGCGCTGCGGATCGTGATGTGGTCGCGGCTGGCCAGCCGCGTGCTGTGGCCGATCGACGAATTCGAATGCCTGGACGAGCAGGCGCTGTACGACGGCGTGCGTGCCCTGCCGTGGCACGAACACATCAAGCCGGAGATGACCCTGGCGGTGGACGCGCATGTGTCCGGCGACAAGATCACCCATGCCCGTTTCGCCGCGCAGCGGATCAAGGACGCCATCGTCGACCGCATGCGTGACGAAGGCCTGGAGCGCCCTTCGGTCAACACCGACCTGCCGGACGTGCGCGTCAACCTGTCGCTGCGCAAGGGCCGCGCCTCGCTGTCGATCGACCTCGGCGGCGGCCCGCTGCATCGCCGCGGCTGGCGCGGTGCGGCGCATGACGCGCCGTTGAAGGAAAACCTGGCTGCCGCGCTGCTGATGCGCGCGCAGTGGCCGCGCCTGCACGCTGCCGGTGGCGGCCTGCTGGACCCGATGTGCGGCAGCGGCACCCTGCTGATCGAAGGCGCGCTGATGGCGGCCGATGTCGCCCCCGGCCTGATGCGCCATGGCAGCCTGCCGCCGAGCCGCTGGCTGGGCTTCGACAAGGCTGCCTGGAAAACCATCCAGAGCGAAGCGCGTGATCGCGAAGCGGCCGGCCTTGCCGCGCTGAAGCCGGTCATCCACGGCAGCGACATCGACCCGGTGGCGATCCAGGCCGCGCGCGAGAACGCCGAAGTTGCCGGCGTCGCCCATGCCATCCGCTTCACCCGCGCCGATGTGGCTGACCTGCCCACCCCGGAGCAGGAGATCGGCGCGGTGGTCTGCAACCCGCCGTATGACGAGCGCCTGGCCGCCGATCCGGCGCTGTACCGCAAGCTGGGCAATGCCCTGCAGAAGGCCGTGCCGCAGTGGCGCGCCAGCCTGCTGTGCGGCAATGACGAACTGGCCTTCGCCACCGGCCTGCGTGCGAGCAAGAAGTACCAGATGTTCAATGGTGCGCTGGAATGCGCACTGATCGTCTGCGATCCGATCGCGGTGCCGGGCCGCGACCCGGCACAGGTGCGCGAGCTGAGCGAAGGCGCGCAGATGGTGGCCAACCGCCTGCGCAAGAACCTGAAGAAGTTCAAGAGCTGGCGCGCGCGCGAAGGCATCACCTGTTTCCGTGCCTACGATGCCGATCTGCCGGAATACGCAGCGGCCATCGACGTGTACGAGGAAGATGGCGGCCAGCGCCGCACGTTCCTGCATGTGCAGGAATACGCTGCACCGGCCGCGATTCCCGAGAACGACGTGCGCCGCCGCCGCAATGAACTGCTGGCCGCTGCGCGCGAGGTGTTCGGTGTGCCGCCGGAACAGGTATCGATGAAATCGCGTGAACGTGGCAAGGGCGGCAGCAAGTACGGCCGTTTCGAGCAGCGCGAGGAGTTCCTCGTGGTGCGCGAGAACAACGCGCTGCTGCAGGTGAACCTGTTCGATTACCTGGATACCGGCCTGTTCCTCGACCATCGCCCGCTGCGCCGGCTGATGGCCGAGCAGGCGCGCGGCAAGCGCTTCCTCAACCTGTTCTGCTACACCGGCGTGGCCAGCGTGCAGGCGGCGGTGGCCGGTGCGGCCAGCACCACCAGCGTCGACCTGTCGGCCACCTACCTGCAGTGGTGCTACGACAACTTGGCCCTGAACGGGCAGGGCGGCAATCAGCACCTGCTGGTGCAGGCCGATGCGATGGCCTGGCTGGAAGGCGATCGCGGCCAGTACGACGTGATCTTCTGCGACCCGCCGACGTTCTCCAACTCGGCCCGCGCCGAGGACTTCGACGTACAGCGCGAGCAGGTGAAGATGCTGCGTGCGGCCGTCGCGCGACTGGCGCCGGGTGGCGTGCTGTACTTCTCCAACAACTTCCGCCGCTTCAAGCTGGAAGAGAACGCCATCGCCGAATTCGCCCAGTGCCGCGAGATCAGCGCCAGCACCATCGGCCCGGATTTCGAGCGCAATGCGCGCATCCATCGTGCGTGGGAGCTGAAGCGCCTGGCGTGACGCGTCGCCGGGCATGGCCCGGCGCTACCCACGTGCGCGCAGAACGGTAGCGCCGGGCCATGCCCGGCGAGCGTGGGTCCGGTAGATCCACGCCATGCGTGGATGCGGTACACCGCACGGGTTACAACAGCGCCACCACCAGCCCGATCACCGGCAACGCGATCGCCAGCGGCGCGATCCATTTCGGCCGGTACGGGTACAGCGCGAACGCCAGCACGATTCCACCCAGGGTGAGTGCGCCGAGCCACAGCACCGGGCCCATCGCCCAGCCGTGGTCGACCACGCACAGTGCGAAAGCCACCGTCAGCAGCACCCAGCCCAGCACCCGCCATTGCGTGCGCCGTGCCGGTGATGCCGCGGATTTGCCGTGCAGTTCCTGCTGATGCTTTTCCATCGCCAGCGACAGCGCGGTGAACGCCGTGAACGACAACCCCAGTACCAGCAGCATCATGCGCTGGCCTCCGCTTCCACTGCATCGGCCGGTGCCTTCGTCGCTGCAGCGGCCGCCGCGCGTTTCTTCTTCTCGGCGGCAGTCAGCGGCGGCGTCCAGCGTTGCATGCGCCAGCCGCACAGGGCCAGCATGACGCCGAAGGCGATCATCGACAGGTCGAAACCGGCCAATGCCCAGTCACCGTTGAACAGCGTCACGCCCAGGTGCGCGTGGGTGGTCAATGCGTTGACCACCGGAATCAGCGCGAACGCGGCCGCGCCGATGTACAGCTGCCACGCCCACATCATCCGCTTGGGCCAGATGAAGGCTGCCAGCAGCGAGGCGCCCCACGCGTAGAAGAACACGTTCGCTTCGGCGTTGGAGCGCTCGGCCAAGCCCAGCGGCAGCAGGCGGTTGCCCCAGAAATAGGCGGCGAAGGCGATCGGCAGACCGGCCACGGCGCCGATGTTCAGTGCATCGACCAGGCGCAGGCCGAAGCCGGTGCGACCGCTCTTGGCATGCTTCGGCCGCTCCTTCACCGCCCACAGCACCACGCCGCTGGCCACCATCAGGCAGCCGGTCAGGCCGGACAGGAAGAACAACGCGCGCAGGCCCCAATCGGCAAAGCGGGCCAGGTGCAGGCCATACAGCACGCCACGGGTGGCGGTGGCGCCACCGGAAGGCGGCGTTTCCTGCAGCAGCGCGCCAGTGACCATGTCATAGCGCAGCGCCGGGGTATCGATGGACAGGCGTTTGCCATCGCGCTGGCGGATGTCGATCACCGCATTGGCGGCACCGGGATTGGCAACGCTGAAACCGGCGACCTCGGTGCCGTGCCAATGCGTGCGGGCACTGTCCAGCAGCTGCCGCAGCGGCAGGGGGGCAGCCTTGCCTTCGGCGGGCGCGGTGACCTCGGGCAGGCCACCAAAGGCCTCCGCGTAGAACGCATCCTGGTCGGTGCCGTAGGCCACGTTCACTCCCCACGGCAGGTACATGATCATCAACGTGACGATGCCGGTGTAGGTGATCATCGCGTGGTAAGGCAGGGCCATCACCGCGCTGACGTTGTGGAAGTCCAGCCAGGAGCGCAGGCCCTTGTCCTTCCGGAAGGTGAAGAAGTCCTTGAAGATCTTCTTGTGGGTGATCACGCCGGTGATGATGGCCACCAGCATGAACATCGCGCAGAAGCCCACCAGGTAGCGCGCCCACAGCACGGGAATGTAGTGCAGGTCGAAATGCAGGCGGTAGAAGAAGTCGCCGCCACGGGTCTCGCGGGCCTTCAGCTCGGTGCCGGTGTTCGGGTCCAGGGTGGCATCACCGAAGGCGCCGCGTCGGCCCTTGCTGGGGTCGGCCAGCTCGGCCGGCAACCGCCAGAACATCTGCATGGCCGGATTGCGTGGCTGCGGCAGGGTGACGAACCAGCTCTCGGCCTGTGGTGCGTTGGCCAGCAGGTAGTCGGCCGCGCGCTGCGCCGCTTCGTCGGTGCTTACCGTGCTGCGCGGCAGCTCCGGGCGCATCCAGCGGCTGATTTCCTCGCGGTAGTAGCTGGCGGTGCCGGCCATGAAGATCAGCAGCAGCAGCCAGCCGACCAGCAGGCCGGTCCAGGTATGCAGCCAGGCCATGGATTGGCGGAATCCATTCTTCATGCCCACGCTCCCAGCAGGCGCGAAATGCCGGCCAACAGCAGGGTGGGGGCAAGAATGCCGACCCAGGCACGCAGCGCACTGCGCGTGGCGAACGCCCACAGCGCGGCGCAGGCGGCGACCAGGATCGCCAGCAGCATGCCGGTCAGCACGGCCTGGCCGCGCGCGCCCGGCAGCGCCAGCGCACAGAACACCGTGGTCATCGAGGCAAGCGCGTAGCCGCCGAAGATGGCGGCAAGGGATCGGGACAGCACGCCCCATCGCGGGTTGGCGAAGAAGGTGCTGAGGCGGGGGCTGGCGGTTGCGGGCGAGCGGTCCACGGCGGTCCTGCAGGTTGAATGAAGAGAAGGCCGGCGCACCGAAGCACGCCAGGGTTGGCCATCCGTGGCCGGGTGCCGGTCGCAGAACCGGCACCATCCATCAGGTCATCAGAGTTTCCAGCGCAGCGTCACGCTGACGTTGCGGGGTTCGCCCCAGTACACGCCCTGGTAGAAGCCGACGTTGTTGTAGTACTTCTTGTCCAGCAGGTTGCTGATGTTGAGCTGGGCGCTGAAGTTCTCGTTGAAGCGGTAGCCACCGGCCAGGTTCAGCAGGTAGAACGCGTCCTGGGTGATGCGCGCACTTTCGGTGCGGCCGGTGGTCAGGTAGTCGGCCGTCGGCTTGGTGCTGTTGTTCCAGATGCGGCTCTGCCAGGTCACGCCACCGCCCAGCCAGAAGCGGCCTTCGATGCCGCCCGGCCGCCAGCTGGTGTTGAGGCGGAAGGTTTCCTGCGGGGTGGTGGTCCGTTGCAGCACACCCGCGGCGTTGCGGATCCGGGTACGGGCGAAACCGGCCGAGATGTTCCACTGCTCGCCGATGCTGCCCTGGGTTTCCAGTTCCCAACCCTTCACCTTGTTGCCCTTGCCGGTCGAGCGATAGGCCTGGCCGCCATCGGGCAGCGAGTTCAGCGGCACCGAATCATCGATCTCGGCCACGTTGTCCTGCTTGCCTTCAAACACGGCGGCCGAGGCGTTCAGCAGGCCACCGAAGAATTCAGCCTTGACGCCCGCCTCGTACATGTCGCCGACCACCGGCTCAAGGTAGTTGCCGTTGCGGTCGCGGTAGTTCTGCGGCTTGAAGATGTCGGTGTAGCTGACATAACCGCTGAACATCGAATTGAAGTCGTAGACCAGGCCGGCGTACGGGGTCAGCGTGTCGTCGGGCTTGTAGCCGGTGCGGGTGGTGCGGTTGCGGTTGCCGTTGGCGTCGTAGCCGTAGCCCCACTGTCGGGTTTCCCAGCTGCCATAGCGGGCGCCGACCACGGCCAGCAGCGGGTCGGCCAGGCGCAGGCGCGCGGCGATGTAGGCGGCGCGCTGGCGCAGCTCGTTTTCCGAGGAAAGACGGCCGTAGCGTGTCACCGGCAGGACCGGCACCTTGCCGGTCCAGTTGCGCCAGTCGGGAACCTGCATGTAGCCCGGTGCGCTGGTGTCGAAGCTGGTCGCTTCGGATTCGCCCTTGCGCACGGACTGGCCCAGCCCGAACACCAGCTCATGCTCGCGGCCGAACAGCTGGAACGGGCCGCCGACGTTGACGTCGAACACGTCCATCGTGCTGTGTTCGTTGAAGTGCGAGACGTAGGCGGTGACGCCGGTGCCGTCCGCGCGCGGGTAGCCGGCTGCGCCGTACCAGACGCTGCCATCGGTATCACGCACGGCATGGCTGACGTTGCCCTTCAGCGACCAGCCGCTGCCCAGCTGCTGTTCGAGGCGGGCGAAGGTGGTCTTTTCAATGATCGGCCATTCGCTCCACGACGCCGACAGATTGGTCGAGCGCGGCAGGTTGGCCGGGTTGCCGTCAGCACCCCAGTAAGGCACCACGCCCCAAGTCACGCCCGTGGTGTGCGGTGACTGGTATTCATAGCCCAGCTCGAACAGGGTGCTGCCGGTCAAGTCGGCCTGGACGATGCCGTAGAACACGTCCTTGTCGAGCTTGTAGACATCGCGGAACGAATCGCTCTGCTGCTTGGCCGCGACCACGCGTGCGCGGATGCGCCCGTCCCACGCCACGGGACCGCCCAGGTCGGCTTCCAGGCGCTGGTTGCCCCAGCGCCCCACGGTCAGGTTGCTGCTCATCTGGAAGGTGTCGGTGGGGCGCTTGCGCACCATGCTGATGGTGCCGGACGGATCACCGGCGCCCGTGGTCAGGCCGGTGGCGCCGCGGATCACTTCGATGCGTTCGTAGATGACGTTGTCGGTGTTGGTCTTGATCGACCCACCGAAGGTGTTGAGCATCCCGTCGATCTGGAAGTTCTCGATCGTGTAGCCACGCGAAACATAGCTGATGCGCTCGCTGTCGGTGACCGACACGCTGACCCCGGTGACCTGGCCCATCACGTCGGACAACGAGAACAGCCCCATGTCATCCAGCCGTTGCCGGGTGATGACGGTGACCGACTGCGGCGTCTCGCGCAGCGACAGATCCAGCTTGGTCGCGCTGCGGGTGTTCTTCACCGTGTAGCCGTTTGCGATCTCGCCGTCAGCGGTCACCTTCACCGTGTCCAGCGTGCGCGCATCGGCAGCGAGCGGTGCATCGGCGTGGGCCAGCGGAGCGATCATCACAGCGGTCAGGGCCAGGGCCAGCAGGGTTGGGCGGGGAGTATTCAGGGGAGAAGCCATCGGTGCGATTCCATGCAGGACAAAAAACAGGCGATGGCAAACGCACCCATGGCAGCCATGCGCTCCGCGCACGTCACCCAGCGTGATTCCCATCGACGGCGCGCCACCTGCGGCAGGCAGGCGACCCAGTGGTCGGGGGATGTACACGGGCGAAGGGGCGGGTGGGCGCGTGCTTCCGTGCCCCGCTTGGCTAAGCGTACAACCGATCAGTAAATGATAGGCATTCGCATTTCGTTAAGCAAGTGTGACAGCCCCATTCGTCCCCCGAACATGTGGATCCAGGCAGATCGAGGGGAAACGGTCGAAGGCGGGGCGCTGTGGGTTTGCGGGGTGTGAGCCGCATGGATGCGGCGACCAAGCCCCCAGGGATGGGTTCACGGCGGCCCCGCAAACCCACAGCGCCCTGCCATCCCGCAGGAAACCAGCTGTGGCTGTTGCTCTGGCTCCCGCCTCTGCGGGTGCCGGGCGCAGCCCGGCCGGGAACCCCCTCAGAACCGGAACAGCACCGTAGCCGCATGCAGCAGCAGCCCGATCAGCCCACCCACCAGGGTGCCGTTGAAGCGGATGAACTGCAGGTCGCGGCCCACGCTCAGTTCCAGCTGCTCGACCAGATGACGCTCGTCCCAGCTCTTCACCGTCTGCGCGATATGGGTGGTGACGCCCTCGCGCAGGCGCCCGGTGAGCCGCTGCGCGCCTTCCAGCAGGTGCTGGTTCAATGCCTCGCGCAACGCCGGGTCCGATTGCAGGCTGTCACCCAGCGAGGCCAGGCTGCGCTGCAGATGACCGACCAGTGCCGAATCCTCGCGCTGCAGATCGCCGCGCAGGCTGGCATGGATGCGCGACCACAGGCCCTGCACGTAGTCCTGCAGGGCAGGGTGGTCGATCATTTCCTGCTTGAGCTGTTCGATGCGCTCGGCCAGTGCCGGGTCTTCGCGCAGGCGCTGCACGTAGTTGCCCAGCCATTGTTCGTAGTCCTGGCGCAGCGGGTGCTGCGGCTCGGCCAGCACCTGCTGCAGCTCCTCAAGCACCGCGCGCGCCAGGCGTTCGGCAAGGCTGTCGCCGATCTCATCGATCGGCTTGACCCAGTTCACCGTGCTCGACAGCGTCGGCCATTCGCGCTGGATGTAGCGCACGATCAGCTGCGAGGCGCGCTCCTTCACTTCCGGTTGCTCCAGCCAACGCCCCAGCCGTTGCAGGCCTTCGTCCAGCACGCGCTGGTGGCGGCCATCGGCGGTCAGCAGGCCCAGCAGTTCGCCGGCGGTGGCAGCGGCGTTCCACTGCCTCAGCTGCTGCACCACGAAGCTGTGCAGCTGCCGCCGCACCGCAGCTTCATCGAAGAAGTCCAGCGCCTGCAGCGCCCAGCCACGGGCCATGTCGGCCAGCATCCGTGAACGCGCGGGATCGGCCAGCCAGCTGCCGAGGCGGCTGGCTGGATCGAATACCTGCAGCTTGGCCAGCAGCACCGTCGGTTCCAGGAACTGGTCACGCACGAACAAGGCCAGGCTGTCGCCGATGCGTTCCTTGCTACGCGGAATGATCGCCGTATGCGGAATCGGCAGGCCCATCGGCCGCCGGAACAGGGCAACCACCGCGAACCAATCGGCGAGCGCGCCAACCGCGGCGGCCTCGCAGAAGGCCGAGACCCAGGCCCAGATGCCGCGCTCGCCCTGCCAGTGGCTGACCGCGAAACCGGCCAGCATCAGCAGCAGCAGGCCAAGGGCGAGGGTTTTCAGGCGCCGCAGCTGGGCGCGGCGCGGATCGATGGCAGACGTCATGCCCGAAGTCTACCCGCAGGCCGGTGAGTACCCGGTAGTGCAGGCCGCTGGCCGGCAACCCATGAACGTTGGAAGCACCTTGCAGCTGCCGGCCAGCGGCCGGCACTACCGGGGGATGCTCAGAGCGTTTCCTGCTGCCTGCGCAGATGGGCCAGCTGCGCGCGCAGGGTGTCGTTCTCGCGGGTCAGGGCAACCACGCGGCGGCGCAGCGCCGGGGCATCCTCGCCAAGCTGCTCCAGCGCGGCCAGCACCTCGGCATCGCGGCTGGCGATCTCATCCTCGTTGGCCTCTTCGAAGTCCATTTCCGCCGACTCCGGTTCAGGCTTCGGCGCACGCGGCTTGCGCTTGGACTCACGCACGCGCTTTGCAGCCTGCTTCAGTTCATCCTTGCCACCGGCAGCCGCCGCGCGCTGCTCTTCTTCCGGCAGGTCGGCCACGGCGGCGGCGGCGCTGATCGAGATCATGCCGGCCTTCACCGCTTCCACCACCTCGGCCGCAGCCTGGGCGTGGATGCGCTCGATCATCCCCACCTGGCTGGTGCTCAGCTTGGCTTCGCGGGCCAGTTCGGCGCGGCTGATCTTCGGCGCCGGTTCCCACGGCGGGCTGTCTTCACCGGCCTCGTCGGCGGGCTCGGCGGTGCCGTCGCTTTCGCGCTGCAGCTGCGCCTGTTCGACCTGCTTGCGCGCGGACAGGATGTCGCGCTTGCGCAAGGCCAGCACGCCGCGCTGGAAATCGGAAACGCTGCGCCGGCCCAGGTGCTGCTCGATCATCCATAGGTGCACGTCTTCCATGCTCTGGAAGCGGGTGTTCTGCACGGTGTTGAACGGCAGTCCATGCTTCTGGCAGATGCCGAAGCGGTTGTGTCCATCCACCAGTACGTCGCCCCACAGTACCAGCGCATCGCGGCAGCCTTCGGCGAGGATGCTGCGCTCCAGCGCCTCGTGTTCGTCGGCGGTGAGCGGGTCGATGTAGGCCTTGAGTTCTTCTTTGACGACGATGTTCATGGGCACGGCAACAGGCAGGAGCGGAACCGCCCATTGTACCCGCTCGCCAGCACCTCCCTGGCCTCAGGCGGTGGCCCGGATCATCTCGCCCAGGGTGCCGGTGATCCGGTCGATCTGTGCCTTGTCCACGATCAGCGGCGGTGACAACGCGATGATGTCGCCGGTGCAGCGGACCAGCAGGCGCCCGTCGTGGAAGCAGCGGCGGAACACCTCGTAGCCACGGCTGCCGGGGGCATCCTTGCGCGGTGCCAGCTCCACCGCACCGACAAGGCCGAAGTTGCGGATGTCGATCACGTTCGGCAACCCCTGCAGGGCGTGCAGGCGCTCCTGCCAGTATTCGCCCAGCTCGATCGCGCGCTCGAACAACCGTTCCTCGGCGTAGATGTCCAGCGTGGCCAACGCCGCCGCGCAGGCCAAGGGGTGGCCCGAATACGTATAGCCATGGAACAGCTCGATGGCCTGTGGCGGACCCTGCATGAAGCTGGCATGCACGCTGTCGCCGACCAGCACGCCTCCCAGCGGCACCGCGCCGTTGCTGGCGCCCTTGGCGAAGGTCAACAGGTCCGGGGTGACCCCGAAACGCTGTGCGGCGAACGCCATGCCAACCCGGCCGAAGCCGGTGATGACCTCATCGAACACCAGCAGGATGCCGTGCTGGTCGCAGATCTCGCGCAGTCGTTGCAGATAGCCCGGCGCCGGCAGGATCACCCCGGCCGAGCCGGCGATGGGTTCAACGAACACCGCGGCAATGGTGGACGGATCGTGCAGGGCGATCAGCCGTTCCAGAT
This sequence comes from Stenotrophomonas sp. RIT309, assembly GCF_000632045.1. NCBI lineage: Bacteria > Pseudomonadati > Pseudomonadota > Gammaproteobacteria > Lysobacterales > Lysobacteraceae > Stenotrophomonas > Stenotrophomonas sp. RIT309. The sequence goes on from NZ_JFYS01000009.1 coordinate 28,719, forward strand.
CGTCGGCCAGCTCTGCGCCCTGGCGTGGCAGGCCCTTGCTGAACGCATTGCGTGACAGGTCCAGGGTATGCCGCAGGTAGTCCACGCCGCCGAGCTGCAGGCCGAACTGGCGGCGGTTGTTGGGCAGCCCGCCCAGTGCCATGCCGCCGAAGCCGACCCCGTGGTAGGCCTTCTCACGGCTGATGAAACGCGTGCGATGTCCCTCGCCGCGCAGGCGGTGGTGGGCCAGCACGATCTTCATCGCTGAATCCACCGCCTCCGAACCCGAGCTGGTGAAGAACACGTGGTTCAGCCCGGCCGGGGCCAGTGCCGCCAATCGCTGCGCCAGGGCGAAGGCCGGCGGCGAACCCATCTGGAAGGCCGGCGAGTAATCGAGGGTGGCGGCCTGCTCGGCGATCGCTTCGACGATGCGTCGGCGCGCGTGCCCTGCATTGCAGCACCACAGGCCAGCGGTGCCATCGAGGATGGCGCGCCCATCGACGTCCTCGTAGTGCATGCCCTCGGCACGTACCAGCATGCGCGGCGCGCCCTTGTACTGGCGGTTGGCAGTGAACGGCATCCAGTACGCGTCCAGTGAATCGGGGCGCTGGGTGGCCAGGTCGTGCAGGTCGCTTGCAGGGGTTTTCATGCCGGCTCCGTCGGGTCCGATGGGTGCGACTCTAGCGCAGCCGCGTCACGGTTCTGTCGGCAGGCATGGCCCGGCGAGCGCGCAGCGCGGTCGATCACGGTGGGGTCGCGGCCGCGCCGGTATAAACAAGGAACGTTGATTGCTGGAGCGACCCATGGCCGACTTCCCCGACCGCAGCCACTGGCAGGCCCTGCGCAGCCGCGTGGCGATTCCTGCGCAAGCGTTCATCGATGGCCGCTACGTGGATGCCGCCAGCGGCGCGCGCTTTGATTGCATCAGCCCGATCGACGGGCGTGTACTGGGTGCGGTGGCCGACTGTGATGCACAGGACGTCGAGCGTGCGGTGGCCTCGGCGCGCTGCGCGTTCGAGGCAGGCCACTGGTCGCAGGCCAGCCCCGCCCATCGCAAGCGCGTGCTGCTGGCGCTGGCCGCGCTGGTGGAGACGCACGCCGATGAGCTGGCCCTGCTGGAAACGCTGGACATGGGCAAGCCGATCCGCGATGCGCGTCGCATCGATCTTCCCGGCGTGGTGCGCTGCCTGACCTGGACCGCTGAAGCGGTGGACAAGCTGTACGGTGAAATCGCCCCCACCGGTCCGCACGAGCTGGGCCTGGTCACGCGCGAGGCCGCAGGCGTGGTGGCGGCCATCGTGCCGTGGAATTTTCCGCTGCTGATGGCGTGCTGGAAGATCGCGCCGGCATTGGCGATGGGAAATTCAGTAGTGCTGAAACCCTCCGAGCGCTCGCCACTGAGTGCGTTGCGGCTGGCCGCACTGGCGGCCGAAGCGGGATTGCCGGACGGCGTGCTCAACGTGCTGCCCGGTCACGGCTCACGCGTGGGCGAGCCGCTGGCCCTGCACATGGACGTGGACGTGCTGGCCTTCACCGGCTCCACCGCTACCGGCGCCAGGCTGCTCGAATACGCGGGGCGCTCCAACCTCAAGCGGGTCTGGCTGGAATGCGGTGGCAAGAGCCCGCACGTGGTGTTCGCCGACGCGCCGGACCTGGATGCAGCCGCCAAGGGCGTGGCGCAGGGCATCTTCTTCAACCAGGGCGAAGTCTGCACCGCCGGTTCGCGGTTGCTGGTGCAGCGTTCGATCCGCGATGACTTCGTGCACCAGGTGATCGCCTACGGCCAACGCATGCAGCCCCGCCATCCGCTGGAGGCCGATGCACCGATGGGGGCGCTGGTCGATGCCGCGCACGTGGACAAGGTACTGGCCGACATCGCCCGGGCCGAAGCCGATGGCGCGCGCCTGCTGCTGGGCGGCCAGAGAGCCGAAGTGGAGGCGGGCGGTTGCTACGTGCAGCCGACGGTGTTCGACCAGGTACGCCCGGAACAGGCATTGGCCCGCGAGGAAGTGTTCGGCCCGGTGCTGGCGGTGCTCGGCTTCGATGACGAAGCCGAGGCCGTGCGCTTGGCCAACGACAGTCGCTATGGACTGGCCGCCGGCCTGTGGACGCGGGATCTTGGACGCGCCCATCGCGTAGCCCGCCAACTGCGCGCGGGCAGCGTGTGGGTGAACGGCTGGGATGGCGGTGACATGACGGCACCGTTCGGTGGCTACAAGCAGTCCGGCAACGGTCGTGACAAGTCGCTGCACGCCTTCGACAAGTACAGCGAGATCAAGGCCACCTGGATCCAGCTGTAGACCGCGCTACCGGCAGCTTGCACTGACCTGCAGCACCGCCTCGCGCAGCAACTGCCGGTCCACTTCCTCCACTGCGTTCTGGAAGTAGTGCATGTCCTGCTGGCCCAGCGTGCACGGGTCAACCATGTAGCCCGGTGGCCAGGTGCCGAGCATCTGGGCAACACCCTGCAGGATCTGCTCGGGCGTCATTTGCCGGTGGATCCGGAAAGGTGGGCGACGGGGGGCGAACGCCGCATGCACCTCACGGCGGCCGATCAGCTTTGCGGCCACACCCTCGGCAGTGATGCCATCGCCACCATCGATGCTGCCAGCCGGCAGCCTCAGATTCAGTGGTTGGTTGCGCGCAGCCGCGCTGCGTTGCCGATCGACATGCGCTGAGCGCTGCTCGGCCTGCGCAGTAGGAAGCGCGGGGGCGTGCGGAATCTGGTGCGGCGCAGCCGACGGCCGTGATGCATCGACAACCTGAGGGCTCATCGGCGGCGCTTCCGGCGGCAGCCAACGCAGGCTGATCCGCGAATTGTCGTGTGCGATCAAGGCGATGCGCCCCGCATGCAACAGCCACCACAGCATCAGCAGATGCACCAGCAGCACCGCCAGCCATGCAGCCAGGCGAGGCAGCAGCGGGGAATCGGAGCATGACTGCGGGGCGGCAGAACTCATCGGTGAAGCATCCATGCAGGGACCGGTGGTGCAGCGTAGCGGCCCCCCGGAAAGAATTCGTTGGCGTCGGTGTCGCCTGAAACCATTGCCCCGGCGGGGCGGCCAAGCGTGGCAGAATCGGTCGATCCGCCGTTACCCGCCTTGCCGATGTCGACGATCACCGCTGCCGCGCCACCCGTGAATTCTCCCCGCCGTGTCCTGCTGGCCAGCCTGATCGGCACTACCATCGAGTTCTTCGACTTCTACATCTACGCCACCGCCGCGGTGCTGGTGTTCCCGCACCTGTTCTTCCCGGAAAGCAGCGACCAGGCCGCCTTGCTGCAGTCCCTGGCCACCTTCGCGGTGGCGTTCATCGCACGCCCGGTGGGCTCGGCGGTGTTTGGTCACTTCGGGGACCGTATCGGCCGCAAGGCCACCCTGGTGGCCGCGCTGCTGACCATGGGCCTGTCCACGGTCGCCATCGGCCTGCTGCCCACCCATGCGCAGATCGGCCTGTGGGCGCCGGCACTGCTGGCGCTGTGCCGCTTCGGCCAGGGGCTGGGCCTGGGCGGCGAATGGGGTGGGGCGGTGCTGCTGGCCACCGAGAACGCACCACCGGGCAAGCGCGCCTGGTACGGCATGTTCCCGCAGCTGGGTGCACCGATCGGCTTCCTTCTGTCAGCCGGCATCTTTCTGCTGCTCGGCCGCTTTCTGGGCCAGGACGATTTCCTGCAATGGGGCTGGCGCATTCCGTTCGTTGCCAGCGCGCTGCTGGTCGGCCTTGGCCTGTGGGTGCGGCTGAACATCCACGAGACACCGGATTTCAAGCGCGCGCTGGAGCGCAAGGCGCCGGTGCGCCTGCCGATGTGGACGGTGCTGCGCGACCATCCGCTGCCGATGCTGCTGGGCACGCTGGGTGCGTTCGCCACCTTCGTGCTGTTCTACCTGATGACGGTATTCAGCCTCGGCCATGGCACCGCCGTGCTCGGCTACAGCCGCGAGCAGTTCCTGCTGATGCAGATGGTGGCGATGCTTTTCTTCGCCGCCGGCATTCCGCTGTCGGCACGCTACGGTGATCGCTGGGGAACGCGCCGCACGATGGCCATCGCCAGCCTGCTGATCATCGGCTTCGGTGTGCTGTTCGCGCCGTTGTTCCAGGCCGGCAGCCCGTGGCTGGTACTGACGTTCCTGTGCCTGGGCCTGTTCCTGATGGGGCTGACCTACGGCCCGTGCGGCACGTTCCTGGCCGAAATCTATCCGGTGGAAGTGCGCTACACCGGTGCCTCGCTGTCGTTCAACCTGGCCGGCATTCTGGGCGCAGCCCCGGCGCCGTACCTGGCGACCTGGCTGGCCGAGCGTTATGGGCTGGTCGCGGTCGGCTACTACCTGTGCCTGACCGCAGTGATCACCCTGTGCGCGCTGCTCGCCCTGCAACGCCGCCAGCGCTGATCAGCCGAAGAAGCGCTTGAGCGTGCGGCCCAGCCAGCCGCCGCTCTGGTGCTCGCGGGCAAACTGGTTCAGGTGCTGCTTGACCTGTTCGGCATAGGCCTGGTCGTCGCCGCGGATGTGGTTGAACAGCCAGCGCGAGAGCATGGTGCGCAACTCGTCACTGATGTCCTCACCGGCCTGGAAGCGCATGCGGTATTCCGATACCCGCTTGATGAAGACCTCATGCACACGCTTGTGCGCGGCACAGAACGGGTAGCCTGCCTCCTCCATCAGCTCTTCTTCGAATGCGAAGTGCGACATGGTGTAGTCCACCACCTCGTCGATCACTTCGCCCACCGCTGCCCGCTGCAGGCTGGTCTGCGCCACGTGCAGGTGGTTGAGCATTTCGATGATGCGGCGGTGTTGCTGATCGATCACATCGATGCCGATGTTCAGATCGTCCTGCCAGACCAGTAGTGCCATCCCCGGCTCCCCTTCATGCTGATGTCGGGGCCGACTGTAGAGGCGCCGCCCACGGGCGGCGTTGATCTGGATCAAGGCATGCCTGTCAGGACAGCGCAGCCTCGCGCGGGCGCAGCGGGCTGGCCACCGTGGTGCAGCTGACCCGGTTGCGGCCTCCGGCCTTGGCCAGGTACAGCTGGCGATCGGCCTCGGAAATCAGCCGGTGCAGCGCATCACGCTGCGGCCGCAGGCAGCACAGGCCGATGCTGACCGTCATGCGCAGCGTGGCACTGCCGATGTCCACTTCCAGCGCGGCGATGCGCTGGCGCAGCTCCTCGAAATAGAGCAGGGCTTCGTCCTGTTCCATGTCCGGCACCAGCAGGCAGAACTCCTCGCCGCCGAAGCGCGCGATCAGGTCCTGGCCGCGCGCGTGGTCGCCGACAGCACGGGCTACCGCACGCAGCGCATCGTCACCCGCTTCGTGGCCGTGGGTGTCGTTGATGTGCTTGAAATGGTCGATGTCGATCATCGCCACCGCCACGCACTGGCCATGCAGCTGCAGTTGCGGCAGCTGGCGCTGGCTCTGTTCCAGGAAGCAGCGGCGGTTGGGCAGGCCGGTGAGGAAATCGCGGGTAGCGAGGTCCTGCAGCGTGCCGATCAGTTCCAGCTGGTCCACATTCTGCGAGACGCGGCAGAAGAACTCTTCACGCGAGAAGGGTTTGCGCAGGAAGTCATTGGCGCCGTTCTTCAGGAAGCGCGGAATGAGCGACGCATCGGTATTGCCGGAAATGCCGATCACCGCCACCTTGTCGCGCGAGCGCAGGGTACGCAGGCGGCGGGTGAACTCCACGCCCTGCATGCCCGGCATCTCCTGGTCGACCACGGCCAGGCGGATCGCCGGGTGCGCCTCGATCGCCGCCAGGCCTTCGCTGCCATCGGCCGCCTCGTACACCTCATGACCGTACATGCGCAGCAGGGCGGCGGCATAGCCGCGTGCGGACGGCGAGTCGTCCACCACCAGCGCGGCGATGCGCCGGTTGCGTTCCAGGCGCTGCACCAGCCAGACCAGATAGTCGATGCTGCCCGGAGTGTTCTTCAGCACGTAATCGATGATCTGCTGCTGCAGCACGCGCTTGCGCAGGTCCTCGTCGTACACGCCGCTGACCACCACGGTCGGCAGGTTGCGCTTGAGGAAGAACTCGACCACCGCGTCGCGGTCGCCATCGGCCAGCACCAGCCCGGTCAGCACCAGGAACCAGCCGCCTTCTTCACTGAGCAGGCGATCGGCTTCGGCCAGCGAGCTGGCCACCACCACCGGCAGCTCCAGGCGCTGTTCGATGGCTTCGCGCAGCATGCCGGTGAAGGCACGGGAATTTTCCACCAGCAGGATGCGCTGCGGCAGCGGATCGGCCAGGTCGCCATCGACAGCGGCCTGCGGCAGGACGGGCATGATGCGGTGGCTCACGTGGGAGGGCTCGGCACCGATAGCGGCGGTTTCAGGTGCAACTTTAGGACAAAAACGTCCGTACCCGCTGCCTGGCACATTGATTGGATGGGAAGCGGTTAGTATCTGCTGGAGGTTCCTGACGTTAACTTCGACCTGGAGGTCACTGTGCGATTTTCATGTTTTGGTGCGACCACTGCATTTTTGATTCTCGCCGCTGCCCCGGCATTCGCGGGCGGTCCGTCGGACTTCCATGGAAAGCCGTTGGCAACTGCTGGACTGGGTCAGGCAAGTCCTGCCGCGATCAATCTCAGTCAAGACCCCAGCTGGCAGCTGTTTGGATTCCAGCGCGATGGGATCACCTATCTACAGGTGAATGACCTGCTCGGAAACGTGCAGTTGATCATCGGCAATGCTGGAGGCACATACTGGGTGCTGCCGGCAGGCAACAACGCGGCCCGGGTTTCGCTGCCCCAGCAGCAGATCCAGATACCGGCAGGTGCCACCCGCTCGCAGATCTACAGCGCCAGTGATTTCTCGCTGGTGCGTTACCGCAGCGGCAGCGACGTTATCTGGTCGGTCGAAACACCGTAAAGACAGTGAGGAGCGCAGCGGCGTCGGGGTCTCCGCGCCGCTGCGATTGCCACGATGGACGCGGCCGAGCAGACCCCGGGCGTCAGGTCTGGGTCTGCGAGTTTCCCTGCCCGAAGGCCGTTACGTGATCCATCGCGTTGAACGATGCCATGCCGAGGGCGGCGGAATCATCCGTTTCCACCATCGCCATCCGTATCCGGTTCCGATGGCACTGCACTGTCCCGCCATACGCAATCGTCCGGCCAGCCAAGCGCTCGACCGTGGCGGTAACGGTGGACGGTGACAGGTTGCGGTATGAATCCAGTAGTGCGACCGTCATCAGGATGCCGCGGCGTCCGCCTGTCTGGCCGCAACGTACGCGGATGCGGATCTGGCCTGATTCACTGTTGATCAACAGCGAAACAGCATCGGTGAGTGCGCGATAGGCGGCTAGCTGCAGGCCGACGCTGAGCTGGCAGGGATCGCCGAGCAGGCGAGGGCGCATCACCCGATGGCTCAGGTCCCAGCTTTCACGTACGCCGCCGGCCTGGAGGGCGACATAGAGCCCGAGATGTTCCAACGCGGCCGGATAGACCATGCTGGTCTGTTCCCTGAACTGTCGCGAATGGACCGAAGCCATGTGCAGAAGGCTGTTCGCTATAGTGGGATGGCCCTGAGCATTGAGCCAGTTCACCACCTCGCTGAGCGAGGTGTCGATACCGTCCCCCAGTTTCCTCAGGTGCCGCGCGCGCTCGCGGAGATCTAGCTCGCTTGCCACCAGTGAATTTCGCGCATGCTTGAGCGCATCCCTTTCACCCACTTCGCCCAATCGCGAACGGTGGTAGTAGTGGGTAATGCGCGACCCCAGCACCAACAGTGCAGCGCCGGTGACCGCCATTATCTGCTGGGTCGCGAAGGCGGCTGGATCGAATGCTCCCGTGTAGGGACTGGGCGTGGTGAGGCCGATGATCAGGTTGAGCGAGGGCACTCCGATCGCCGCACCTCGCCAGCCGTACAGGCAGGTAAGCACGACGACTGGCAGCGCCATCAGCAGCTGCATCGACGTCTTGGCATTGACTTCGTCCAGGGGCAGCTGTGCGGCATACAGACCAATCATCGCCATCATCGTCAGGGCGGCGAGTGCAGGCGGGGCAAAGCCTGACGTCCACCGGGCGTTGCTGGTCCGTCGTGTCCACAGCAACGCGAGCGGCGCAAGGGTCAGAATGCCGATGAAGTCGCCAACCACCAAGCGTGCGATGCTGGCAATCACCGGCATCTCGGGGGGTGTCGGCCAGAGAAGGTGTGCCAGCATCAGATTGAGCGCGGTGACCACCAGCGCCGAAGCCGCCGCGACTGAAATCAGCCACGCATTCTTCGTGGTCACCATCATCTTCCGGTGGAGATGCACGATCAGCATCACGGCAGGCATCAGCAGTGCCGAACCAAGTACGATCCAGGCCAGCCCATACTTCTCGATCATTGGCACGCGCATCTGCGCAAAGTAGGCGTATTCGCCCAGCAGCAGGTATGGCCACCAACGCGGGGGGAACAACAGCACTGCAGCGACGCGGACGCCGGCCGGCAGATAGAACTGGTCGAGCGACAACTGGCGCGACGCCCAGCATGCAATGGCGTACAGCAGCGCAAGGACCAGCCCCGCCGGGCGGATACGCAACTTCAGCTGCAGGCCTTCACTCCACCAGTTCAATCGCACTACCCCTTCACAGTACGTTCCCTGTCAGCATCCATTCGCCGCGGGACCCGGTTCTTAGCGACGGTATCGACACGCGTTCGATTATGCAATCGCCTCAGCGCTCGGCCCGGCAAGTGAGAAAGTCATCACAGGAATGCCGGCGGCGACGAGTTTCACAGTTTTCGGGGGGCGGTAGATTCAGCTCGCTTCCTGATCAGCTCACCACAACGCATCCCGCAGCTTGTACCAGGACATGGCCGCCACCAGCAGCGGCATGCGCAGCAGGCGTCCGCCGGGGAAGGGGCCATGGCGCAGGCGCTGGAACACGTCCAGCCGCTCGCTCTGGCCAACGATGGCTTCGGCGATCACTTCACCGGCCAGCCCGGCCGCTGCCACGCCGTGGCCGGAGAAGCCCTGCGCGAAGTACACATTCCCATCCAGCCGGCCCCAGTGCGGGGCACGGTTGCGGGTGATGTCCACATAACCGCCCCAGACCTGCTGCAGCGGGATGTCGGCCAGTTGCGGGAACACCTCGTGCATGCGCCGCTGCATCACCCGGTGCAGGCCCGGCGGCGGCAGCGCGGAATAGCTGGCGCGGCCACCGAACAGCAGGCGGTGGTCATGGCTGAGCCGGAAATAGTCCAGCGCCCAGGCCGTGTCGGAGACCGCCATGTTGTTCCCGATCAGGGCGCGGGCGCGTTCGGCCCCCAGCGGTGCACTGGCGCCGATATACGTACCGACCGGCATGATGCGCCGCTCAAGCTCGGGCACCAGCCCCTGCAGCAGGGCGTTGCCGGCCACCACCAGCTGCGGCGCGCGCACGCTTCCGTGGTCGGTATGCAGCACCGCATGTGCGCCGCGTTGAATGCGCGTCACCGGCGATTGTTCGTGGATGACCACCCCGGCTGCGCGCGCGGCATCGGCCAGCCCGCGGGCGTAGGCCAGCGGATGCAGGTGGGCGCTGAGTGGGTCGAACATCGCCGCGCGGTAGCGCGGGCTGTCCAGTTGCCCACGCAGGGTATCGCGCTCCCACCACTGCATCGGGTAATCGTAATGTCGCTGCAGGTGTTCGCAGTTGGCGCGCAGGTCGCGCTCGTGGCGTGCGCGGATGGCAACGCTGGCGTGGCCCTCCACCCAATGGCACTCGATGCCATGCCGGTCGATGCGCGCGCGCATCGCCTGTACCGCCTCGCGCGACCAGTCGAACAGGCGGCGCGCATCCTCGTGGCCGAGCTGGCGTTCCAGCTCGTCCACTTCGCAGCCGTAGCCGACCAGCGCCTGGCCACCATTGCGGCCTGAGGCTCCCCAGCCGATCCGCTGCGCTTCCAGCACCACCACCCGCTGGCCGCGCAGGGCCAGTTCCAGTGCGGCGGTGAGGCCGGTATAGCCGGCGCCCAGTATCGCCACATCGGCACGCAGTTCACCGCGCAACGGCGGCAATGCGGGCGGTTCGGGCAGGCTGCTGGCGTACCAGCTGGGCGGGAAGGCGGCGCTCACCGGCGGCCTCGCAGGAGCGGGAAAGGGCGTCGGAGCGGGGGAGGACGGTCGGGCTTCACGCCGATAGTTTGGCCCAAGCCGGGCGCCCGTGGTGTGAGGGCAGCGGCTTGCCGATGCCGATGCCGGGCGCGTACCTTGATGCCACGCCAAGGAGTTTCCCCATGCGCCGCCTGCCCTGGGTGGGCCTGCCCACCGACAGCACCGTGCTCGGCCATCATCGTTTCGCGGTGGCCGGGGAAAAATATGTGCGTGCGTTGATTGACGCTGCGCAGGCAACACCGCTGGTGCTGCCGAGTCTGCAGCCGCCGCTGCCGGCGCGCGATTGGCTGCAGGGCCTGGATGGCCTGCTGCTGACCGGCGCGGTCAGCAACATCGAGCCGCAGCATTACGAAGGGGGTCGCACCTGGAACGGCAACCGGCATGACCCGGCGCGCGACGCCACTGCGTTCGCGCTGCTGCACGAGGCGCTGGCGTTGGATCTACCCGTGCTGGCGATCTGCCGCGGATTCCAGGAGTTGAATGTGGCGCTCGGTGGCACGCTGCATCCGCAGGTGCATGCAGTGCCCGGCCTGGCCGACCATCGCGAAGACCCGCAGGCGCCGGTGGAGGAGCAGTATGGGCCGGCCCATGCGATCACCCTGGCCGATGGGGGGTGGCTGGCGCAGTGGTGTGCCGCCGATCGGGTGCAGGTCAATTCCGTGCACGGGCAGGGCATCGCACAGGTCGCCGAAGGCCTGCAGATCGAGGCCTGGGCCGATGATGGCCTGGTCGAAGCAGCGCGCAGCCCGCGCCATCGATTCGTGCTCGGCGTACAGTGGCACCCGGAGTGGCGTGTCATGCAGACGCCGTTCTATCACGCTATTTTCCGTGCGTTCGGCCAAGCTTGCCGGCAGCACCAACAGAATCGACTGGAATCCCCATGAGTTCCCGAACGCGCCCGCGCAAGACGGCCACGCCCCCGCCCCCGCAGGAAAGCAGCCTGCTGCGCTGGCTGAAGGAGCGGCGCATCACCGAGGTCGAATGCCTGGTTCCGGACATCACCGGCAATGCGCGCGGCAAGATCATCCCGGCCGACAAGTTCTCGCACGATTACGGCACGCGCCTGCCCGAAGGCATCTTCGCGACCACCGTCACCGGCGAATTTCCGGACGATTACTACGACCTGACCTCGCCGTCGGACTCGGACATGATCCTGCGCCCCGACCCGGACACCGTGCGAATGGTGCCGTGGGCGACCGACCCGACCGCGCAGGTCATCCATGACTGCTACACCAAGAACGGCGAGCCGCATGAGCTGGCGCCGCGCAACGTGCTGCGCCGGGTGCTGGATGCGTATACCGAGCTCGGCCTGCGGCCAGTGGTCGCGCCCGAGCTGGAATTCTTCCTGGTGCAGAAGAACACCGATCCGGATTTTCCGCTGCTGCCCCCGGCGGGCCGCTCCGGCCGCCCGGAAACGGCGCGGCAGTCGTACTCGATCGACGCGGTCAACGAGTTCGATCCGATCCTCGACCTGATGTACGACTACTGCGACGCGATGAAGCTGGACGTGGATACGCTGATCCACGAATCCGGCGCGGCGCAGCTGGAGGTCAACTTCACCCACGCCAATGCGATGGATCTGGCCGACCAGGTGTTCCTGTTCAAGCGCACCATGCGCGAATCGGCGATGCGCCATGGGGTGTACGCGACCTTCCTGGCCAAGCCGATGGAGAACGAGCCGGGCAGTGCGATGCACATCCACCAGAGCCTGCTGCGCATCAGCGATGGTCAGAACGTGTTCACCGGCGAGCACGGTGGTGAGGATTTCAGTCCGCTGTTCGCCCATTACCTGGCCGGCCTGCAGAAATATGTGCCGATGGCCATGGCGTTCTTCGCGCCGAACGTGAATTCCTACCGGCGCCTGGTGTTCGGTGAGGTCTCGCCGAGCAACGTGCACTGGGGCTTCGACAACCGCACCTGCGGCCTGCGGGTGCCGCTGGATACGCCGGAGAACATGCGGGTGGAAAGCCGCTTTGCCGGCTCCGACGCCAACCCTTACCTGGCGATGGCCGCGACCCTGGCCTGCGGGCTGCTCGGCATCCGTGAGCGCCTGGCGCCGGATGCGCCGGTGACCGGCAGCGCCAAGGAACTGGGCTATGACCTGCCGCGTTCGCTGGGTGAAGCGCTGGACGGGCTGGAGCAGTGCAGCGAGCTGCAGGCGCTGCTCGGCGAGCGCTTCTGCCGCGCCTACACCTCGGTCAAGCGCAAGGAATACGAGACCTTCTTCCGCGTGATCAGTTCGTGGGAGCGCGAGTTCCTGCTGCTGAACGTGTGAAGACCGCGAATAGAAAAATCCGTCGCCGGGGGGTAGGCTGGCACCCGTCGCCGGCCCGGCCGGCCCCCCTTTCCGCATTCTGGAGCACCCGATGAAGCTGCGTATCCTCACGCTCGGCCTGGCCTCCGCCATGCTTTCCGCCTGTGGCGGCGGCAACGGCGGCGGACAGGACAGCCAGGTCCTGAACGTCTACAACTACAGCGACTACATCGCCGAAGACACCATCCCCAACTTCGAGAAGCAGAGCGGGATCAAGGTCACCTACGATGTGTTCGACAGTGACGAGATGGTCGAGACCAAGCTGCTGGCCGGCAACAGCGGCTACGACGTGGTGGTGCCGACGCTGAACTTCTTCGGCCGGCAGATCCAGGCCGGCGTGTTCCTGCCGCTGGACAAGTCGAAGATCCCGAACCTGGCCAATCTCGACCCGGCGGTGATGAAGCGCATCGCTACCCAGGATCCGGGCAACCAGTACGGTGTGCCCTACATGATCGGCACCACCGGCATCGGCTACAACGTGGACATGCTGAAGGAGCGCTTCGGTGGCAGCACCGACATCGCCAACAGCTGGGACCTGGTGTTCAAGCCGGAAAACATCAGCAAGATGAAGGACTGCGGCGTGACCATCCTGGACACGCCGGCGGACATGATTCCGATCGCGCTGCACTACCTGGGCCTGGACCCGCACAGCGGCGATCCGGCCGACCTGCAGAAGGCGGCGGACCTGCTGAAGTCGATCCGCCCGTACGTGCAGAATTTCCACTCCTCGCAGTACGTGGGCTCGCTGGCCAACGGTGGCACCTGCCTGGTGGTGGGCTGGTCGGGTGACATCATCCAGGCCCGCGACCGTGCGGCCGAGGCCAGCAATGGCGTGCACGTGGCCTATTCGATCCCGAAGGAAGGCGCGCCGCAGTGGTTCGACATGCTGGCCATCCCGAAGGATGCCAAGCATCCGGAAGCGGCCTACGCGTTCATCAACTATCTGCTGGAACCGAAGGTGGCCGCGGCCAACACCAACTTCATCCACTACGGCAACCCGGTGCCGACCGCGACCCCGCTGGTGGACGAGGCGATCCGCACCGACCCGACCATCTACCCGCCGGCCGACGTGGCCGCGAAGATGTTCACCTATTCGATCAACACGCCGGAGACCGACAAGCTCTACACCCGGCTGTGGACCGAGGTGAAGACCGGTCGCTAAGCGTTTCCGGTAGCGCCGGGCCTTGCCCGGCAGCTGCCTTGCCCTGCGCCGGAGCCGGTACTGCCGGCCCGGCCAAGGTGCCGCTGGATGGCGGGCAACAGGTCGCGCGCATCGCGACCGCCGTTGCACAGGAATGATGAGCTCATCCGCTGCAGGTTGTGCATCCCGATGAAGAACAGGCCAGGCTGCGGGGAGACACCGAACTCGCCGAGCGGATAACCGTGTTCGTCCAGCACGCCGTCCACATGCAGCCACGGCCATTCGGCGACGAAGCCCGTGGCGAGGACAACCGAGCGGATGCCGGCAGCGTTCAGATCAAGTTCGCGCGGCGAGGCGTCCGGCTCCCAGTGCAGGTACACCTCTTCGGGAATGTAGCGGGCATCATCGGTGCGCGGTTCGGGCCGCGTGGCGTAGTACCCGCTTGCCAGTGAATCGAGATAGGCGTACTCGGCCCGCGTTGCTTCGACCGCAGTGCGCAGCTGTGGGCGGACATCGGCGAAGCGCGCGATGTCCGCGTCGAAGCCCTGCAGGCGGCCCAGCAGCGTGATGCCCTCGCGATGCATCGACAGCAGGCTGATCGAGCTGCCCAGGCCTGCGCGTCCCTTGCCGGAAATCAGCGGGAACTCTGCGGTCCGGGCCTTGCGCAGCGCGTCCGGCTCCCCGGCGAGTACCCCGGCCGATTCACTCACATGCTGGTGGATGCGTCCGGCCATGTCCCACCAGGTCATCGAATCCTTGCCGCGCAGCCGGCGCGTATGCGAATGGCGCTCGGCCAGCGACCAATACACGGTGCGGCCGCTGGCGCGGAGATCCTGGGCGATCTGCGCGCCGGACTGGCCGCCGCCGATGACCAGCACAGCGCCGTCGGGAAGCTGCCGGCAATTGCGGTAGTTGCTGGAGTGCAGTACCGCCAGCGCCGGCCCGGGCGCAAAGGGAACGCGGGGCATCCGGGGACGGCCGTATTCGCCGGTGGCCACCACCACCGCAGCGGCCTGGATCGGCCCGCGGCTGGATTCGATGGCGTAGCCGCCCGCCTTGGGCGTGACACGCAGGACCGCGCAGCCTTCGTGGATCGGCAGTGACCTTTCGCAGGCGTAGTCGCGGAGCCGCTGGATCACTTCCGGTGCAGCCATGAAGCCCTCCGGGTCGTCGCCCGCATAGGCGTGGCCATGCAGGGCCATCGTCGCGTTGGCGGTGTTGGTCTGGAAGGAATCCCAGCGCCGCCGCCAGCTGGCGCCCACGGTTTCCGCCTCCAGTACGCGATGCGCGAGGCCGGCCTCCTGCAGGACCGCGCTGAGTGACAGCCCGGCCTGGCCGGCGCCGATGATCACGACGTCACGCGGCGTAGATGCGGACGGGCAGCAGGGGAGAACCGGTGATGATTTGGAGTGGGCCATGTCGGATTCACTGGAGGGTCGAGGTGATTCCCCAATGACAGCGCGTGCCGGGTCAATGATTTCTGCTCTGAAAAACGTTGCATCTGCATGGATTGGCCGCGGACCAAGGCGAAGGCGTTGGTCGCCGGGCGTCGGTGCCGTTGCACCAACGGGCCATTGGCGACAAGCCGGTGGTCGGGTCTCACGCTGATGCGATCGCCACGTTCACTCCGCGTCGGCGCCGCCTGCCCTACCTTCCCGTACGGCACTGACCACCGCCACGAGACGATGACCGAACAGCCCCAGCGCGACGACAGCGCCCACGATGATGAAAACGAGCGGCGGAAGGAGCACGCCAAGCCCTCACCGCTGAAGAACCCCAAGGTCCGGTGGATGCTGGCGATCATCGGCATCCTCGTCGTGCTGGTGCTGATCGCTTGGCTGGCCTATCACCTCCTGGTCGGCCGCTACCTGCAGGACACCAACAACGCCTACCTGCAGGCCGACGCGGTGGCGGTCGCCCCGCGCATCAACGGCTACGTCACCGAGGTGCTGGTGCAGGACAACCAGTGGGTCAAGGCCGGCGAACCGCTGCTGCGCATCGACCCGCGCACCTACCGCGCCACCCTGGACCAGGCCGAGGCGGTGATCGCCGTGCGCGAGGCCGATATCGCGGCCGCCGCCGCCGGCGTGCAGGGCCAGCAGTCCAGCCTGCTGCAGGCCCGCACCCAACTCACCGCTGCCACCGCCTCGCTGCGATTCGGCAAGGCCGAGCTGGCCCGCTTCACCCCGTTGGCTGCCAGCGGTGCCGACACCCACGAACACGTGGAAAGCCTGCGCCACGACGTCGAACGTGCACAGGCCCAGTACGATGCGGCCAGGGCGCAGATCCAAGGCGCGCAGAGCCAGATCGAAGCCAGCCAGGCGCAACTGGAACAGGCCCAGGCCGGCCTGAAGCAGGCCCAGGCCGATGCCGCGCAGGCGCGGGTCGCCTTCGAGGACACCGAGCTTCGCGCGCGCATCGACGGCCGGGTCGGCAACAAGACCGTACAGGTGGGACAGTTCGTCGCTGCCGGCACCCGCACCATGACCATCGTGCCGGTCGAGTCGCTGTACCTGAGCGCCAATTTCAAGGAAACCCAGGTGGGTCTGATGCGTGCCGGACAGCCGGCCGAGATCAAGGTCGATGCACTGCCGGGCACTACCCTGCACGGCACTGTGGAGAGCATCTCGCCCGGCACCGGCTCGCAGTTCGCGCTGCTGCCGCCGCAGAACGCCACCGGCAACTTCACCAAGGTCGTGCAGCGCGTGCCGGTGCGCATCCGGGTGGATGCCGGTGCCGAGGCGCGCAAGGTGCTGGTGCCGGGCATGTCGGTGGAAGTGACCGTGGACACCCGCAACGCCAGGGACGCGCGTGAGCGCACCCGGGACGAGGCAGGGGCCACGGCCGCGCCGGCGCGATGAATGCCACCACTGCCTCCGCAGCGCCCGCCGCCGAGGGCAAGGCCGATGCCGGTGCGTGGCTGGCCGTGGCGGCCGGCACCATCGGCTCGTTCATGGCCACGCTGGACATCTCCATCGTCAACGCGGCACTGCCCACCATCCAGGGCGAGGTCGGCGCCAGCGGCACCGAAGGCACCTGGATCTCCACTGCCTTCCTGGTCTCGGAAATCGTCATGATTCCGCTGACCGGCTGGTTCGTGCGCACGCTGGGCCTGCGCACCTTCCTGCTGATCTGCGCCACGCTGTTCACCGCATTCTCGGTGATGTGCGGCCTGGCCGATTCGCTGCCGATGATGATCGCCGGCCGGGTAGGGCAGGGCTTTGCCGGCGGTGCGCTGATCCCTACTGCGCTGACCATCGTCGGCACGCGCTTGCCGCCGAAACAGCAGCCGCTGGGCACTGCGCTGTTCGGCATGACCGTCATTCTCGGCCCGGTGATCGGCCCGCTGCTGGGCGGCTGGTTGACCGAGAACGTCAGCTGGCACTACGCCTTCTTCATCAACGTGCCCATCTGCGCTGGCCTGGTTGCCTTGCTTCTGCTGGGCCTGCCGCATGAGAAATCGAACTGGGTCGGGCTGCTGCGCGCCGACTGGCTGGGCATCGTCGGCATGACCGCCGGCCTGTCCGCGCTTACCGTGGTACTGGAAGACGGCCAGCGCGAGCGCTGGTTCGAATCGAGCATGATCGTAGTGCTCAGCATCGTTTCGCTGCTGGGGTTCGCGCTGCTGGCGCTCTCGCAGTTCATCAGCAAGGAGCCGGTCATCCGCCTCAACATCCTTTTCCAGCGCAGTTTCGGCGCGGTGTTCGTGATGGTGATGGCGGTGGGCATGATCCTGTTCGGGGTCATGTACATGATCCCGCAGTTCCTGGCGATCATCGCCGGCTACAACACCGAACAGGCCGGTTACGTGCTGCTGCTGGCCGGCCTGCCGACCATCCTGCTGATGCCGTTGATGCCGAAGATGCTGGAAACGGTGGACGTGCGCATCATGGTGTTTGGCGGGATGCTGTGCTTTGCCGCCGCCTGCTTCGTCAATCTGGGCCTGACCCCGGACAGCATCGGCCCGCACTTTATCATCGGCCAGCTGTTGCAGGGCTGCGGGCTAGCGCTGGCGATGATGGCGCTGAACCAGGCCGCCATCACCTCGGTGCCGCGCGAATACACCAGCGATGCCTCGGGCCTGTTCAACGCCGCGCGCAATCTGGGTGGTTCGATCGGCCTGGCCATCATCTCCACCTTCCAGGAGCGCCGCACCACATTGCACGTCGATGCCATCGGCAGCAGCGTCACCGCCAATTCGACCGTGGCCCAGGATGCGCTGCATGCTTGCGGCCAACAGCTCGGCGACGCCACGCAGGCGCTGGCGGTGCTGGCGCAGACCGTGCAGATGCAGGCAATGGTGATGGCCTACAACGACCTGTTCTGGATCTTCGGCCTGATCGTGGTGGCGACCCTGCCACTGGTTTTCCTGCTCAAGCCCCTGCCCAAGGGCGTTCCATTGGCGATGCACTGATGACTTCGACGACCTTGCCCCTTCTCCCGGCCCTGTCCCTTCGCCTGCGCCGCCTGTGGCCAGCCACGGTGCCGCTGCTGCTGGCCAGTTGCATGCTGGGGCCGGATTACGTGAAGCCGGACGTTGCCGGCAATGCCACCGCACAGGCACGGCTGCCGCGCGCCGCGCAGGCTGACGTGCAGCCGGCCACGCCACCCAGCCAGTGGTGGCGCGCGCTGAATGATCCGCTGCTGGACCAGCTGGTGGACGAGGCGCTGCGCAACAGCCCCAACCTGCGTGCGGCCCAGGCCAAGCTGCTGGCCTCGCGCGCGCTGCAGCGCCAGCGTCGCGCCGAGCAGCTGCCCAAGGTGGGGGCAGTGGCCGGCTACGCCAACGTCACGGCGCCCGATTCCCTGGAAAACAGCGTACGTGGCCTTGGCGAGAACATCGCCGGCGTGGCCGAGGCCAACGGCCGCCCTCAGGAAGCCGCGCAGCTGCGCCAGCAGTTCGCTGATATCGATCTTGATACCGAACTGTACGTGGCCGGCTTCGACGCCAGCTGGGAACTGGACCTGTTCGGGCGCCGGCGCCGCGCAGCCGAGCAGGCCGCCGCCGAGGCCGAGGCCAACGCGGCAGCACTGGCCGACGCACAGGTGCAACTGGCCGCCGAGTTGACCCAGGTCTACCTGGGCTACCGCAGCAGCCGCGAGCGTATCGCCCTGGCCGAACACAACCTCCGCGCCGCCGATGAAAGCCTGCAGCTGACCCGCCAGCGCCGCCAGCGCGGCGCAGATTCGGACCTTCAGGTGGAACGGGCGCAGGCCCAGCTGCAACAGCAGCAGGCCGCGCTGCCGTCACTGCAGGCACAGGCCGATGAGGCGCGCGATGTGCTGGCCCTGATGGTTGGCCGCGAGCCCGGTGCACTGGATGCGCGGCTGGCGGCGGACCAGCCGCTGCCAGCGCTGCCGGCCCGCGTGCCGGTGGATGATGCGGGCGCGCTTATCCAGCGCCGGCCGGATGTACGCAAGGCCGAGCGCGAGCTGGCAGCTTCGTCGGCGCAGATCGGCCAGGCTCTCTCGGCGTACTTTCCGCAGGTGACGCTGTTGGGCAGCATCGGCGCCGGAGCCACCTCGCTGTCCGACCTGGGGCGGGATTCGGCGGCCACGATCGTTGCTCCGTTCCTGCGCTGGTCGCTGTTGGATTTCGGCGTGAACAAGGCCCGTGTAGCGCAGGCCCGGGCCGGCAACGAGGCCAGGCTGGCGGCCTACGAGGGCACGGTGCTGGCGGCGCTGCAGGATGCGAACACGGCGCTGGCGCGGTTCGGCGCTGCGCGGCAGCAGTTGCAGGCCAGTGTCCGCGCCGAGGCCTCGGCCGACCGCTCGCTGCGCCTTATGCGCCAGCGTCGGCAGGCTGGGGCGACCTCGCAGATCGACCTGCTGGACGTGCAGCGCCAGCGCCTGCAGGCCCAGGATGCCGCCGCACAGGCGCGCCTGCAGCTGCTGGTGCGCTATGTGGCCCTGCAGAAGAGCTTGGGCCTGGGCTGGCAGGAGGCGCCGCCGGTGGCCATCCGCTGATTGCCCCGATGGCATGGCGAGGCGGCCGCCCGCCACAGCCCGTCATATCCCCATCGGCCCCCGGCCGGTAGAATGGCGGCCGCTGTCCACCGCCCGCTCCCGGAGCCCCCATGCCCGTTGAAGCCCAGCCGGAAGCCGCCGTCGTCGAAGCGAGCGGTGTGCCCGGCTATCTCTCCATTCGTGATCTGCGCAAGGAATTCGATGGCTTCGTCGCCGTCGACGACGTCAACCTGGACGTCCGCAAGGGCGAGATATTTGCGCTGCTCGGTGGCTCCGGCAGCGGCAAGTCGACCCTGCTGCGCTGCCTGGGCGGCTTCGAGACACCCACCAAGGGCAGCATCACCGTCGATGGCCAGCAGATGGACGCGCTGCCGCCGTACCAGCGGCCGGTCAACATGATGTTCCAGTCCTATGCGCTGTTCCCGCACATGACCGTGGAGCAGAACATTGCCTTCGGCCTGAAGCAGGACGGACTCGGCCGCGAGACCATCGCCAAGCGCGTGGGCGAGATGCTCGACCTGGTGCAGATGGGCCATCTTGGCAAGCGCAAGCCGCACCAGCTGTCCGGCGGCCAGCAGCAGCGCGTAGCGCTCGCGCGGTCGCTGGCCAAGGGGCCCAAGCTGCTGCTGCTGGACGAACCGATGGGCGCGCTGGACAAGAAGCTGCGCTCGCAGATGCAGCTGGAGCTGGTCAGCATCATCGAGTCGTCGGGCGTGACCTGCGTGATGGTCACCCACGACCAGGAAGAGGCGATGACCATGGCCACCCGCATCGCGGTGATGGACGCCGGCTGGATCCAGCAGGTCGGCAAGCCCGACGAGGTCTACGAGCAGCCGGCCAACCGCTTCGTCGCCGAGTTCATAGGCTCGGTCAACCTGTTCGACGGGGTGATCGACGAGGACCTGCCCGAATACGTGACCGTGCGTTCGCCGCTGTTCCCGGCGCCGGTCTACATCGCCCACGGCATCACCTGCTATGAAGGGCAGCCGGTCGCGTTCGCGCTGCGCCCGGAGAAGGTGATGATCGGCAAGGATGAGCCGGAAGGGCACACCAACAAGGCGCAGGGCGTGATCGAGGACATTGCCTATTTCGGCAGCCATTCGGTCTACCACGTGCGCCTGCCCAGCGGCGCCAAGGTGCTGGCCAACTTCGCCAACTCGCAGCGCTGGGCCAGCGATGGCCTGACCTGGGGTGACGAGGTGTGGGTGCACTGGCGCGACAACGACGGCGTGGTGCTGACCTCATGAGCGCCGCCGGCCTGAAGCGCTGGCTGCCGGGGCTGCGTGCCACGGTGATCGGCATTCCGTACCTGTGGCTGCTGCTGTTCTTCGCGGTGCCGTTCCTGATCGTGCTGATGATCAGTTTCTCGCACAGCCGGGTCGGCTCGCCGCCGTACACCTGGCTGCTGCAGTACGTCGATGGCGGGCTCTCGCTCAAGCTCAACCTCGAGAACTACCTGGCGCTGTTCCGCGATTCGATCTATGCGCAGGCGTTCCTGAGCTCGATCAAGATCGCCGCGATCTCGACCTTCCTCACCCTGCTGATCGGCTATCCGATGGCCTATGCCATCGCCCGCCTGTCGCCGGCCGCGCGCAACGTGGCGATGATGCTGGTGGTGCTGCCGTCCTGGACCTCGTTCCTGATCCGCGTCTATGCATGGAAAGCGATCCTGGACCGCAACGGCCTGCTCGACCAGTTCCTGCAGTACACCGGCCTGCAGTCGCTGATGACCTCGATGGGCCTGCCGAAACTGCAGCTGATCGACACCCCGACCGCGGCCTACATCGGCATCGTGTACTGCTATCTGCCGTTCATGGTGCTGCCGCTGTACGCCAACCTGGTCAAGCATGACCACCGACTGCTGGAAGCAGCCTACGACCTCGGCGCCAAGCCGTGGCAGGCGTTCCTGCGCATCACCCTGCCGCTGTCGAAGGCGGGCATCATCGCCGGCTGCATGCTGGTGATGATCCCGGCGATCGGCGAATTCGTGATCCCGGAAATGCTGGGTGGCTCGGAAACCCTGATGGTCGGTCGCCAGCTGTGGAACGAGTTCTTCAACAACCGCAACTGGCCCGGTGCCTCGGCAATGGCGGCGGCGATGATCCTGTTGCTGCTGGTGCCGATCCTGCTGTTCAACCGATCCCAGCAGCGGTTGCTGGAAGGGAAGCAGGCATGAGCCCGCGTTCTGCCAAGGGCCTGGGCCTGGGCGTGCTGCTGCTCGGCTTCGCTTTCCTGTACCTGCCGATCCTGCTGTTGATGTTCTATTCGTTCAACAGCTCGCGGTTGGCCATGGTCTGGGCCGGGTTCTCCACCCGTGCCTACAGCGACCTGTTTGCCGACCGCGCGCTGATGGATGCGATGTGGACCAGCCTGGTGGTCGCGTTCTGGACCGCCTGTACCGCCACCGTGCTCGGCACGCTGGCGGCGATGGTGATGACCCGCTTCAAGCGTTTCCGCGGCAAGCCGTTCTTCGGTGCGCTGGTGACCGCGCCGCTGGTGATGCCGGACGTGATCCTCGGCTTCTCGCTGATGGCGCTGCTGGCCTCGATGGGCGCGATACCGGGCTTCCCGGCGCGTGGCCTGGCCACCATCTGGATCGCCCACGTCACCTTCACCCTGTGCTTCGTCACCGTGGTGGTGTCCTCGCGCCTGCAGGAGATGGACCTGTCGCTGGAAGAAGCGGCGATGGATCTCGGCGCGAGCCGGCTGACCGTGTTCACCCGCATCACCCTGCCGATCATCGCCCCGGCGCTGGTGGCCGGTTGGCTGCTGGCGTTCACCCTGTCGCTGGATGACGTGGTGGTGGCCAGCTTCGTTGCCACGCCGGGCTCGACCACGCTGCCGATGAAGGTGTTCGCCTCGGTTCGCATGGGCATCAGCCCGAAGATCAATGCGCTGGCCACGCTGCTGGTGTCTGCAGTGTCCATTGCTGCGGTGATCGGCTGGTACATCAATGCGCGTGCGGAGAAGCGGCGCCAGCGCGACCTGCAGCTGGCCCGCCAGGACAACGGCTGAGCCGGCAACATCCGGCTCACGGCGGCCGGCGCACAATGGGGGTCTACCTGATGGAGACCCCCCATGACCGTCGAGATCATCAACCCGGCCACCGGCCAGGTGACCTACCGCCATGAGCTGATGGATGCCGCTGCCATCGAGCAGCGCCTGCAGGCCGCAGCCGAGGCGTTCCCACGCTGGGCCGAGCGCTCGCTGCAGGATCGCGGGGCGATCCTCAAGCAGATTGCCGGCCAGCTGCGTGCGCGCCGCGATGACCTGCAGCAGGCCATGACCAGCGAGATGGGCAAGCTGAAGGCCGAGGCCCTGGCCGAAGTGGAAAAGTGCGCGACCACCTGTGAGTTCTATGCCGACCATGCCGCCGACTATCTGAAGCCGCAGCTGATCGACACCGAGGCCCAGCGCAGCTACGTGCGCTATGAACCGATCGGCTGCGTGTTCGCGGTGATGCCGTGGAATTTCCCGATCTGGCAGGTGTTCCGCTTCCTGGCCCCGGCGTTCATGGCCGGCAACGTGGCGCTGCTCAAGCATGCCAGCAACGTGCCGCAGTGCGCCGACCTGATCCTGGCGGTGTGCCGCGATGGTGGCCTGCCGGACGGTGTGTTCGACGTGCTGCACATCGACAACGACCAGGCTGCCGACGTACTGCGCGATGCACGGGTGAAGGCAGTCACCCTGACCGGCAGCGAGCGGGCAGGGCGCTCCATCGCGTCCAATGCTGGCAGCCAGTTGAAGAAGTCGGTGATGGAGCTGGGCGGCAGCGACGCCTTCGTGGTGCTCGATGATGCCGACCTGGACAAGGCGGTTGCCGCCGCGGTGAAGTCGCGCTTCGACAACAGTGGCCAGACCTGCATTGCCGCCAAGCGCTTCATTGTGGTTGAAGCGGTGGCCGATGAATTCACCCGGCGCTTCGTCGAAGCTGCAGGCGAGCGTCAGTACGGCGACCCGAACGAGCGCGGCACCACGCTGGCACCGATGGCCCGTGCCGACCTGCGCGACGAACTGCACAAGCAGGTGCAGGCCAGCGTCGCCAAAGGCGCGCGGGTGCTGATCGGCGGCGAACCGATCGCCGGTTCGCATGCGGGCTACCCGGCCAGCGTGCTCGACCAGGTGGGGCCGGGCATGCCCGCCTATGACGAAGAACTGTTCGGGCCGGTCGCTGCGGTCATCCGGGTCAAGGATGAAGCCGAGGCACTGCGCGTGGCCAACGACACCCGCTTCGGCCTCGGCGGCAGCGTATGGACGCGTGACCCGGTGCGTGGCGAGTCCTTTGCCCAGCGCATGGAATGCGGCGCGGCCTTCGTCAACGCCATCGTCAAGAGCGATGCGCGGTTGCCGTTCGGCGGCAGCAAGGAATCAGGTTTTGGCCGTGAACTGGCCGACCACGGCATCCATGAGTTCATGAACATCAAGACCATCTACGTGGCTTGATGTTCACCCAATGCGCCACGACAGGTACGCTAGGTGTCGACCGTCGTGGCCTACCGGTCCGGTGGGTATCGACCGTTGGTCGATACGTCCTACAACCACTTCACCCGCTTGAACAGCCGGTACAGTCCAACGCAGATGCCACCGACAGCGACGATCATCAGCGGGTAGGCCCACGGCTGGTTCAATTCCGGCATGTGGCTGAAATTCATTCCATACCAGCTGGTGATCAGCGTCGGTGCGGCCAGCAGCGCGGCCCATGCACCCAGCCGCTTCACCGTCTCCCCTTGGGCCAGCGTCACCAGTGACAGGTTCACGCTCAGGGCCGTGCCCAGCATCTCGCGCAGCGTATCGATGACATCGCTGATGCGCACCGCGTGGTCGTGCACATCGCGGATATACAGCTTCACTTCGTCCGGGAACAGCTCGCCCTGGTAGCGGCGCAGCTGTGCCAGTACATCCTGCAGAGGCGCCACCGCCATCCGCATCTTGTTCAACTCGCGCTTGAGCTCATACAGGCGCACCACCGTGCTGCGCTTGTAGCTGTCGGCGAAGATGTCCTTCTCCAGCAGTTCCAGGGTGTCGCGGAAGCGGTTGGTGATGGGCAGGTAATTGTCGACCACGAAGTCGGCCACGGCGTACAGGCAGTACGAGGGGCCCATTTTCAGCAGCTGTGGTTCGCGCTCCACGCGCGCACGCACCGGCGCGTACGAGAGCGAGGCGCCATGGCGAACGGTCACCAGGAACCGTGGGCCGAGAAAGGCGTGGGTCTCGCCGTACTGGATGCGCTCGTCAACCATCTGCGCGGTGGTCACCACCACGAACAACGAGTTGCCGTAGGCCTCCACCTTGGGGCGCTGGTGCGCGTTGCGCGCATCTTCGACGGCCAGGTCGTGCAGGCAGAATTCTTCCTGCAGCTTCAGCAGTACATCTTCGTTCGGATCGTACAGGCCGACCCAGACGAAACCATTGTTGCTGGCGATGACATCGCTGATGGCATCCAGGCTGATGTCGTGGCGTTTGCCGTCGTCATCGTAGTGGACGCAGTTGATGACGCAGGTGGGATTGGCTGCGGCGGAGGCGGCAGCAGGGGCGGGCAGTGGGGCGGGCAATGACATGCCCGCCATCGTGCGTCAGTGCTGCGTTTCCGACAAGTGAGGACGGCGCCCCAGCACCCAGGCCAGCGCCGCGTGGACCGGCAGCAGCAGCACGATCCACTGCACGTTGTACTGCGCCTGCAGGCTCAGCCAGTGCAGCACCAGGGCAGCCACCGCCTGCACCGCCACCAGCCACAGCACGATCCTGAACATGCGGCCGGGCACGCGCCGCCGCAGCAGGCTGATCGCCCCCGGCAACAGCAGCACGCACAGCGGCGACAGCAGTAGCAGGTTGCGGTTGGCCCAGGCAGCGTAGTGCGTGCTGAAGCCCCACAGGAACACCAGCAGGCCACCGGCGATGGTGCACAGCAGCCACAGCGGCAAGGCCAGGCCGGCCAGAAGGCGCGTACGCCTGCGCAGCGCCAGCACGCCCGCCGCAATCACCAGGCCACACAGCAGCCACGGCCACCAGTGGCGCGCGAATTCCTTCGGTTCGGGATCGATGCGGTGCGGCAGCAGTTCCTGCTCGGACTGCACCAGCGGGCGGCCGTCGCTGTTGCGGGCCTGCCGCAGGGCATCGGCCAGGCGCATCGGCACGAAGGCTTCCTGCCAGCGCGACAGCGGTTGGTCGGCAAACGGACCCAGGCCGATATCGAAGCCCAGCCACATCCACGGGGCCGGGGACGCCAGGCGTACCGACTCGCTGCGATAGGTGTTGCCACGCGAACGGCCCGACAGCTGTGAATGCAGGCCGCCGCCCAGTGCCTTGTCCAGCGTGTCGCGCACCATCGTCGCGCAGTTGGCGGTGTAGTAATCGTAGTGGTAGCGCGCATTTTCCGGCTTGGCCCGTTCGGCCAGGTCGGCGGCCAGCGAGCGTGCCTGGTCAGGGGTGATATCCAGCCACTGCACGCTGGCACCGCGGCCGGTCTCGTCGTAGTACGACAGGTCCTGCTGCAGTGGCAGCGCCACCAGGTAATACATCATGTCGCCACGCACGAAGCGGCCGATGAAATCCTGTTCGGACGGATCGAAGTAGCCGAAGTTGTACGAGATCGCCTCGCCGCTCACCGGGTCCAGCACGACGATGGCATCGTGGCCGAAGCGCTCGAAGAACACGGTGCCGGGCTGCATGGTGACCACACCAACGCGCGGGGCAGGGGCATCACTGGCCGTCGAAACGACCGGCGCCGCCGCCTGCGCGAACGCGGTCAGTGGCAGGGTCGTGGCCAGCACGCAAAGTGCCAGCCACACCGTCAGGATCAGGCCACGGTGCTTCAAGCGTCGTCCTGCGCGTCCGGTGCCAGCACCGTTACATGGAAGGCCTGGACCCGGCGCGCATCGGCGCGGGCTACGCGGAACATGAAGCGGTCCAGCGCCAGTTCGTCACCGACTTCCGGCAGATGGCCCACCGCTTCGGTTACCAGGCCACCGATGGTGTCGTAGTCCTCATCGGAGAAGGTGGCACCGAAGCGCTCGTTGAAATCGCCGATCGGCGTGAGCGCATCCACCACGTACTGGCCATCGGCCTGGATGGCGATCTGCGCCGAGAAGTCCTCGGCCTCGTCGTGTTCGTCGTCGATCTCGCCGACGATCTGCTCCAGCACGTCCTCGATGGTGACCAGGCCGGCGACACCGCCGTACTCGTCCACCACGATCGCCATGTGGTTGCGCGACAGGCGGAATTCCTTCAGCAGCACGTTGAGCTTCTTCGCTTCCGGAATCAGCACCGCCGGGCGCAGCAGCTCACGCACGTTGCCCGGACCGTTGTCGGCAACCACGCCGCGCAGCAGGTCCTTGGCCAGCAACACGCCAAGGATGTCGTCCTTGTTCTCGCCATGCACCGGAAAGCGCGAATGGCCGGACTCGACGACCTGCTTCATCAACTCCAGGAAGGGCGCCTCGACCGGCAGCGAGACCATCTGCGAACGCGAGATCATCACGTCGCCCACGGTCAGCTCGGCCACCGAAATGGCACCTTCCATCATCTTCAGGGTATCTGCGGCGATCAACCCTTCTTCCTGCG
The DNA here is from genome assembly GCF_000632045.1 of Stenotrophomonas sp. RIT309. Lineage (NCBI taxonomy): Bacteria > Pseudomonadati > Pseudomonadota > Gammaproteobacteria > Lysobacterales > Lysobacteraceae > Stenotrophomonas > Stenotrophomonas sp. RIT309. The sequence continues at coordinate 55,755 of NZ_JFYS01000009.1, forward strand.
CGGTGTGCAGGACAGCGACCAGCTCGTCGCGGGTGTGGGGTTCGCCGGAAAAAGCAGACGTCAGGCGTTCAAGCCAGCCGCGCTTCTTTTCGCTGTGCTCCACGAAGGAGCTACTACTGTCGTCTTCTGACATCTCTGGAAAAAAGGCACCCGGCAGGCCGGGCGATGACCCAAGTCTAGCAGGATGTGGGGGCCTGTCAGTGACCGTCGGCCGCCGGGGCGGTGGCGGCCGGGCCCTCGTCCTCGGCCGGCAGGTCCAGGCTGTAGGTGCAGCCGGCCAGAGTCCTGCCGGGGTGGCTGGCGACGGTGGATACGCTGAGGATGATCGACTCGATCTGCGCCTCCCCGGTCTTCGGGTCCGTCACATCGCGGCTGACCAGCTCGCGCCCGGCCATGAACTTGCCGTCCTGGTCGTAGCCGATCTCCAGGGCCAGCTGCTTGGCCAGCGGCCGCGGATCGGCCTGGTCGAGCACGGCCATGATGCTGGCGCCGGCCACGGCCACACGCTCGGTCTGCTGGCCGAACACGGTGATCGGGCTGGCCAGGCGGTACTCGCTCATGAACTGGTTGCCCTGCGGCAGCGGCTGCAGGCCATGCGCCACGGCCTTCAGCGGATCGGCCAGCAGCGGTGCCAGCGCGGCGTGCTCGGCCACGCCCTGGCGGCATTCGATCAGCGCAGGGAGGTCCAGTGGCGCGGCGGAAGCGGTGGAGGCAACGAGTAGCAGGGGCAGGGCAGTACGCAGCAGCACAGGCGAGGTTCCGTGGTAGAGCCGAGCCCATGCTCGGCTGCATTCTGGTCGGTTCTGCGGGGCGCATGGCCCACTGCGCCCGAGCATGGGCTCGGTCACGCAGGGGCTGGCCCGGTTTCAGCGCTCGCCCGCGTACGGGTCGTCGATGCCGAGCTCGGCCAGGATCTCGCGCTCCAGCTGTTCCATCGCCTCGGCTTCCTTGTCGTCCTCGTGGTCCCAGCCGAGCAGGTGCAGCACGCCGTGCACGGTCAGGTGCGCGTAGTGGGCGTTGAGCACTTTGCCCTGCTCCCCGGCTTCACGCGCCACCACCGGTGCGCAGATCACCAGGTCGCCCAGCAGCGGGAACTTGACGCCCTTGGGCAGGCCCTCCGGCACGTCGGCCGGGAAGCTCAGCACGTTGGTGGCGTAGTCCTTGCCCCGGTAGTGCCGGTTCAACGACTGCCCTTCCTTGCTGTCGACCACGCGGATGGCCAGGTCGGCCTCGCGGATGCGGCCCTTCAGCGCAGCCGCCACCCATTTGCGGAAGCTGACGGCCGAGGGCAGCCCGGCACGGGGCAGGGCGTAGTTGACGGCTACATCGAGGCGGACGGGACCCTTGGTCATGGCAACACCGGCATTTCAGATCGAACAGGAGGTCACAGTATCGCGCGTGTCGCCGTTCACTGCGACTTCCAGTCGCCGGCTTCGTAGGCGATTTCGATCACCGACGCCTTGGCCGCACGCGCCTGGATATCGGCATTGCCGGTCGATGCGTGGCAGTTGTAGCCGTTCTGCAGGGTCACCTGTCTGGCCAACTGGATTGCCCCCTGCTCCGGCGCTGCATCGGGATCCACATACAGGGTAGTGTTGGCACAGCCGCCTACGTTGGCCACTTCCAGTGCCGGAATCAGCCTGCGCGTGGCGCGATCAGCGAGGACATCGAATGCCTCGCGTGGGAGGACGGACTGGTTGGCCGAGATGCGCAGCTTGAAGAAATGCAGCTGTTTATAGAACAGATAGCCATTGGAATGCAGCGGCTGGTTGCTGGACACCTGCAGCAGGCCCAGGCGCAGCTTCTCGCCTCGGACCTGCTCTGCCTTGGCAATGGCCTGGATCACCGCCGCGTCGATGCCATTGGCACCTTTCGCAGGAACTGCTTCGGCCGACAGCGGGAAGGGCTCCTGTCCCAGCTCCTGCAGGTCCGCGTAGATGCCGGACGCAACCGCCTGCCTGAGGTCCGCCTGCAAGGCCTGCATGCCGCGGTCCACGGCAACCTGCGGGTCCAACCGGCCCGCCGGATACACGAAAACACTGATCGCCGCCTCCGGGTTCAGGCGGCTGCGGTAACTGAATCCGGCCCCCGCCAATCTGTCGTCCGGGTTGTAACTGCTGCGCACCAGCGTGAAATCCTCCACCTGGTAGGGAGCAATCACATAACTGGATTCAACGTACGCCCGCGCTTCGGCGGCGGGCGGGGGAGAGGCGAGTGCAGGGACCGGCCCGAGGGCCAGCAGGCACAACGACAGCAGCAGACCCGGGCGAACCATGACACGTCCTTATGTGCACAGGAGCCCGGAGTGTAGTGTCATTCCGCTCCAGGTTGAATCTGGTGCAGGTCGCGGCGGTCGTAGGCACTGACGATGCGCGCCACCAGCGGGTGGCGGACCACGTCGCGGGCTTCGAAGAAGGTGAAGCTGACGCCCTCCACGTCGCGCAGCACGTCGATCGCATCGCGCAGGCCGGACTTCACATGCTTGGGCAGGTCGGTCTGGGTCAGGTCGCCGGTGACCACGGCGGTGGAACCGAAGCCCAGACGGGTCAGGAACATCTTCATCTGTTCGATGGTGGTGTTCTGCGCTTCGTCCAGGATCACGAACGCATCGTTGAGCGTGCGGCCGCGCATGTAGGCCAGCGGCGCGATCTCGATGACGTTCTTTTCCAGCAGCTTGAGCACCTTTTCCACGCCCAGCATTTCATACAGGGCGTCGTACAGTGGGCGCAGGTACGGGTCGACCTTCTGGCTGAGGTCGCCGGGCAGGAAGCCCAGCTTCTCGCCGGCCTCGACCGCCGGACGCACCAGGATCAGGCGCTGCACGCGCGATTCGTTCAGTGCTTCCACCGCGCTTGCCACGGCCAGGAAGGTCTTGCCGGTACCGGCCGGGCCGATGCCGAAGTTGATGTCGTGGCTGACGATCTGGTGCAGGTAGCGGCTCTGGTTGGAACCCCGGCCGCGCACGGTTCCGCGCTTGACCTTGATCGCCACGTCCTGTGCTTCGTAGGAGCGGTCGGCGATCTGTTCGATGTTGGCCGCGTTCAGCCGCAAGTGAATGGCGTGGTTGTCGAAGGTGGTCTCTGCGGCTTCTTCGTACAACGCCTCGATCAGTTTCTGCGCCTCGGCGCTGGCCTCGGCCGGGCCGCTGATGCGGAACACGAAGCCGCGGTTGGCGATTTCCACGCCAAGCTTCAGTTCGATCTGGCGAAGGTGGCCGTCGAACGGGCCGCACAGGTTGGCCAGCTGCGCGTTGTCTTCCGGCGACAGGGTGAAGTCTCGATGCTCGATGCTTTTCATTGCTTGGGGTGGGGCGGGGTCGCCGTCCACCGCGATGGAGTCAGGGACGACAAGGGTAACGCGCAAGCCGGCATGACGACAGTTCTCCACACCGGGTGTGGACCGGCGCCGAAGAAACCTGTGGATAGACCTTCGCAGTGCTTGTGCCACAAGGAAGATGATGCGGTGGTGAAAATTGTGCCAGTGCCTGCAGGGTTTTCCACATGCGGTGTGGACGGTGTTGCCACGAACCTGTGGATAGGTGGCAGCGAGCCTTGCGGCAGTGGCGTTGGGAGCGGCTGATCAATTATTGGCCAGCGCTGATCTGGATCATTGCGGGTGCACAGGGAGCATGGCACCGTGGCGCCATCGCAGGAGGTGGCGCATGGCCGTGGGCACGTGGGTGCGCAGGATGGGGTTGCTGGGCAGCTGCCTGCTGGCGGGGTGCGGCGAAGCACCACCAGCAGCACTGGGTACGCTTGAATGGGACCGGATCAGCGTGCCCGCACCGGCGGCTGAAGTGATCAGTACCGTTGACGTGCGCGAGGGGCAGGCGGTCAAGGCGGGCGCGCTGCTGATGCGCCTGGACCCTGTCCGTGGCGCAGCCCAGCTCGACGCCGCACAGGCCGAAACGGCACGCGCGCAGGCACAGCTCGAGGAACTGCAGGTGGGCCCGCGTCCGGAGCAGATCGCCCAGGCGCAGGCACAGCTCACCGCGCTGCGCGCGCAGGCGGCGGAAGCCACCGCTTACTACCGCCGGGTGCAACCGTTGGCCCGTCAGCGGTTGGTGGCTGCCGCTGATCTGGACCGGGCCCGCGCGGCCGCCGACAACGCCGTGGCCAGCGTGCGTGCTGCCGAACAGGCATGGCTGCAGCTGCAGCGCGGCAACCGTCGTGAGGACATCGCCCAGGGCCAGGCCGCCTCCAGGGCGACACAGGCACAGGAGGTCGTGCAGGCCGTCAACCTGCAGAAGCTGCAGCTGCGCGCGCCGCGCGATGGCGTGGTCGATGCGTTGCCCTACAGGCAAGGCGACCAGGCACCGATCGGTGCACCGTTGGTGGTGATGCTGGTGGGCGAACGGCCGTATGCGCGCGTGTACCTGCCGCAGCCGTTGCGCCTGCAGGTGAAGGTCGGGCAGGCCGCGCTGGTGCAGCTGGACGGCGCGAATACCGTATTGAAAGGGCATGTGCGGTCGATCCGCAGCGAACCTTCCTTTACCCCCTATTACGCGTTGACTGGTGATGACGTCTCGCGGCTGAGCTACCTGGCCGAGATCGAGATCGACGACAGTGCCGACATGCAGGCGCTGCCCGCCGGGCTGCCGGTGCAGGTGCGCTTCTGAACCCGGTCGATGACATCGCCGTGCGTGCGCGGGGCCTGAGCCGCCGTTTCGGCGACCTGCTGGCGGTGGACAACGTCGATCTGCAGGTGCCGCGTGGGCAGGTATACGGTTTCCTCGGCCCGAACGGCTCGGGCAAATCGACCACCATCCGCATGCTGTGCGGGCTGCTTGAGCCGAGCGCGGGCGAGATCGACGTGCTGGGCCTGGCGATCCCGGCGCAAGCCGAGGCGTTGCGCCGCCGCATCGGCTACATGACCCAGCGTTTTTCGTTGTACGAAGACCTGTCGGTGCGGGAGAACCTGGAATTCCTTGCCGCCATCCAGGATCTGCCACGCGCGCAGGCGCGGCAACGGGTCGATGCGCTGCTGCTGGAGTATCGCCTGCAGGACCGCCAGGTGCAGTTGGCCGGCACCCTCAGTGGTGGGCAGAAGCAGCGGCTGGCGCTGGCCGGTGCGGTGATCCATGCGCCGGAACTGCTGTTCCTGGATGAGCCGACCAGTGCGGTCGATCCCGAGTCGCGTCGCGATTTCTGGGAGGCGCTGTTCGAACTCGCCGATGCCGGCACCACGGTGCTGGTGTCCACCCATTACATGGACGAGGCCGAACGCTGCCACCGGCTGGCGATCCTTGATCGCGGTGCCCTGGTAGCCGATGGCACGCCGGCCGAACTGTGCGCGCAGCTGCAGGGTCGCACCCTGGCCGTCACCACTGCGCAGCCCCGGCAGGCCAGCCGCGCGCTGGCGGCGCTGCCGGGCGTGCTCAGCGTGGCGCAGATCGGCACCGAGCTGCGTATGCTGTGCAGCGAGGGCGCGGCCGATACCGCCGTGCTGGCGCAGGCCCTTGCCACCGCCGATCCGCAGGCCAGCATCGAACCGGTGGCGCCCAACCTGGAAGACGTCTTCGTTTCCGCTACCCGTGGCCGCGGCCGGGAGCCGGCGGCATGAGCCTGCGACGGCTGTGGGCGATCATGCTCAAGGAGCTGCGCCAGCTGCGCCGCGACCGGATCACCCTGGCGATGATCATCGGCATCCCGGTGATGCAGCTGCTGCTGTTCGGCTATGCGATCAACCTCAACCTGCGGCACCTGGATGCAGGCATCGCCGACCAGGTCAACAGTGCGGCTTCTCGCGCGCTGGTGCAGGACATGGTTGCCACCGGTGTGATCGCCCCGCGCGCACAGGCCTATACGCCCGACCAGCTGATGGAGGCGTTGCGACGGGGCCGGATCAGCGTGGGCATCGTGATTCCCGCCGATTTCGAACGACGCCGCTACGAAGGCCGCGAGGCGGTGCAGGTGCTGGTCGACGGCAGCGACACGGTGGTGCAGAGTGCGGCGATCCAGTTGGCGCAGGTACCGCTGGACACGCGCCCGACCAGCAACACGCGGCCGCTGCGCGAGGGCAGTATTGCCAGCGGGCCGGTAAGCGTCATCAGCTTCTACAATCCGCAACGACGGTCAGCGGTGAACATCGTGCCCGGCCTGATCGGGGTGATCCTGACCATGACCCTGGTGATGTTCACTGCAGTGGCGGTGGTACGCGAGCGCGAACGCGGCAACATGGAGCTGCTGATCGCCACGCCGGTATCGCGCAGCGAACTGATGGTCGGCAAGGTATTGCCATACGCAGCGATCGGTCTGCTGCAGACCACCCTGGTGCTGCTGCTGGGCACGTGGTTGTTCGAGGTCCCGATCCGCGGCAGCCTGCTGGATGTCTATCTGGCCGCCGTGCTGCTGGTGCTGGCCAACCTGGCGCTGGGCCTGTTGATTTCAACCCGGGCGCGTTCGCAGTTCCAGGCCATGCAGATGACCCTGTTCCTGTTTCTGCCCTCCATCCTGTTGTCGGGCTTCATGTTCCCGTTCGCCGGCATGCCCCGGCCGGTGCAGTGGCTGGCTGAAGTATTGCCGCTGACCCATTTCCTGCGCCTGGTACGCGGCATCATGCTGCGCGGGGCTTCGCTGTGGGAGCTGTGGCCGGACGCGCTGGCACTGCTGGTGTTCATCGTGGCGATGATGACCCTGGCCATCCTGCGCTTCCGCAAACGCCTGGATTGAAGCACGCCGACCAACGGTCGGCATCCACCCCGGGAGGTGCCGACCGCTGGCCGGCATCAATTGCGGTGGGTGCCGACCGTTGGTCGGCACACCTTATTCCGTCACCACGCGCCCGCGCAGTGAGTTGGTCATCGCTTCGGTGATCACCACGTCCACGAACTGGCCGATCAGGCGCGGGTGCGCCGGGAAGTTCACCGAACGCATGTTCTCGGTCTTGCCGGTCAGCTCGTTGGGGTTCTTGCGCGAAGGGCCTTCCACCAGCACGGTCTGTACGCTGCCGACCATCTTTTCGGAGATCTGCGCGGCATGCGCGTTGATCCGTTCCTGCAGCCGCGACAGGCGCGCATGCTTTTCCGCGTCGCTGATCGTGTCTTCCAGGTCTGCAGCCGGCGTGCCCGGGCGACGCGAATAGATGAAGGAGAAGCTGTGGTCGAAGCCGATATCCTCGATCAGCTTCATGGTCTTCTCGAAATCAGCATCGGTCTCGCCGGGAAAACCGACGATGAAGTCCGAACTGATCGAGATATCGGGGCGCACCGCACGCAGCTTGCGGATCTTCGACTTGAATTCCAGCGAGGTGTAACCGCGCTTCATCGCCGACAGCACGCGGTCGCTGCCTGCCTGCACCGGCAGGTGCAGGAAGTTGGCCAGCTGCGGCACGTCGCGGAACGCGTCGATCAACGAATCGCTGAACTCCAGTGGATGCGAGGTGGTGAAGCGGATGCGACCGATGCCGTCGATCTCGGCGATGGTGCGGATCAGCAGGCCGAGGTCGGCGAGCTCGCCGTCACCATAGGGGCCACGGTAGGCGTTGACGTTCTGGCCGAGCAGGTTGATCTCGCGCACGCCCTGTGCCGCAAGCTGTGCCACTTCCACCACCACGTCTTCGAACGGGCGGCTGACTTCGGTACCACGCGTGTAGGGCACCACGCAGAACGAACAGTACTTGGAGCAGCCTTCCATGATCGACACGAACGCCGATGCGCCATCGGCACGCGGTTCGGGCATGCGATCGAACTTCTCGATTTCCGGGAAGCTGATGTCCACCTGCGGGCGCTGCTGCTCGCGACGGGCGCGGATCAGTTCCGGCAGGCGGTGCAGCGTCTGCGGGCCGAACACCAGGTCGACGAACGGCGCACGCTTGATGATCGCCTCGCCTTCCTGCGACGCCACGCAACCGCCTACGCCGATGATGACCTCGCGGCCCTGGTTCTTCAGGCTCTTCCAGATGCCCAGCTGGCTGAACACCTTCTCCTGCGCCTTTTCGCGGATCGAGCAGGTGTTGACCAGGATGACGTCGGCGTCTTCCGGGCGATCGGTCAGTTCCAGACCATCGCTGGCGGCGAGCACGTCGGCCATCTTGGCCGAGTCGTACTCGTTCATCTGGCAACCGTGGGTCTTGATGTACAGCTTGCCCTTCACCTGGTCGGGCTTGCGCGGACCAGAGGGCAGGGCAACGAGCGGAGTGCCGCCCTGGGCGGCGGGCGGAAAGACGTCTGGCGTCCCGGTCATGGCGCTTAATCCATTCGGGTGGCGGGAAAGGGGGCGATTCTACCCGCATCCCAGGGCGTGCGCCCGGCGCAACGCCAGCGGCGCCGCACTGGGCGCTCGCGGGGCATGGCCCCGCGCTGCCTGCATCCCGTCCCGTTCGGTAGCGCCGGGCCGGGTGCCCTCACGCCGCGATCAGCTCCGCATCGATCTGCCGCGAACGATCAAACGCGGTCATCGCGCTCATTCGATCGATGTAGGCGGCCGTCGCCGGTGCTGGCTGCACCAGGCCGAACGCACTGGTCCATGCCAGCGCATTGCCCCACAGCACGTCGGCCGCACTCATCACCTCGCCCAGCAGGTACGGTCCCTGCGTGAGCTGCGCTTCGATCACCTGCAGCACCGTATCGGCATCGTTATAGGGCGACATCGCATGCGGCGGCGGATCGCGGCGCATCGCCCGGTCGATCATCGCCGGCTCGAAACAGGCGCCATAGAAGGCCATCCAGCGCAGGTAAGGGCCGCGCAGGGTGTCGCCGATCGGCGGTGCCAGCCCGGCTTCCGGGTACAGGTCGGCCAGGTACAGGTAGATCGCCACCTGCTCGGTCACCAGGGCGCCGTTGTGGACGATGGCCGGCACCTTGCCCATCGGGTTGATAGCCAGATAGGCCGGGGCCAGGTTGGCACCGGCCTTCAGGTCCAGCACCTGCATGCGGTAGTCGGCGCCCAGCGCTTCGAGCAGGGCGACAGCGCCGCTCGAGCGTGAACGGGCGGCGTGGTAGAGGGTGATCTGGCGTGACGTCATGGCATTGCTCCCTGCAGGTGGTGGTGAAGTGGGGCCCATGCTGGGGCACAATTGCGGACGACTTCTGTCCGCGATCCGTCATGCGCCATACCGCCCATCGCCTGCTTCGCCTGATTTCCCTGCTGCAGGCCCGCCGTCACTGGTCCGGCGCCGAGCTGGCCGAGCGCATGGGCGTGGACCGGCGCAGCATCCGTCGCGATGTCGAGCGCCTGCGTGAGCTGGGGTATCCGGTACAGGCCTCGGCCGGTGTAGGTGGCGGCTACCGGCTGGGCGCCGGTGCGCCGGTGCTGCCGATGCTGCTGGATGAGGAGGAGGCCACCACACTGGCGATTGCCCTGCGCGCGGCGTCGGCCACGGTGTCCGGCATCGACGACACCGCACGCGGCCTGCTGTCCAAGCTCGACCCGCTGGTGCCCGCGCGTCGCCGCCAGCAGGCCGGCGAAGTACATGCCGCCACCGCAACCCTGTCCGACCTGCCGTCCACCGACGCGCGCCTGCTCGGGCGACTGGCCCAGCATTGCCGGCAGGCCGCGCGGCTGGCCTTCGAATACCGCAGCGCGCAGGACGCGGTGACGCAACGCGAAGTCGAGGCCCAGCACCTGGTCAACTACGGACGGCGCTGGTATCTGCTGGCCTGGGACCTGGGGCGGCAGGACTGGCGCACGCTGCGCGTGGACCGGATGGGCGCAGTGCGTTCGCTGCCAGAGCCTGGCCTGCATCGGCGCACTCCGGCGCCACCGGATGTGATGGTGCGGCAGGCGGTCAGCCAGGCGCCGTTCGCGCTGCAGGCCGTCCTGCGCCTGGCTGGCAGCGAGGCGGAGCTGACCGGGCGCATTCCGCCCTGGTGCGGTGTGCTGGAGGCCGACGGGCCAGAACATTGCCTGTTGCGGATGGGCGCGGAGAGCCGCGGCATGATGCTGGCGCAGATCCTCAGCCTGGATCGCCTGCCGGTGGCGGTGTGGACCACGCCGGACGAGCTGCGCGAGGAGCTGGCCCAGCGCCTGGCCGGGCTTGGCCAGGTCCTGGCCGTGCCCGCCGTCACGGTCTGAGCCAGCGCCCTTGGCAAGCCGCAGCGAAGCTGGGACACTCGCGGCCATGAAGGGGAGACTGGGGATAACGGCGATCATCATCGCTGCGCTGACCGCTGCGCCGGCCAGCGCCGGTACCCTGTACAAGTGCCTCGGCGCCGACGGTGTCACCAGCTATGTCAGCAAGCGGGTGGCCGGTGCCCAATGCAGCACCATCAGCTACACCCGCAGCGCGGGCAGGGCAGCGCGCGCTCCCGTTGCCACGCCGGCGCCGGCGCCGCTACCAGCACCTGCGGCACCTGCTGCAGTGGTGGCCAGCGCCGAGCGCAATCCGGTCGCGGTCGCCGCCGCTGCGGCCAGTCCCGCTGTCGCAGCGACCCCGGCACCCGCAACGACCTCTACGCCGGCCAGTCCACGCGGCGGCAGGATGGTCAGCGGACAGGTCTATTCGTACATGCAGGACGGGGTGCGCCACTACACCAGCGCACGCCCGACCCAGGTCGCCAACCTCGGCCCGGTGCGGACCATCCGCTACAGCTTCATGGAGCGCTGTTACGCCTGCGGGGTCAATCCGCGCGTCGATTTCGGCAGCGTGCGCCTGAACACCACGGCCTTCCAGAGCGAGATCACCTCGGCCGCACGCGAATTCGGGGTGGAAGAGGCCGTGGTACGCGCGATCATCCATGCCGAGTCGGCCTACAACCCGACCGCACTCAGCCGTGCCGGCGCCCAGGGCCTGATGCAGCTGATGCCGCCCACCGCCGCGCGCTTCGGCGTCAGCGATTCCTACGACGCGGGGCAGAACATCCGTGGCGGTGTGCAGTATCTGGCGTGGCTGTTGAAGCGTTTCAATGGAGACCTGACCCTGGCCGCTGCCGGCTACAACGCGGGCGAGGGCGCGGTCGATCGCCATCGCGGCGTGCCGCCCTACAGCGAGACCCAGTATTACGTGCGCCGGGTCGGCCAGCTGGCCGAGCGCTATCGCACGGTGCTGAGCAAGCAGTAGGTGCCGATCGTTGGTCGGGCCACCGTTAACAGGTAGGTGCCGACTGTCAGTCGGCACACCTTTGAACAGGTAGTGCCGGCCGCTGGCCGGCAACCCCGCAAACTATGTTGTTGCAATGCGTTGTGTGGCGCGCAACGGTTCCGCTACACTCGACCGAGATTCAATGCGGCTCTGGCCCCCACCGGAACCGCTGGCAGCCCTAAAGCTACCTAATCAATATCGGAGTGCCGGATGGCCAACGATGGGGTACACGATCCAGTCAACACCGGACGTCGGCGTTTTCTTACTGCCACCACAGCCGTGGTGGGCGCCGTCGGCGTCGGATTCACCGCAGTTCCTTTCATCAAATCCTGGAACCCCAGTGCCCGCGCCAAGCTTGCCGGCGCACCGGTGGTGGCCGACATCAGCGCCCTGCAGGAAGGCCAACGCCTGATCGTGGAATGGCGTGGCCAGCCGATCTGGATCGTCAAACGGTCCAAGGCGATCCTTGACGCGCTGCATGGGCTGGATGGCCGCTTGAAGGACCCCGAGTCCGGCGAGAAGGACCAGCAGCCGGAGTACGTGCTCAAGCAGAACCCGGAGCTGCGCTCGATCAAGCCCGAGATCTCGGTGCTGGTCGGTCTCTGCACGCACCTGGGCTGTTCGCCGGAAATGGTGGGTGAAATCCGCCCCGAGCCCTACGACCCCCAATGGAAGGGCGGCTATTTCTGCCCCTGCCACAAGTCGCGCTTCGACATGTCCGGCCGCGTCTTCAAGGACGTGCCCGCACCCATCAACCTGAAGGTGCCCGCGCACCACTACCAGGACGACAACACCATCATCATCGGTGTCGATCCGCAGGGGGCTGCCTGATGTCCAACATCCTCAGCCGTACCGCCACCGGCGTGGCCGACTGGGTCAATGCCCGCGCGCCGGGGTTGATGCCGATCTATCGCAAGCACGTCAGCGAGTACTACGCGCCGAAGAACTTCAACATCTGGTACTACTTCGGCTCGCTGGCGCTGCTGGTGCTGGTCAACCAGATCGTCACCGGCATCTTCCTGACCATGCACTACAAGACGAATGCCGCCGAAGCATTCGCCTCCATCGAATACATCATGCGTGACGTGGAGTGGGGCTGGCTGATCCGCTACATGCACTCCACCGGTGCCTCGCTGTTCTTCATCGTGGTCTACCTGCACATGTTCCGCGGGCTGCTGTATGGCAGTTACCAGAAGCCACGCGAACTGGTGTGGATCCTGGGCATGCTGATCTACCTGGTGTTGATGGCCGAAGCCTTCATGGGTTACGTGCTGCCGTGGGGCCAGATGTCGTTCTGGGGCGCCAAGGTGATCATCTCGCTGTTCGGCGCCATTCCGGTGATCGGCAACGGCCTGACCGAATGGATCATGGGCGATTACCTGCCCAGCGACGCCACGCTCAACCGGTTCTTCGCACTGCATGTGATCGCGCTGCCGCTGGTCCTGCTGCTGCTGGTGGTGCTGCACCTGGGCGCGCTGCATGAAGTGGGATCGAACAATCCCGATGGCGTGGAGATCAAGAAGGGCCCGAAGGGCAACCGCTGGTCGCCGAACGCGCCGACCGACGGCATCCCGTTCCATCCCTACTACACACTCAAGGACGGCGTCGGTGCGGGCTTCCTGCTGATCATCGCGGCCTTCATCATCTTCTTCGCACCGGCCTTCGGTGGCCTGTTCCTGGAACACGACAACTTCACCGAAGCCAATCGCCTGGTTACCCCCGAGCACATCAAGCCGGTCTGGTACTACACGCCGTACTACGCGATGCTGCGGGTGGTGCCCAACAAGCTGGGTGGCGTGATCGTGATGTTCTCGGCCATCGCCATCCTGTTCCTGGTGCCCTGGCTGGACCGGGCCAAGGTCAAGTCCTACCGCTACCGCGGCTGGCTGTCGCGCGGCCTGCTGGGCATGTTCGTGGTGTGCTTTGCGTGGCTGATGGTGATCGGTTCCGGTCCTGGTACCGATGCACACGAGACCTATGTCGGGCGGGTGCTGACCTTCCTGTACTTCGCCTTCTTCATCACCATGCCGATATGGACAAGGCTGGACAAGACCAAGCCGGTACCGGAAAGGGTGACCACGCATGACTGAGCGCTGGATGGTCCGGCTGGCCCTGGCGGCCGCCCTGATGCTGGGCAGTACCCTGGCCATGGCCGCCGAGGGCGGCACCAAGCTCCTGCAGGCCGGTAACGACCTGGGTGACCGGGCGTCGCTGCAGCGCGGCGCCCAGTTGTACATGAACTACTGCAGTGGCTGTCATGCACTGAAGTACCTGCGCTATTCGCGGATGGGCGAGGACCTGGGGCTGAGCGAGGAAGAGGTGATGAACAACCTCAACTTCACCGGCTCGGCGATCGGCGATCCGGTGCCTGTGGCGATGCCCAAGGAGCAGGCCGAAAAGTGGTTCGGCAAGATGCCGCCGGACCTGAGCCTGATTTCCCGGGTGCGCGGCAGCGACTGGATCTACACCTACCTGAAGTCGTTCTACCTGGACAGCAGCCGCCCGCTGGGCTGGAACAATGCGCTGTTCGCCAACGCATCCATGCCCAATCCGTTGTGGGAGATGCAGGGCCTGCAGCATGCGGTACATGGCAAGGCCGAAGCAGCGGGCATGGACCCGCCGGTGACGGGCCTGCGCATCGAAAGCCCGGGTTCGGTCGATGCGGCGCAGTACGACCAGGCCGTGCGCGACATCACCAACTTCCTTGAATACGCCGGCGAGCCGGCCGCGCTGAAGCGGCAGCAGCTCGGTGTCTGGGTGATCCTGTTCCTGGCCCTGCTGACCTTCCTGGTGTACCTGTTGAAGAAGGAATACTGGAAGGACGTGCACTGATCCAGGGCCGGCCATCGCAACGGGCCTATTGGCTTTTGTGATGGTCGGTTGCACACTCGGGGAGGAGTCGACCGTCAGCACGGTGCTGGCGGCGCCGATACGGCAGGCGGTCTCCTGTCGTAGGAGAGCCTTTGATGGCGGCGAGCGTACGCATGCGCAATACACTGACGCTGTTTTCCTCGAACGACGATGTACTGTGCCACCGTGTGCGCCTGGTGCTGGCGGCCAAGGGCGTGAGTTTCGACTTCGTACCGGTGGATCCACAGAACCCGCCGGAAGATCTGATCGATCTCAATCCGTACCACTCGGTGCCGACCCTGGTCGAGCGCGAGCTGGTGCTGTATGCCGCGTCGGTGGTCAGCGAGTATCTGGACGAGCGCTATCCGCATCCGCCGCTGATGCCGGTTGACCCGCTGTCGCGCGCGCGGATCCGCCTGGCCATGCTGCGTATCGAACACGACTGGGTGCCGCAGGTGCAGGCGATCCAGCTGGGCAACAAGACCCAGGCCGAGGCAGGGCGAAAGCGGCTGAAGGAACTGTTGACGGCCTCGCTGCCGTTGTTCAAGGCCAGCAAGTTCTTCCTCAACCCGGAAATGAGCCTGGCCGACTGCGCGATGGCGCCGATCATCTGGCGCCTGCAGTCGCTTGATGTGCCGTTGCCGAAGGACGGCAAGGCGATCGAGGACTATGGCAACCGGATCTTCCGCCACCCCGGTTTCGTCCGCAGTCTGACCGATCAGGAAAAGAAACTGCGCGATCTGCCGGGCTGATCCGCCATCCGCTTTCCCGTCTGCACGCCGACCGGCGTGCAGGCGATCCGCCCCGGCCGGGGCGTCGGGCGCTACACTTCACGCATGACCGAAGACTTCTTCCACATGACCAGCCACCGACCGTACCTGTTGCGGGCCCTGGTGGAATGGATCAATGACAACCAGCTGACGCCGCACATCCTGGTCGACGCCGGCGTTCCCGGCGTGCAGGTTCCGCCTTCAGCCATCAAGGATGGCCGGGTGGTGCTCAACATCGCCGAACGCGCGGTGGTACGGCTGGTGATCGACAACGAGTCGGTGAGCTTCTCGGCGCGCTTCTCCGGCACCAGCTATCCGGTGCAGGTGCCGATCAGCGCCGTACTGGCGGTATATGCCCGCGAAACCGGGCAGGGCATGGCCCTGCCGGATGACATTCCCGGTGGCGATCCGGCGCCGGCCAGTGATGAGCTGCTGCACGACGATGAGCAGGCGCCGCCGGACGACACGCCGCCCGCTGGTCCGCCGCCGAAAGGCCGTCCGACCCTGCGCGTGGTCAAGTAATGGTGGGGCCGACCGTTGGTCGGCACACCTTCAGCCCCTACACATCCTCGGCCTCTTCGTTGTCCGCACGGATCTGGCTGATCCGTGCCGCGCCCGGGCCGGTAAATGAAACCAGCTGGTCGCCGCGCAGCACCATGCGGCCGACATGGCGATCGATGCCGTCGTAGGAATACTCGAACTTGAAGGTGCGCTCGAAGCCGAGGCGTCCGTCTTCCCCGCGCGACAAGCGCAGGCCCGTGGCGTGCACCGCCTGGTCCAGCCACTGCACATCGGCGGCACGGCAGGCGTTGCGGCCCAGCTCGATCGCACGTTCGGCGGCCGAACGCGCTGCGTTCCAGAAGAAGTAGACGATACCGCCGGCAATGAGCAGGAACAGCAGGGTGGGCATGGCATCAGCCGTCAGGTGTCGATCCGCCAAAGATGGCGACGAATGGCGACCGGATCAAGCGGCATCTGCTCAGCGATTGTTGCCAGGCTCCGTTGTCGGCTGCAGCGGCACCGGTGTCGGCGCAGCGGGTATCGCCGGCGGAAGCGGTGCGACCCGCGGCGCAGTGGCATTCAACTGCAGCAGCGCGGCCCAATCCTGCCGGTTGAAGCTGCATTCGTCCTCACGGCCCGGGGTGCAGGTCGGGTCGATGCCGGTGGTGTCGCGCTCGCGCGGCGGCGGCAGCTTGATCGTGCCGGTGCGATCCAGTTGCAGCAGGCGCATCGCCACGGTGTTCATGACATTGCCGCCCACCAGGTAGAGCGTCTGGTCGCCACCGAGGTTGGCCGCCACCACCACTTCGCAATGCGACTTCCAATGGCCGACCGAGCCGTTGCCCAGGGCCTGCACCAATCCGCTGTAACTGAGCGTGCTGCTGCGGTCGCGCAGGAAGCACAGCAGATCGCCCGGCGCAGGCTTGGCGGTGGCAGGGTCCACCAGGCGGTAGGGCACGCCGGAAGGGCCCGCCTGGTAGGCGGCGCGGATGTAGTCGATATGGCGTGGGGAAGTATTGAAGCCGGGTACGCCGGCACGCACCATCACCCAGGAAATGAAGGCCGCCGACCACGGATTGTCGATCAGGAAGGCGCGGCAATCGCTGTCGGTGTAACGCGTGCCCAGCGGCGCCAAGCAGCTGCTGGCGCCGGGCTGGCTGCCCAGCGCGTTGAGCGTGCCGCTTTCGCGCCAGTAGCTGGTGACCCGTTGCCAGGCGATCAGGCCGTTGTCGGCCAGATGATCGCCTTCGGCCTCGGTGACACTGAGGCTGGCGGCGCGGCCGTCACGGTCGATGAAGGGGCGATACCAGAGCCGATGCTCGTTGCAGGCGGTGTTGCGGATGGCGACCGCCAATGGGCTCAGGCCGAAACGCGGTGGGACATCGCAGGCTTCGACAGCGGCGGCCGAGAAAGGCGTCGCGGCCAGCAGCAGGCAGGCAGGCAAGAACATCCGGCGCATGCGCGGCTCCTGTGGGGGATGGCCGCAGCGTCGCAGCGCCGTTGTGAACGCCGGGTGTGAGAACGGTGGTGCCGGCCGTTGGCCGGCAACATCACGATCCGCGAATCCACCCTCAACCCGGTGGCGGACCCAGTTTCAACGACAGGTCGATTGCCTGCACGTGTTTGGTCAGGCCGCCGATGGAAATGCAGTCCACGCCATCTTCGGCGATCGAGCGCAGGCCGCCGAGGCCGACGCTGCCGGACACCTCCAGTGGAATGCGGCCTTCGGTGATGCGCACCGCTTCGCGCCGCAGTTCCGGGCTGAAGTCGTCCAGGAGGATGCGTTCACAGCCGGCTTCCAGCGCCTGCCGCAGCTGTTCCAGGTCCTCGACCTCGACCACCAGCGGCAGCTGTGGCCATTGCTGGCGGGCGGCCGACACAGCGGCAGCCAGTGAACCGGCCGCGCGGATGTGGTTCTCCTTCAGCATCACCGTGTCGTACAGGCCGAAGCGGTGGTTGTCGCCACCCCCGCACCGCACCGCGTATTTCTGGGCCAGGCGCAGGCCGGGCAGGGTCTTGCGGGTATCAAGAATGCGCGTGCCTGTACCTTCCACCGCAGCAACGTAGCGGGCCGTGGTGGTGGCAGTGCCGGACAGGGTCTGCAGGAAATTCAGCGAGGTGCGTTCGGCGCTGACCAGACTGCGGCTGCGCCCATGCAGCAGGGCCAGCACGGTGCCGGCGCTGACGCTGTCGCCTTCGGCCACCCGCCACTCGATCTGCACGTCCGCATCGAGTGCGCGATGGGTGGCATCGAACCACGCACGGCCCGCGATCACCGCATCCTGCTTGCATAGCAGGTAGGCGCTGTCGGGCTGGTCGGGCAGCAGGGCGGCGGTGACGTCACCGCTGCCCAGGTCCTCGGCCAACGCGCGGGCGACATCGGCCGCGACGACGGCTGGATCCGGCGTCGGCAGCGCGCTCATGCGGCCGGGAAGTCGGCGATCTGTGCGGTCGGGATGGCTTCTTCGGCCAGCAGCACCGGGATGCCGTCGTCGACGCGGAACACCTGCTTGCGGTCGCGGGTGACCAGGGCTTCGCGCAGCGGCTGCGCCAGCGGGTTGCCATCGGCGCGGTTGACGGAACCGGCGGCGATCGCCCGGTTGAGGGCTTCCAGGCCCTTGCCATCCAGCAGGGACAGGGGCTGGCGGGTGTCGGGCGACACCAGCAGGTCGAGCAGCTTGCGATCCATGGTTCTTCGTCTTGCGTGGAAGATGGCTAGAATACGTCTTTAAGGCAGGTGACGGCCAATGACCCCCAACCCGATCGCGCCGCTTGTCGGCATCGTCATGGGTTCCCGCTCCGACTGGGAAACCATGCAGCACGCCGCCCAGAAGCTTGAAGCTCTGGGTGTTCCGTTCGAAGTGAAGGTGGTGTCCGCGCATCGGACGCCGGATGTGTTGTTCAGTTATGCCGAGCAGGCCGGTTCGCGCGGGCTGCGCGCGATCATCGCCGGCGCCGGCGGTGCCGCGCATCTGCCGGGCATGATCGCGGCCAAGACCGCGGTGCCGGTGCTGGGCGTGCCGGTGCAGTCCAAGGCCCTCAACGGCATGGATTCGCTGCTGTCGATCGTGCAGATGCCGGCCGGCATCCCGGTCGCCACCTTCGCCATCGGCAATGCCGGCGCGTCCAATGCCGCACTGTTTGCCGCCGCGATGCTGGCCAGCGACCAGCCGGCCATCGGCCAGGCGCTGGACAGCTTCCGCGCGCGCCAGACCGAAGACGTGATGGCTCACGACGATCCGCGCCAATGAGCCTGACCGTCGGCATCCTCGGCGGCGGCCAGCTCGCCCGCATGATGGTCCTGGCCGGTGCGCCGCTGGGACTGCGCTTCGAACTGTATGATCCGGCGGCCGACGCCTGCAGTGGCCCGCTGGCACCGCTCACCGTGGGGGCCTTCGATGATCGCCAGGCACTGGCGGACTTCGCCGCCAAAGTCGATGTGATCACCTTCGATTTCGAGAACGTGCCGGCGGACAGCGCGCAATGGCTGGCCGACCGCGTGCCGGTCTACCCGCCGCCGTCGGCGCTGGCGGTGGCCCAGGACCGGTTGAGCGAGAAGACCCTGTTCCAGCAGCTCGGCATTCCGCTGCCGGCCTTCGCCGATATCCGCAGCCGCGACGAGCTGGCTGCCAGGGCCGCCGAATTCGGCCTGCCGTGCATCCTCAAGACCCGCCGCCTGGGCTACGACGGCAAGGGTCAGTTCCGCCTGCGCAGCGAAGCGGACATCGATGCGGCATGGCAGGCCCTGGGGGCGCAGGTCGAGCGCACCGGCCTGATCCTCGAGGGCTTTGTCGCCTTCCAGCGCGAAGTCAGCGTGGTTGCCGTGCGCGGCCGCGATGGCAGCTTCCAGGCTTGGCCGGTCACCGGCAACTGGCATGTCGACGGCGTGCTGTCGGCCAGCGTGGCACCGGCGGTGCTGTCCGCTGCCGAGCACGAAGCAGCGATCGGCTATGCCCGTCGTGTTGCCGAACACCTGCAGTACGTGGGTGTGTTCGCGCTGGAACTGTTCTGCCGCGACGGTGAACTGCTGGCCAACGAGATGGCGCCGCGCGTGCACAATTCCGGGCACTGGACCATCGAAGGCAGCGAAACCTCCCAGTTCGAGAACCACCTGCGTGCGGTGCTCGGCCTGCCGCTGGGCAGTACCCGCATGCTCGGCCATGCCTGCATGCTGAACTGGCTGGGGGCAATGCCCGACCCGACGCCGGTGCTGCAGCAGGCCAGTGGCCATTGGCACGATTACGGCAAGGAATCGCGTGACGGCCGCAAGGTGGGTCACGCCACCCTGCGTGATGATGATGCCGATGCACTGGCCGATGCGCTGGAGCAGGTAGGCCTGGAGCTCGACCGCCAGGCCCAGGTGGCCCCCGCGGTACACGCGTTGCGTAACGGCTGACCAAGGTGATGCCGGCCGTCGGCCGGCAGGCGCCGCTGAACCCGGTAGTGCCGGCCGCTGGCCGGCGACGCCCACCAAGGTGGGCATCTACCAGAGCAGGGCCCACCAAGGTGGGCATCTACCAGAGCGGGGCCGACCAGGATGGGCATCCACCACGGCCAGGCGTGATGCCGGTAGCGCCGGGCCATGCCCGGCGGATACGGATGCCCGTCGGTCTCAGCGCAGCTGGCTCTCGGCGAATTCCCAGTTCACCAGTTGCCAGAATGCTTCCAGATAGCGTGCACGATCATTCTGGTAGTCGGTGTAGTACGCGTGCTCCCAGACATCGCAGCAGAGCAGCGGCGTGCTGTCGCCGGTCAGCGGCGTACCCGCATTGCGGGTGGCCTGCAGGCCGAGCTGCCCGCCGGGGTGCTGCACCAGCCACACCCAGCCGGAGCCGAACAGGCCAAGCGCGGTTCGATTGAACTCTTCGCGCAGACGCTGGCCGTCGCCGAACTGGCGCTTGACCAGTTCGCCCAGGCGGCCCTGCGGCTCGCCACCGCCGCGCGGGCGCAGGCACTGCCAGTAGAAGCCGTGGTTCCACGCTTGGGCGGCGGCATCGAACAGCGCGCCCTGGGCGTGGCGGACAATGTCCTCCAGTGTGGCTTCTTCCCATTCGGTGCCGACAATGGCGGCATTGACCGCCTCGATGTAGGCGCGATGGTGGCGACCGTGATGCAGTTCCACGGTCTGTGCCGACAGGTGCGGCTGCAGGGACGAGGGCAGGTAGGGCAGGGCGGGCAGTTCGACGGGCATGGACAGGTTCGTGGCCAGGGGGCGGCGGCAGCCGGTACCATCGGCTTACAATGGCAGCTACCGTGGGCAGTCTAGCCGACCATCACGGTTGGTTTGTCCGGCGAAGCAAGGAGTGAGGTGTGGCGGTAATGCAGCAAATCCAGGCCGAGGTGGATCGTTACCCGCTCGTGCTGTTCATGAAGGGCACCCCGCAATACCCCATGTGCGGCTACTCCAGCCGCGCCGTGCAGGCCTTGATGGCCGCAGGCGCCGTCGCGCTGCGCACGGTCAATGTGCTGGAAGAGCCGGAGATCCGCGCCAATCTGCCGCGCTTCTCCAATCTGCCCACCTTCCCGCAGCTGTTCATCAACGGCGAGTTGATTGGCGGCTGCGACATCGTCATGGAACTGTTCGAAGCCGGCGAGCTCAAGCGCATCGTCGAAGAGGCTGCGCAGGGATGAGCGCCTGGCCATCGACGTCACCGGCAGACGGGGCGCTTGATGGCCGCCCATTGCAGGACCGTGTGGTGCTCATTGCCGGTGCGGGCGGCGGGCTCGGCAGCGCTGCCGCTGTTGCAGCCGCTGAGGCGGGGGCGACCGTGGTCCTGCTGGGGCGCAAGCCACGAAGGCTGGACCGGGTCTACGCCCAGGTGCAGGCGGTTGGGCCGGAGCCCCTGTTGTACCCGTTGGACCTGGAAGGTGCCGGTCCCGACGACTATGCCGAACTGGCCCAGGCGGTGGCGCAGGAGCTGGGGCGCCTTGATGGCCTGCTGGTCTGCGCGGCCCACTTTCCCGGCCTGACCCCGTTCGAGCTGGCCGACCCGGCCAGCTTCGCCCGCGCCGTGCACGTCACCCTGACCGCTCCGGCTTGGCTGGCCCAGGCCTGCCTGCCGTTGCTGCGCCAGCGTGAAGATGCGGCGCTGGTATTCACCGTGGATGCCCCTGAGCGGGTGGGGCAGGCGTACTGGGGCGGCTACGGTGTCGCCCAGCACGGCCTGCGCGGGCTGATCGGCAGCCTGCATGACGAGCTGGCCCGCAGCCCGGTGCGGGTGAGTGGCCTGTATCCTGGCCCCTTGCGTACCGCCCTGCGTGCGCGGGCCTATTCGATCGACCAGGACCCGGCCGCATGCGGCCCCGAGGCCGCCGCGGCAGCGGCCGTGACCCTGTTGTCCGCTGCCGGACTGGCGTGGCGCGGGCAGGTGCTCGATGCGGGCAATCCGCCATCGACGAGTGAAGACGTTCGTAAAGCGGAATGAAGATTCCGTCACGATAGCGTTGCGATCCGGTGCCGTTTGTCGCACAACCGTCACATTGAAAGCGTAGCGTGTTAATCTAGTGTTAACCGTTGCGGCAGCTGCCGTTCACGGTAGGGAACCCCAGATAAATGTCCGAACAGCCGCCCGCAAGGCTGCTTGGATGCGCTTTTTTTCCGCCATCGCCAACTCGCATCGAGGCTACCGAACAATGACTCACCCATTCCGGATGTCCAAGCTCACCCTTGGTCTCGTGGCTGCGCTCGCCGCCGCTCCCGCCTTCGCCCAGAGCACCTCTGCCGGTGTCGGCGGCCAGGTCGTGTCCAATGCGGGCGCGCCTGTTGCTGGTGCTGAAGTCACCATCACCCACACCGAATCGGGCACCGTTTCGCGTGCGACCACCGATGCGTCGGGTCGTTACAACGCGCGCGGCCTGCGCGTGGGTGGTCCGTACACCATCACCATCACCAAGCCGGGTGAGGGCACCAAGACCGAAGAGGGCGTGTACCTCAACCTGAACCAGGTCAACACGGTCAACGCCAACCTGGCCGGCGATGTTGCCGCCACCAATCTGGATGCCGTCCAGGTCGTGGCTGCCGCAGTGGGCAGCGACCTGTTCAGCGCCTACAAGATGGGCACCGGCACCAACGTCAACCGCGAAACGCTGGAGTCGCTGCCGTCGGTGAACCGCAACATCCAGGATTACATCCGCCTCGATCCGCGCATCTCGCAGGTCAGCAAGGCCGACGGTGCCATCTCGGTCGGTGGTCAGAACACCCGTTACAACGCGATCCGCATCGATGGCATCGGTGCCGGCGATCCGTTCGGCCTGGAATCCAACAACCTGCCGACCGAGCGTCAGCCGGTGTCGATGGATGCGATCCAGGAAATCAACATCGACATCGCCAACTACGACACCACCATTGCCGGCGGTACGGGCGCGGTGATCAATGCGGTGACCAAGTCGGGTACCAACAACTTCGGCGGCACCGTGTATTACGCGTACCGCGACAAGGACATGGTCCGCAAGAACCTGGACGATGTCCGCTTCAACGGTTTTGATGACGAAAAGACCTACGGCATGACCTTCGGCGGCCCGATCGTCAAGGACAAGCTGTTCTTCTTCGCCAACTACGAAAAGATGGAGCGTTCGGCCCCGGGCGTCAGCCTGACCGATTCGCCGTACGGCAAGGGCACCATCACCGATGCCGACATCACCCGCGCGCAGCAGATCGCGACCGGTTACGGCTTCGACGCAGGTTCGCTCAACGCCCCGGCCAACAAGACCGAGGTCGAAGAGTACGCGCTGAAGATCGACTGGAACATCAACGAGAACCACCGTGCCGCGGTGCGTTACAACAAGCTCGAGCAGAATGTTGTCCGCTTCCCGCAGATCAGCAACAGCGCGGTTTCGCTGAGCACCTTCTGGTACCAGCAGCCGAAGACCTACGAATCCTGGATGGGCGAGCTGTTCAGCGACTGGTCCGAGAATTTCTCGACCGAGTTCAAGATCTCGCACAAGGAATACACCTCGGTCCGTACCACGCCGTCGAGCCTGCCGCAGATCCAGATCCGTGGTTTTGGCGCCAGCGGCAATGACTCGCTGTACTTCGGTACCGAGCAGAACTCGCACGTCAACGCGGTCGAGAGCAAGGAGCTGAGCGCCTTCGGTGCCGCCACCTGGTACGTCGGCGACCACACCGTCAAGTTCGGCTTCGACTACTCCGACAACGACCTGCTGAACTACTACGGTCGTAACGTCAACGGCGCGTATGTGTTCAACAACCTCAGCGATTTCGCTGCAGGTCGCGTCAACCAGTACGTTGTGCGTGCGCCGCGCGCCGGCGGCAGCTACGACGACATCCCGGCCAAGTACACGCTGAAGAACACCGGCCTGTTCATCCAGGACAGCTGGGCCATCAACAGCAACCTGACCGTGCAGGCCGGCGTCCGCGTCGACATGCCGGACTTCGGCACGCAGAAGCTGTACAACCCGCGCATCATGGAACTGTACGGCTACGACAACACCCAGCTGCCCGACAGCAAGCTGGTGCAGCCGCGCTTCGGCTTCAACTACACCTTCGACAGCGATCGTCCGACCCAGCTGCGCGGCGGCGTGGGCCTGTTCGGTGGCGCGGCCCCGAACGTGTGGCTGGCAGGTGCCTACCAGAACACCGGCCTGAACTACACCGAGTACACCGTTCGTAACCAGACCGGCATTTTCACCCCGAACACCAATCCGCCGTACATCCCGGCTGCGGGTGCCGGTGCTCGTCAGAACGTGGACATCGCTGCGCCTGACCTGAAGCTGCCGTCGGTGTGGAAGTCCAACATCGCCTTCGATCACGAGCTGCCGTGGTATGGCATCGTTGCGTCGGCTGAGTTCCTGTACACCAAGGTCAAGAGCGCGATCTACTTCGAGCGACTGGACCTGTACAACGCTTCGGGCGTTGCAGCGACCCGCATCGGCCAGGATGGTCGCGAGCTGTACTGGAATGACGCAGGCTACGTGCCGTGCGCCGGCGCCAACTGCTCCATCCGTGAAGGCAGCAACGGTGCGGGCGGCAAGTTCAATCGTCCCTCTGACATGGGCGACGTGCTGCTCATGAAGAACACCGACAAGGGCAGCAGCCGCCAGTTCACCGCCGGTCTGAACAAGCCGCTGACCGAGAACTGGGGCTGGTCGCTGGCCTACACCTACACCGCCGCGAAGGAAGTCAGCCCGCTGACCAGCTCGCAGAACACCTCCAACTGGGGCAGCACCCTGATCGGTACCGCCAACGAGAACGTGGCCTATGATTCGCGCTACGCGATCAAGGACCGCGTGACCGGTTCGATCAACTGGAAGAAGGCGTTCTTCGGCAACTACAACACCACCGTGGGCCTGTTCTACGAAGGTCGTTCGGGTCGTCCGTTCAGCTACATCTACTACAACGACATGAACGGCGATGCCGCCGCCACCACTGGCGCCGGTTACTTCAACGACCTGTTCTACGTGCCGAATGGCCCGGGCGACGTCAAGTTCACCGGCGGTGCGGCGATGGAGAAGGCCTTCTTCGACTGGCTTGCCGCCAACCCGCAGCTGGAGAAGTACCGCGGCGAGATTGCTCCGGCAAACGCCTTCCGTACCAAGTGGGTGAACAGCTTCGACCTGCACATCGCCCAGGAATTCCCGGGCTTCGTGAAGGAGCACAAGGGTGAGCTGGCGCTGGACATCATGAATGTCGGCAACCTGCTCAACAAGAAGTGGGGCCGTATTGAAGATTACGGTTTCAACTCCACCTCCCGCGTGGCCAGCTACGCAGGTATCGATCCGGCAACCGGCAAGTACATCTACAACTTCACCGGCGCCACCGATACCCCGACCATCCAGGAAAACAACAACGACAAGGGCAACACCGGTGTGTCGCGCTGGTCGATGCAGCTGACCCTGAAGTACAAGTTCTGATCCGTCAGAGCCTGATGCAGTAAAGGGAAACGGCCGGGGAAACCCGGCCGTTTTCCGTTCAGGCGAAAGTCCTTGCGGGAGGTGGTGCATCGGCGTAGCATCCAGACACGTGCGCGGCGCAGATGCCGCCGAAGCGGTCCCGGAGCGGCGAACGCGGGACGCACCTATCCAACGGTCGGGCTTCCCGGCCGTTTTGCTTTTTAAGGGGGCGGCAGTACAGTCGGACACCTTAAAGGAAGCAGAAAAGTGGATATGACAACGAATGAAAAGGCAGCGCGGACGCTGCCGGTGCAGGACGCGCGGATCTACCCGCGTGGTGGCCTGGATGTGCTGTCGCGGGCCGAGGTTGCGCGCCTGCGCGACGCCTCCAGTGGTGGCATGCACGAGCTGCTGCGCCGCTGCGCGCTGGCGGTGCTGACCAGTGGCAGTGCCTCCGATGATCCGCGCGCCGCGCGCGATCTTTACCCCGATTTTGACATCCAGGTCGCACAGCAGGATCGCGGCGTGCGCATCGACCTGGCCAATGCGCCGGCGATGGCGTTCGTCGATGGCGAGATCATCCGCGGCGTGGCCGAGCTGCTGTTCGCGGTGGTCCGTGACCTGGCGTACATGGCCATCGAGATGGGCCCGGCCTACGCGGCCGAGCTGGAGTCGTCCGAGGGCATCACCAATGCGGTGTTCGGGCTGCTGCGCAATGCGCGCATCCTCAACCCGGGTGACCCGAACCTGGTGGTCTGCTGGGGCGGCCACTCGATTTCGCGCGACGAGTACCTGTATACCAAGCAGGTCGGTTACGAGCTGGGCCTGCGCGGCCTGGACATCTGTACCGGCTGCGGCCCGGGCGCGATGAAGGGCCCGATGAAGGGCGCCACCATCGCCCACGCCAAGCAGCGCCGGACCGTGACGCGCTACATCGGCCTGACCGAGCCGGGCATCATCGCCGCCGAGTCGCCGAACCCGATCGTCAACCACCTGGTGATCATGCCGGACATCGAGAAGCGCCTTGAAGCCTTCGTCCGCATCGGCCACGGCATCATCGTGTTCGCCGGTGGCGTGGGTACCGCCGAAGAGATCCTGTACCTGCTCGGCATCCTGCTGCGCGAGGAGAACAAGGACCTGCCGTTCCCGCTGATCCTGACCGGCCCGACCGTCGCTGCGCCGTACTTCGAGCAGATCGACCGTTTCATCCGCCTGACCCTGGGCGACGCCGCGGCCGAGCGCTACGAAATCGTCATCGGCGACCCGGTGGCGGTGGCCAAGAAGATGTCGGCCGGCATCAAGCGCGTGCGCGAGCATCGCCTGGCGCAGAAGGATTCGTTCTTCTTCAACTGGTCCATCGAGATTCCGTGGGAATACCAGCAGCCGTTCGTGCCGACCCACGAGGCGATGGCGGCGCTGGACCTGCACCACGGGCGTGCGCCGCACGCGCTGGCAGCCGACCTGCGCCGGGCCTTCTCGGGCATCGTCGCCGGCAACGTGAAGGAAGACGGCATGCGCCGCATCGAGGAGTTCGGGCCGTTCCAGATCCATGGCGACCCCGACATGATGCAGGCCCTGGACGCGCTGCTGCGTGCCTTCGTCGAGCAGCGCCGGATGAAGATCTCCGGCGAATACCAGCCCTGCTACCAGGTGCTGGCGTAAGCGAGGCGAGGGGGGCTGGACGGCGCGGCGGGGACCGCGCCGGACCGGTGGGGGAGGGCGGGATGTCAAGGCTTTGACGCCCGTCGCCCGGATCTGACCGTTCATCCTGCCGCCGCTTGCCGGCGGCAGGCCGGTGCGCCATCGTGGCCACCAACACGCTGGGGAGCGTCCAATGTCTTTGCGCCGGCAAAACGGCTTCACGCTGATTGAGTTGATGGTCACCCTGACCGTCTTCGTGATCCTGTCGTCGATCGCCTATCCGAGCTTCCGCAGCATGATTCGTTCGAACCGGCTGGCAACTGCCAACAACGAAGTAATCGCGTTGACCAACCTTGCGCGCAGCGAGGCCATCCGCAACAACCGTGGTGGTGGCCTCTGTGGCAGTACCGATGGCCTGGCGTGTGACGGTGAATGGTCAAAGGGGCTGTTGGCCTGGTCCGATCTCGACGCTGATGGCGTGCTGGGCAGCAATGACAGCGTGCTGCGTTTTTCCCTGGGCAACCCGCAATTGAGCGTGGTTGGTCCCCCGGGAGCGACCATCGCCTTTGATGGCCGTGGCCGTCGCAAGGCCGCGGACGATCAGACGGTGGTCCTGTCCCCGGCGTCCTGCAAGGCCGGCGAACAGCGCAGCACATTGACGATCAACAAGTCCGGCCAGGTCCGGGTGACCAAGGGAACCTGCTCATGAATCGCCGCAACCTTGCCTCTCCGCGTTCGTCCCAGGGTGGCTTCAGCCTGATCGAAGTGATGGTTGCGTTGTTGATCCTTGCGTTCGGGCTGCTCGGCTTTGCCTTGCTGCAGACCACGAGCGTGCGATTCGTACAGAGTGCCAATTACCGGACCCAGGCGACCAACCTGGCCAACGACCTGATCGAACTGATGCGCGCCCAGCGCACCGATACGCTTGCCGGCGGGGCCTACTCTTCGGCCTCGTTCGCTGCCGGAGCGGTGACGGCCAATGGTGCTTGTGCCTGGCCGACCGGCGCGGCGGTGACGCCGAAGACCAACGTGGCACGCTGGCAATGTGAGGTTGTGAAGACACTCGGTGAAAAGGCCAGTGCAGAGGTCCAGTTTACCCAGAGCACCGGCCGGGTCAGCGTGGCCATTACCTGGGGTGATCAGCGTTGGGATCCGAAGGAGCCCGACAGCCTCACCACCTTCGGCCTGACCACTTTCCTGTGAGCGCGTCCATGAGTCCGTCTTCACGAGCCCGCGGCCTGTCGCTGATCGAACTGATGATCGCCATGGTCATCGGTCTGGTCCTTCTGCTGGGCATCACGCAGATCTTCATCGCGTCCCGCGCGGCTTCACGCCTGTCCGAGGGGGCTGCCCGGACCCAGGAGAATGCACGTTTCGCATTGGACTTCCTGCAGCGTGACCTGCGCATGGCGGGTCACTTTGGCTGCGTGAACGACCAGGCGCATGTGATCAAGAACACCGGCGATGTCCGCTACAACCTCGGTATCGCCGCGGGCAGTGGAGATCCGCTGGATTTCTCGGTGCCGGTGCAGGGGTATGAGGCCGCAGGCACCGCCCCGACCAATACACTGACCCTGGGGCGCACGTGGAGCGCGGCGATATCCGTGCCCAAGAGCATCATCAACCTGAAGCCGGCGCCACTGCCCGGCAGTGATGTGCTTGTGCTCCGCCTGTTGAGCCCGGAAGGGGCGGTTGTGACAGGCGTCGGTGTGGATGGCACTACAACCACGGTGACGGTGTCCGGTGACGGCATGGCGCGCCTGAAGGCGGGTGCTGCCGGCACTCCGACCGTGTTCGCGCTGGCCGATTGCACCCGCGCCGATGTGTTCCCGGCCACCATCAGTGGATCCACCGTCAAGATCGAGAAGCTGGATCTGACCGGCTATTCGGTCAACAACGCGATGACGATGCTGTATCGCGCCGATGGCCTGGTGTATTACATCGCGAGCAACGGCAACAATGAGCCTGCCCTGTACCGCGCCCGCGCCAACGGAGCCGGTGGCTACGGTGACGGTGAGGAGCTGGTGGAGGGCATCGAGAGCATGCAGCTCCTGTACGGCCTTGACGCAACGCCGGATATTTCGCTTTCCACTCCGCCCAGTGGCCGCATCGTCGACCAGCGTGTTGCCAGTGCCGTCAGCACCGCGACGGATGCGACCGCTGTTGGCGCATGGCGCCGCGTCGGCATGGTGCAGGTGGGGCTGCTTGCGCGCAGCCCGCAGCGGGCGTCGGCGCAGGCTCCGGGTTCGGCAGCCACCTACCTGGGGGTGCTTGGTGTGACCATCGCGCCGGGCGATCCCTATGACCAGCGCCACCGTGGCGCCTATGAAGTTTCCGTTGCGTTGCGCAACCGCCTGTTCGGGAATTGACGACCATGCGCTCCATCAAGCTGTCTTCGCGCCGCACCTTCTCTGCCCCTGTCCGGCAGCGTGGTGCCGTGCTCTACGTCGCGCTGATTCTGCTGATCATGCTGGCGCTGCTGGGCGTGATAGGCATGCAGGTGGCCGGCATGCAGGAGCGCATGGCATCGGGCTACCGTGCCGGCAACGTAGCCTTCCAGAGTGCCGAGGGCGCCGCCCGCAGTGCCGAGAATGCCGTGGAGAAGATTGCCAATCGCCAGTCGCCGGGTGACAGCCCGACGGTTACCTCGGCCGACATCGATCAACGCTGCGACGATGGCTTCGATCCATCGGACTGGGTCGCCAAGACCAAGCTGGGCAGCAAGCCGGCAGTGAAGGTCCGGCAGATCCAGGGCTGCATCCAGGGAGAAGGGGCGCTGGACATGGGCAAGCCGTTGGAGGCCGCAACACCGGTCTACCAGATCACGACATACGCCGGCGACACGGCCACCGACGCGACATCGCGCTCGGCGGTCGACACCGTATTCAAGCTGTGAGGGTGGGGAACCCATGAACACGCGAAATCGCAGGATCCTGGCGGGCGTAGGCCTTGCCGTTGTCGCCGCTGGCGGCTATCTGGTGCATACCCTGATGGCCGCGCAGGCGCAGGGTGTGTTGGCGCAGGAGCCCTTGAACGTGCAGGTGCAGACACCGCCTGCGTTCATCATGGCCGTGGATGACTCGAATTCGATGACCTTCGAGCGCATGTTCCCGGGCGGTGACGGGCGCTTGATCTTCAGCACGTCGACTGGCAGCTTCTTCAACAACAATGGCAGCTTCTACAGCGTTGGGCAGGACTGCAACTCCGGTTCAGCCGATTGCTATCTTTACCTTTACGCGCACAACAACTACAACGAGCGCTATTCGTATGGTCGTGCGATCCCGCCGCTGGATATCTTCGGCTTCGCCCGCTCGCACGTCTACAACGCCAGCTACTACAACCCGTCAGTCAGCTACAAGCCGTGGCTGAGGGCCGATGGAACCCGCTGGAACCCTGCCAGTACCACGGCGGCGCGTGTCGACCCGCGCTCCGGATTTGCGGGGTACGACATCACGTACAACATGACCAGTGTGCGTTCAAGCAGCGGTGAGGGATTCCAGTTCGTCGACGGGATGAAGATTCCCGATCTGACGGGAACCGACAATGCGTATTATCGCAACAACGCCTGGCGCACCGCTTCGCGTGACATCGGCTCTGCGGTGCAATATGGCGTGCAGTACTTCCCGGCGACCTTCTACCTGCCGGAGAATTCCCCGGCGCCCTACGGATACAAGTCGGACGATGCGAATCGACCGGTGATCCAGGGGGCCTGTGGGCCCAAGTGCAATCTGCGCCGCTATCAGATCAAGAAGGACAACTACAGCATCGATGGTGCCTACGACACTGCGGTGCAGAACTTCGCCAATTGGTTCCAGTATCACCGCAGCCGCACGCTGGCCATTGTCGGTGCGTCCACCGAGGCGTTGTACGGCGTCGACAACATGCGGGTGGGTTACTTCACGATCAATGACCTGAAGAACGTGAAGATGCATGATCTGGTGACCAACCGCGCCGATCTCTATCAGCAGATCTACGGATTGAAGCCGATCAGCGGCACGCCCAACCGTCGTGCTGTGGAGTATCTGGCCGAACAGTTCCGCCGTACCGACGACGGCGCGCCCGTCATCCGCGCCTGCCAGCGCAATGGCGGCATGTTGTTCACGGATGGCTACACGAATTCCAAGAACTATCCGAATGGCTCGTTCGCCAACGCGGACGCGGTCAATACCGTGAACCTGCCGACACTGCCCTTCGCCGACAATTACAGCAATACGATGGCCGACGTCACTGCGGCCTATTACTCGGGCAGCAAGACGCCGCTTCGTTCCGATACCGGCTTCCCCAAGGGGCAGGTGCCGGTGGACGAGCGCTGCGGCACGTTGTCCCAAGGCAGCGCGGAGTGGAAGCGACTGGACTGCCAGGCCGATCTGCACATGAATTTCTACGGTGTCACGCTTGGTGCTCAGGGGCGGATTTACGGCGTGGATGCTGCCGCCACGGCGGATCCGTACAAGAATCCGCCGAACTGGAACGGCAGCCCTGATCCATCGACGGTGGACGATGGAACGGTCATCGATGAGATCTGGCACGCCGCGCTCAACAGCCGTGGTGAATTCATCAATGCGCAGACGCCTGCCGATGTAACCGAGGCGATGCGACGTGTGTTGGCCTCGATTTCCGGCGGCAAGTCGTCGTCGGGAACCATTGGCATGACCGGCGCCCGCATTGGTGCAGGTTCGCTGTCGGTGACGCCAAGCTATGACATCCGCAATGGTGCGACCGACTGGTCGAGCAAGCTGAAGGCGTCGACCGTGAAGATCAACAGTGACCAGGTCGCTGTGTTCAGCGAGGCCTGGGAGGCGTCAACGAAACTCGCTTCAACGGGTCGCCGCATCGTGGCCAACAAAGCGGGTACGCTGGTTGACTTCGGTTCGGCCGACATCAGCCTGGCCGATCTTTGCAGCAAGCCGGATGGCAAGTACGCAGAGATGCTGGTGTGCTCGACTGACAAGCTGAAGTCCATTGATGCTGATATCGACACGGCCATCCGCTATCTGAAAGCGGATACGACGATGGAAAAGCGCAGCGGCGGCAAGTACCGCGACCGCACCACGCCGCTGGGCGATATCGTCAATTCGGCGCCGGTGGTCAGTTCGCCTACCGATGACTACGGCTATCGCCAGCTCGGCGAAGATTATGCCGCCAGCTATGCCAAGTACCTGGACACCAAGGCGAAGAGTGGTCGTTACACGGTGTACGTCGGTGCCAATGACGGCATGCTGCATGCCTTCGATGGTGGCATGGGGGCATCGGGTGAGATGGACAGTACGGGAGGGACCGAGCGCTTTGCGTACATTCCCTCAACCTCGCTGGGCCATATGGCCAACCTGCTGTTCCCGTACAAACCGGATACCGCTGATCAGACCTTCCGCCATCGCTATTTCGTCGACGGTGCAATCACCATCTCGGACATGCTCGTCGGCAGCACCTGGCAGACGGGACTGGTCGGTACGGCTGGCGCTGGTGGTCGCTCGGTATTTGCGCTGGACGTGAGTGACCCGGCAGCGTTTACCACGCGTCAAGCGCTCTGGGAGATCAGCGACCTGAACATGTCGTTGGCCGAGGGCGTGCGCAACAACATCGGCTTCGTGCTGGGCAAGCCGGTGATCGTACCGGTGAAGGAAGGCAAGACGGTTGCATGGAAGGCGATCTTCGGCAACGGCTATAACAGTGCCAGCCGCAAGGCCGTACTGTTCGTCGTGGATATGGCGTCGGGCGCCACGCGGATGATCGAGGCGGTAGAGAGCAATGCCTCGGGAGCCAACATCTCCGGAGACAATGGGTTGGGCAACGTGGTGGTGGTGGATCGCTGGCGTGGCGACAGCCAGGACCTGCGCGGTCGCGATGGTCTTGCCGATACCGTCTACGCTGCCGATCAGCGTGGCGCCATCTGGAAATTCGACCTCACCGATAGTTCCAACACGGCGCTGACCGTTCCCGTATTCACCACCCAGGTCAGCCAGGACACCAGCGCGCGGAACTTCCGCCAGCCGATCACGGGCGGCATGACCGCTGCGACCGGTCCATCGGGTGGCGTGATGCTGTATTTCGGTACGGGCAGCTTCTCGTTCTACAGTGACAAGGACGACACCTCGCGACAGGCGTTGTATGCGGTCAATGACATTGGCGGGAAGAGGGTCACATCGACCTTGACCTCGGCCAATCTGGCGCCCTATACCGCGGATGCTCCGGCGACGGGCGCCGAGGCGCGCAGGATTGTGGCAGGGACTGCGCCGGCCAATGCGCGAGGGTGGATGATCAACCTGCCTGCGAGCAACGGTGAACGGTTCGTTGGTAATCCACTGCTGGTCAGCGGCATCATGTTCATGCCGACCTATGTCCCCAATCTGGAAACCGTTGGCTGTTCGACGAGTGGTTCGAACTGGCTGTTTGGTCTTTCCTCGCTGACCGGTGCGCCTGCCCTGGAGAATGTCCGGACCGGTTCACCCACGGGTGTCAAGCCGGCGTCGGGTACAGCGGGCCTGTCGTTGAAGACCGAGGGAACCGCGCCGGTCAAGGACGTATCCCTGTCGGTCATACCGCGTCTGGGTAGTGGCAAGGAAGGTCCGCCCGGGGGCAGCTCTTGCTGGATGGTGGTAGGCGCCGCCGGCAGCCAGTCGCTGTATCTGCCTTATCCCTGCGGTCGCCAGTCCTGGCGGCAGCTCCAGTGACCCCTGTGCGAGGATCCACATCCATGCAGTCTTTCCGTGCGCCTCATCGCTCAGCGGGCTTTACGTTGATCGAATTGATGATCGTGGTGATCGTCATCGGCATCCTGGCGGCCATCGCCATTCCTTCGTACCAGCAGTACGTACTTCGATCACATCGTGCAGTAGCCAAAGCGGACCTGGCCGAGTACGCGCAACGTGCGGAGCGCTATCACTCCAGCAACAATTCCTACTCGGGCTACACCCTGCCCAGCAAGGTCTCGCCACGCGAGGGCGGGGCGACGCGATACGACCTGAGTTACAAGGGCGATGGTTCCACGTTCACGATCACGGCGTCTCCTTCGGGTACGCAGGTCAAGGACAGCTGCGGCAAGCTGACCCTCGACCAGGCCAACCGGAAGACCTCGGGAGGAGCGGTTTCCGATTGTTGGTAGTGGGTGTTGATCTTCCAGGATTCGACCAGTACAATGCGCCTCCCCGCCCGAATAGCTCAGCCGGTTAGAGCACTTGACTGTTAATCAGGGGGTCGTTGGTTCGAGTCCAACTTCGGGCGCCAGATACTGCAGAAGCCGCGAGAAATCGCGGCTTTTTGCTTTTCTTTGCTCTGTTCAGCACGGCAGATCGCGGTTGCTGCGTTCACTGCGGGTACGCCCGCCATTGTTGACCACCAGCTTGCCGTGCAGGTGTCTGCCAGCGCAGATGCGCAGGGTCAGATTGGCGCCGGGGCTTCGCCCATCCGCCTGGAAAAACAGGAGCGGCCGTCCGCTGCTGGCGTGTGCCAGGATCGAGACATCGTCGCGGCCACGGTGATGGGCCAGGATGGCTTCCGGCGTTGCTGGTGAGCCCCGCCGCAGGCCACTGCGATAGATGATCCAGCCGGCACTCCAGTCGTCCGTGCACTGATGCCCGTCTTCGCTGGCGCACACGCCGATCAGTTCACGCCGGATCAGCGCTTGGCTGCGCGCGCTGGAGAGACTGGCATGCAGCGTCAGCTGCAGTGCGTCGGCGCGGTGGCGCAGCAGTGTTGACTGCAGCGTCGGCCATCCTGCCGCCAGCAACACGGAAAGGACGGCAATAATCGTCACCAGTTCAATCAGTTGCATGCCAAGGGCGGGGCCGGGGACAGGGGGGCGTTTCAAGGGCGGGGTCATGGAGCGAGCGTCGCCCCTTTCAATGGGGGGCGCCATCGGGCATCCCCCTGCCGGTCTCCCCGGCTTCCCCTCAGCCGACCGTCACCGGACGCCCCCTATACTTACCTTCCCCGAGACCTGGCAACACCATGAGCGACAGTTTTCAACTTGTCTCGCCGTATTCGCCGGCGGGAGACCAGCCCGATGCCATCGCCAAGCTGACCAGTAATTTCGAGGCCGGCGTCGCCAAGCAGACCCTGCTGGGCGTCACCGGCTCGGGCAAGACCTACACCATCGCCAACGTCATCCAGCAGGTGCAGAAGCCGACGCTGATCATGGCGCCGAACAAGACCCTGGCAGCGCAGCTGTACGGTGAGTTCAAGGCGTTCTTCCCGCACAACGCGGTGGAGTACTTCGTCAGCTATTACGATTACTACCAGCCGGAAGCCTACGTGCCGTCGTCGGACACCTTCATCGAGAAGGACAGTTCGATCAACGAACACATCGAACAGATGCGGCTGGCGGCGACCAAGACCCTGCTGTCACGACCGGATGCGATCGTGGTGGCGACCGTGTCGGCCATCTACGGCCTGGGTGCGCCGGAAGACTACCTGTCGCTGCGCCTGATCCTGTCCAAGGGCGAGCGCATCGACCAGCGCGACCTGATCAATCACCTGACCCAGCTGCAGTACACGCGCAACGAATACGAGCTGCAGCGCGGTACCTTCCGCGTGCGCGGTGAAGTGATCGACGTGTTCCCGGCGGAGTCGGACAGTGAGGCCCTGCGCATCGAACTGTTCGATGGCGAGGTGGAAAAGATCACGATGTTCGATCCGCTCACCGGCGAGACCATGCGCAACCTCATGCGCTTCACCGTGTACCCGAAGACCCACTACGCGACTACGCGTGAACGGGTTCTGGCGGCGGTGGAGACCATCAAGGTCGAGCTGAAGGAGCGGTTGGAGCAGCTGTACGCGCAGAACAAGCTGGTCGAGGCGCAGCGCCTGGCCCAGCGCACCCAGTTCGACCTCGAAATGATGGCCGAAGTCGGTTTCTGCAACGGCATCGAGAACTACTCGCGGCATTTGACCGGCAAGAACGCGGGCGAGCCGCCGCCGACCCTGTTCGATTACCTGCCGGCTGATGCGCTGCTGGTGATCGACGAATCGCACGTGACCATTCCGCAGATCGGTGCCATGTTCAAGGGTGACCGGTCGCGCAAGGAAACCCTGGTCGAGTTCGGCTTCCGCCTGCCGTCAGCGCTGGACAACCGTCCGCTGCGCTTCGAGGAGTGGGAGGCGCGCTGCCCCCGCAGCATCTATGTGTCGGCGACACCGGGTCCGTATGAATTCCGCGAGGCCGGAGAGGACATGGCCGAGCTGGTCGTGCGCCCGACCGGGCTGATCGACCCCGTGGTGGAGATCCGCCCGGTCGGCACCCAGGTCGATGACCTGATGAGCGAGGCCAACGAGCGGATCAAGGCCGGTGACCGCGTGCTGGTCACCACCCTGACCAAGCGCATGGCCGAAAACCTCACCGAGTACCTGACCGAGCACGGCATCCGCGTGCGCTACCTGCACTCGGACATCGATACCGTTGAACGCGTGGAGATCATCCGTGACCTGCGTCTGGGCAAGTTCGATGTGCTGGTCGGCATCAACCTGCTGCGCGAGGGGCTGGACATGCCCGAGGTCTCGCTGGTGGCGATCCTGGATGCGGACAAGGAGGGCTTCCTGCGCTCGACCGGCTCGTTGATCCAGACCATCGGCCGTGCGGCCCGCAACGTGCGCGGCAAGGCGATCCTGTATGCGGACAAGATCACCCGTTCGATGCAGGCAGCGATCGATGAGACCGACCGCCGCCGCACCAAGCAGGTCGAGTACAACCTGGAGCACGGCATCACTCCGCGCTCCGTGGCGCGGCCGATCGTCGACGTGCTGGAGGGCGCACGCTCGGACGCCGCCGAGAAGGAGTCCCGCAAGGGCAAGGGCAAAGGCCGTTCCGGGGTGGCAGAGGACACGGTCGACTACCGTTCGCTCAGTCCGGCGCAGCTGGCCGCTCGCCTCAAGGCCCTGGAGCAGCGGATGTACCAGCATGCCAAGGACCTGGAATTCGAGGATGCCGCCCGGGTGCGCGACCAGATCAGGCAGCTGAAGGAAGCCAGCCTGGGCTGAACGCGGTAAAGCGGCTTTTCTTCACAAAAGTATTGCGCTTGCCGGTCGTCGTCCGTAATATACGCGGCCTGCACCGACGCAATCGCGGCGCTGCAGAAGCAACAAACGGGCGGTTAGCTCAGCGGTAGAGCACTACCTTGACATGGTAGGGGTCACAGGTTCGAACCCTGTACCGCCCACCACGAAGTCCCCCAGAGGGCTGTCGTGAGCATGAAAAGCCCGGCCCTGGCGCCGGGTTTTTACGTAGAAGCACCAGCCTGCGGGCTGCACGGAATATTTGGGCGGTTAGCTCAGCGGTAGAGCACTACCTTGACATGGTAGGGGTCACAGGTTCGAACCCTGTACCGCCCACCACCGGTTCCCGGCATGGCCGGAGCAGCGGTGGCAACGATGAAAGCCGGCCCTGGGCCGGTTTTTTTGTGCCTGCGATCCGCGCTCGTTCCAGCCTGGCCGGCTGCTGCCAGCGTCAACCGCGTTGCTCGACACTGGCGCTGCGCTGCAGCTGCCAATGACCATCCACGCGCTGCCACAGTTGCAGCATTCCCCGGGCGTGCGATTGCCCGCGCTGTATACCGTCGGCATCACCGTGCACGCGAGCGTGGGCCACCTGCAGTACGCGATCCGCACTCAGGCGCAGGATCTGCACGCTCTGGCTGTCCGTCTGGCCGTACGTCGCAGGCGCGCGGACGGCACGTTGGGCATCGGCCTGCAGGATCTGCATCCGCAGCGAATCGCTTCCGGTACCGCCGTCGCGGTTGCACAGACCGGCCATCAACAGCAGCAGGGCAAGCATCGGCATGGCACGGTGCTCCGGAGAAGGGAGCCCAGCGTTGCACTGCGGCCTGCGCTGTGAAACCGGTATCCGACGAAGACCGGAAAAGTGCGCGCCAACCAGAGCCAGCAAGGATGAATCCGTGCCAGACCGGGGCGGCGGCAGAACACGATCATGAAAAAGGGCCGGGCCACCCGTGAAGGCAGTCCGGCCCGTTTGCCCGGAAGTGACCCCGTTGGCCGGGAAGCCTGGGCTCAGGTCACGACGTGGCTGGAACCATCAGGCGGGCTCAGAGCGGATCGCAGCACAGGCGAGGGCCGGACCAATGCCCTGAGCCGCCATACGGGCAGCCCGGGGTGAATTCACAGCCCGGTGCGAACCCGGCCTTGGCCGGAGTGGCGAAGGCCTGCGCGGCACCGAATGACATGGCGGCCACCACGACGAGGCCGGCAATGGACGAGAACAGCTTCTTCTTTCCGATCATCTGTATCTCCTTTGCAGAGCTTCGAGGCGGGTTACATGGGGTCGCAGCAGACCAGCAGGCCGTGGGAGCCTGCGTTGCCATAGGGGCAGCTCGGATGTTCCTTGCAGCCCGGCGCGAAGCCGGTCTTCACCGGAGTGGCGAAGGCCTGCGCGGCGCCGAATGACATGGCGGCCACGACGACGATGCCGGCAATGGACGAGAACAGCTTCTTCTTTCCGATCATGTGTATCTCCTTGGAATGGCGATGGAACATGAAGTCACCGCGTGCGGGGCGGTGTCGAAGCGGGATCAGTTGGCGACGCAGCAGATGCGCGTGCCGCCGGCGCGGCCATTGCCGCCGAACATGCATCCGGGGGTATCCACGCAACCCGGTGCAAAGCCGGTCTTCACCGGTGTGGCGAAGGCCTGTGCGGCCCCGAATGACATTGCAGCAACGATGACGATACCGGCGACGGACGAGAACAGCGTTTTCTTCCCGATCATGTGTATCTCCTTCAGTTGGTGTGGCTTCCCGGATTCATTGCGTTGGCGACGGCCTGCACCGTCCCGGTGTCGAGCTGGCCGACATGCTTGTAGGCGATGCTGCCATCTGCGGCCAGCACCATCAGCATCGGTGTCAGCGTGGCGCGGTAGCGCTTGGAGACTTCGCCCTGATCGTCGACGGCGATCGGAAACGCCAGCGCGTGCTTGCCTGCGTAGTCGGCAAGCTGGTCGTACGGTGGCAGGCCCACGCCCACCAGCTCGGCACTGCCTCGCGCAGCCGCGATCTGCTGCAGTTGTGGCACCGAGGCCAGGCAGTAACGGCAGGCGGTAGAGAAGAAGTAGAGGATCTGCGGCACGCCGCGCGCGCCACCGATATCGACATGGGTCTGCTGCGTCGTCCGCAGGGTCAACAGTTCAGGCCGGGTGCCGGTGGCAAGACCATGCGCGTCCAGCTGCGTCTGCTGCAGCTGCGCCGCCATCTGTTCGTTGACCTGCCGCAACTGGCG
Source organism: Stenotrophomonas sp. RIT309 (assembly GCF_000632045.1). Lineage (NCBI taxonomy): Bacteria > Pseudomonadati > Pseudomonadota > Gammaproteobacteria > Lysobacterales > Lysobacteraceae > Stenotrophomonas > Stenotrophomonas sp. RIT309. The sequence goes on from NZ_JFYS01000009.1 coordinate 94,602, forward strand.
GTTCTGCCAGGAGAGCATGATGACCAGTGCGGCCAGCAGCAGGGCGACTACGGGAAACAGTGCACGCTTGAGCATCGATCATCCTTGAACGCCGCGTTGCATCGACCATACCGGAAACAGCAACAGGAATGTCAAGCTTTTGTATCATCGGTGACGCAGTTCCCAAACCTCAGGACGCCACCATGAGTGACCATGCTCCCGTTTCCCGGCCTAACCCGATCATCGAACTGCTGTTCGGCGGCAACATGCTGGAAGGCACCTTCAAGGCCGTGATCTGGGTCGCACTGCTATCTGCGGTGCTGGCCTGGACGACCTTCCGCTGACGGGACGCTCAGGCCGCAGTGAAGGCCTGGCGCAGGCTGCGCAGCGTCGCCTGACGATATTCGGCTGCACACGGCTCGCCCATTTCCAGCTCCTGCAGGCGCAGGCCGACCAGGGTCATCGACAGTGCGTATCCGCGCGCAGCATCGGCAGCGCGTGACAGGCCAAGTGCACGTCGGGTCAACGCGTCCACATGATCCATGTCCGGCAGCAGGCCCAGGTAGGCGCGCTCGGCGCTGTCCAGATCCGGCGCGCGCAGGATCGCGTTGGCATCGGCGGTGGGGGTGACAGCGGCCATGCGGGATCCTTGTTGTCCGTGGGGCGGATGCAGGTTCGGTCAGAACGCGCGCATCAGCGAGATGAAAGCGGAGGTCTGGCTGCTGCGCCGTGCCATCGGGCTGTCTTCGACGGCATCACCGAACCACTGGTTGGCGACGACGCCGGTCGCGCGCCATTTCGTACCCAGGGGCGTGCTGACCGCGATCTGCAGGCTCGGCGAGGTGGCACTGCCGGGCTTGTAGGCCGCCAGCCCGGAGCGCAGCGCTTCTTCGTCACTGATGCCGTAGTAGTAGTCGAGCAGGCGGGCGCTGGAATGCACCACGCCCACGCGCGGCACCCAGGTGAAACGGCCGGCCTGGATCGGATAGCTGTAATGCAGGCTGGATTCAACACCGCCGCCGTGCCCGCTTACTTCGCGCTTCACGCTGGCCGCCACCGCGCCCCAGTCGGCGCTGTAGTCGGCATTGATGCCGACCATCGCCGACATCTGCCGGCTGTGCAGGCGGCGCAGCTGCGGATCGTTCACGTCGTCGGTCTTGAAGCGCAACGTGTAGGGCGTCGCCACCGCCGACAGGCGCAGGCCGTCGGCCTTGTAGAGGTTCATGCCAAGCGAGCCGGGGCTGGCGAAGAAGCGCTTGCCCTGCCAGGACAGCGCCGGCAGCACCAGCGGCTTGTCGTCATAGTGCGCGTAGGCGCCAGTGGTCGCGCCGAAGGTGATGCCGGCCTGTACCCCCGGAGCCTGTTCCTGCGCGGTGGCCAGCAGCGGCGTGGAGAGAGCGACGGTGCACAGCAGGGGGCGCAGCAGGGCGGGGGACAGTGAGGTCATCGATGTAGTGCGTTGCAGGGATGGCGATGCATGCTGCGCGCGCAACATTGTCGGAACATTGCGCAGGCGCAATCTGCTGGCATCGCCGCCACCTGCACGCCGAAGGCACTATGATCGGCACCGTTTCCGGTTGCCGAGCCCCCGATGCGCATTCTCCTGGTCGAAGATGACCCCGATCTCTCGCGAGCCCTGCAGTCCGGGCTTGAGCGCCAGGGTGTGGTCGCCGACGTGGTCGGCAGCCTGGCCGAGGCTGCGCTCGCCCTGCGTGAGCCAGTGCATCAGCTGATGCTGCTCGATCGGCAGCTGCCCGATGGTGATGGCGTGGGCTTCGTGGCGACTGCCCGTGCGCTGCGGCCGAACCTGGCGGTGATCATGCTCACTGCCAAGGGTGGGCTGTCGGACAAGGTGGAGGGGCTGGATGTCGGTGCCGATGACTATCTGGTCAAGCCGGTGGCGATCGAAGAGCTGATGGCGCGCATCCGCGCCGTCTCGCGTCGACCGTCGGCGATGGTGACCCCCCGGTTGCGGCTGGGCCGGCTGGAGTTTGATTTCGAATCGCTGCAGGCGCAGGTGGACGGCCAACCGGTTGCACTGCCGCGGCGGCAGGTGCTGGTGCTGCAGGCGCTGGCGATGCGGCAGGGGCGCACGGTCACCCGCAGCGCGCTGGAATCGGCGGTGTACGGATTCGATGATGAGATCCAGTCCAATGCGCTCGATGCGCATATTTCAAAACTGCGCAAGGCGCTGCAGCAGGCCGGGGCAGGCGTGGAGATCCACGTGATCCGCGGCGTCGGCTATCTGCTGGCGGAGGCCTGAGATGGCACGACCGATTCGTTCGATCACCCTTGGACTGGCGTGGCGGCTGTTCCTGGCGCAGGCCTTCACGGTGTTGTTCGCCGTCGTCGCGCTGATCCTGACCTGGGGCGACAAGGACACCTGGGGCATGGACATGTTCATGGCCGAGAGCGCGGCCAACGCGGTGCACAGCGAAGGCGGCCGTCTGGTGCTGGACGAAGCACGCTGGCAGAAGCTCGATGCGCGTGCCGGTGGCAACCTGTGGTTCGCGGCGGTGGACGATCGCGGTGCATGGCTGCAGCGCGGTACGCTGCCTGCCATCCACGCGCCGCTGCTGGCCCGCCTGCCGACACTGGGTGCCACCGAGCTGGGTTCGCTGGTGCCGCCGTACCTGGATGTGGCGCGGGTGATGATCCGCAACGAAGACGGCCGCCGCATCACGGTGATGGTGGGCGGGGCGCCGAAGGGCGGCCTGCTGGATGGCGCATTGATGGTGCTGCGGTTGATCGGCCTGTGGTTCTTCCTGCCGTTGATCGTGGTCACGCTGCTGGTGATGCCGACGGTGATCCATCGCGCCATGCGTGGCGTGCGCCGGTCCGCGCAGCAGGCCAAGGAGCTGGATATCGGCCAGCCCGGTGCGCGCCTGGACGCGCAGCTGGTATCGACCGAGGTCGCGCCTCTGGTCGAAGCGTTCAACGATGCGATCGACAAGGTGCAGCAGGGCTACGCAGCACGCGATAAATTCCTGGCCGACGCCGCCCATGAACTGCGGGTACCGATTGCGGTGGTACAGGCGCGCTTGTCGCAGTTGCCGCAGGGGGAGCTCAAATCGCAGCTGTTGACCGATGTCGCCCGTCTCGGCAACGTCGCCGAGCACCTGCTCGACCTGCAGCGCCTGGACCGGAACGTCGCAGCGCTGCAGCGCCTGGACCTTGCGCATGTCGTGCGCGAAGCGGCCGCCGACCTTGCGCCTCTGGTGGTTGGCGCCGGCTACGGCTTTGAAGTGGATGCGCCGGAGACGCCAGTATGGATCCATGGCGATGGCCTCGCCCTGGGGCGGGTGATCGCCAACCTGGTGCACAACGCCATCGTCCATGGCGGCGGGCGCGGCACCATCTGCGTGCGTCTGGACCGGCAGGGCCTGCTGGAAGTCAGCGACCAGGGCGCCGGCGTGCCGGTCGGTGACCGCGAGGCGATCTTCGAGCCGTTCCACCGCCTGCGTGCTGCTGGCAGTGGCAGCGGCCTCGGCCTGCATCTGGTCAAGGAGATCGTGCAGCACCACGGCGGCACGGTGAGCGTGGGCGAGGCCGTTGGGGGTGGGGCGAGCTTCCGGGTCAACTTCCACCGCGGCAGCGTGCGTCGCTAGCCGGGCGCTGACAACGCCACACGGTGTTGCCTGATGGCTGGGTGAGGCCGCGCCTCGGCACGCTGTGTCGATGGCAGCCGATCGGACCTTGTCGCCCTTGTTTGGCCCCGCGTGCGCTGCCGCTCTGGTTGCCGGTGCGTTGGTCTGCGTGCTGCTGCCGGTGTTGCCACCGCTGTGGGCTTCTGTTGCGGCGACCGTCGTGGCCGCGTTGGGCTGGGTGTTGCGCTGGCGCGGACGCGCGGCGGCTGCGTTGTTGTTCGGCTTGGCCTGGACTTGCTGCCACGGGTATTGGGCAATGCAGACGCAGCTGCCGGCCGGTTCTGCTGCGCAGGATGTGCTCGTCCGGGGGCAGGTCATCGATCTGCCGAAGGAAACGCCTGCACACACCCGCTTCGAATTCCGGGTGGATGCGTCCGATGCGATGCCGACGCTGCGTGGAAAGCGGCTGCAGGTGCTCTGGCACGCGCCACGGGGTGGGCCGACCGACGCCGGGCTTGATCAGAGACGTCTCCTGCACGCCGGGGCGGATTGGCAGTTGTCGCTGCGCGTGCGACCACCACGTTCACGCATCAATCCGGGGGGCTTCGATGGCGAGCGGCAAGCGCTGCTGCGTGGGCTGGCAGGGAACGCCAGCGTGCGCGATTCGAATTCCACGCGACAGCTGCGCCCTGCGCATGGTCTACCTGCGTGGCGCGAGCGCACCAGTGCCGCCATTGCCAGGCAGATCGCACACCCGTCGGCGCGGTTCATCCAGGCCTTGGCACTGGGCGATACGCGTCGCCTGTCCGACGTCGATTGGGCGCAGCTGCGCGCGCTGGGCCTGACCCACCTGATCGCCATCTCCGGCTTCCATGTCGGCCTGGTCGCGGGCTTCGCCGCATTGCTGTGTTCTGCGCTCTGGCGATCCTGGCCGGGGCTTGCCCGGTTCTGGCCACGACCGCAGGCGGCGGCCTGTGCGGCGGCGGCGGCAGCAGCCGGCTATGCCGTTGTTGCAGGCAGCGAGCTGCCGACCGTGCGTACTGCGCTGATGATCGCGGTGCTGGCCCTGGCGCGCGTTGCCCGCCGTCCGGTGACGGTAGCGCAGGGGCTCGCGCTGGCCGCGCTGGCGATGCTGCTGCCGGCACCGCTGTCGGTGCTGTCTGCGGGCTTCTGGCTCAGTTTCGGTGGGGTGCTGTGGTTGCTGTGGTGCCTGCCGCAGGGGCGGCCGAAGGGGTTCGCCACGATGCTGCGCGGCGCTCTGGCAGGGCAGGGGGTGGCCAGCGTCGCTCTGCTGCCGTTGGCGGTGGCACTGTTCGGTGGCAGCGCACGGCTGGGGCCGCTGGTGAACCTGCCGATCATTCCACTGTGGAGCCTGCTGGTGGTGCCTCTGGCTCTGCTGGGAACCGCTCTGGAGGCCCTGCGCACCGGGGCAGGGCAGTGGCCTTGGCGCACGGCTGCCTGGGTGTTCGAGGCCAGTTGGCAGCTGCTGCAACCCTTGGCCGAGCACCCACAGGCGATGTGGTGGCTGGCGCAGGGGCCGGCCTGGGCGTTGCCGGCGGCCTTGCTGGGGGTGTTCTGGTGGCTGTTGCCACGCGGTGCCGGGGCCGGGCTTGCCGGTTCTTTGCTGTGCCTGCCGTTGCTGTGGCCGGCACGGTCGGGGCCGCAGCAGGGTGAGCTGGAACTGGTGGTGCACGATGTCGGCCAGGGCGCGGCGGTGCTGCTGCGGACCGCCCGGCACGCACTCTGGTATGACGTCGGCCCGCCAGCCGGCAGCGGCAGCGGGGCCGAGGAGCGGATGCTGCTGCCGACCTTGCGGGCGTTGGGACAGGAGCCGCCGGCACAGCTGATGATCAGTCACGACCACCTGGACCACAGCGGCAACCTCGCCGCGCTGCGCCGGCAATTGCCGGGTCTGCACGTACTGGCTCCACCGGGCAGTGCGATTGCCAAGGCCGGCAGCTGCCAACAGGGCCTGCGCTGGCAATGGGACGGGTTCGATTTCCAGGTGCTGCATCCGCCCGCCGCGTTCCCTGCCGTTGGCGGGAAGGGCGCCGACAACGAAGCCAGTTGCGTGCTGCGGGTTGCTGGCGCGCACGGGGTAGTGCTGCTGCCCGGTGACATCGGCCGGCAAGGCGAACAGGCGCTGCTGGCGGGCGCTGCCGATATGCTGCGTGCGGACGTGGTGCTGGTGCCCCATCACGGCAGCGGAGGCAGTTCCACGCCGGACTGGGTGAAGGCGGTGGCGCCGCGGCTGGCGCTGGTCTCGGCCGGGCACCGGAACCACTTTGGCCACCCGAAACGTGACGTGGTGCGGCGCTGGCAGGCGGCGGGCGCCGAAGTGCTGTCCACCGCCGAGTCCGGCGCGATCCGCGTATGGCTTGGCGCACAAGGCCTGCAGCTGCGTGAACAGCGTATCCACGCCGCCCGGTGGTGGGATGCCGCTGGGCGGGCGCGGTCGGCTGCTATCCTATCGCCGATCGAACAAGCGGCCGCTGGGCCGGAGGGTTGAAACGTGTGGGAACTGGTCAAGGCCGGTGGCTGGCCGATGGTGCCGCTGCTGCTGTTGGGCGTACTGGCTTTGGCGATCGTCCTGGAGCGTTTCTGGTCCTTGCGGCGTAACGAGGTGCTGCCGCCTGGCCTGGGCCAGGAGGTGCGCAACTGGGCCGCGCGCGGCAAGCTGGACCCGGCGCACCTGCAGACCCTGCGTGCCAATTCACCGTTGGGTGCCCTGCTGGCCGCCGCGCTGGAAGCGCGCAACCGCCCGCGCGACCAGATCCGCGAGCGCATCGAGGACACCGGTCGCCATCTGGTGCACCGCATGGAGCGTTTCCTCAACGCGCTGGGCACCATCGCCTCGGCCGGCCCGTTGCTGGGCCTGCTGGGCACCGTGGTCGGCATGATCCAGATGTTCCTGGGCATCCTCGACCACGGCGTGGGTGATGTGAACCAGCTTGCCGGCGGTATCGGCAAGGCACTGGTGTGCACCGCCACCGGCATGATCGTGGCGATCCCGGCGCTGATGTTCCACCGCTTCTTCAAGGGCCGCATCCACGGCTACGTGGTGGAGATGGAGCAGGAAGCCAGCGCGCTGCTGGATACGCTGGACGGTCGCCCCGGGGTGATGACCCCGGCCCCCGCTGCGCGCGCGTCTTCCGCCGCTACGGCAAAGGCCTGATCGATGCGTATCGGCAACGACCGGTCCCAGGATGAGCCGCATATCGACCTGGTGCCGCTGATCGACGTCATCCTGGTGCTGATCATCTTCTTCGTGGTCACCACCACCTTCGACGCGCGATCGACCCTGCAGGTGCAGCTGCCGACCGCCAGCCAGCAGCAGACCAACGAGCCGCCGCGCTCGCTGAGCGTGCTGATCAACGCTGACGGCCGCTACTTCGTCAACGATCAGGAAGTGCTGCGCAGCGACGTCGAGTCGGTCAAGCAGACCATTGCGGCCGTCGCCGGCAGCGACCGCGAACAGACCGTGCTGCTGCGTGCCGACGCGCGCACTCCCTACCAGGCCGTGGTCACCGCGCAGGACGCGCTGGGCCAGCTCGGCTTCCGTCGTATCGCCATTGCAACAGCGCCAGAGGTGCGTCCATGAGTTCCCATCACGCGCCAGTGTGGCCGATCTACAAACGACTGCTGGGCTATACCCGCACCTACTGGGTGTTCATGATCGGCGCGGTCATCGCGATGGTGGTCGAAGCCCTGGCCGGCTATCACTTCACCAAGCTGATGGAGCCGCTGGTCAACCGCGGGTTCGTCAACCCCGAGCCGCGCATGGCGGTGATCCTGCCGCTGACCATTCTCGGCCTGTTCCTGATGCGCAGCGTGGCCACCTGGGTCAGCGACTACACGCTGGCCAAGACCGGCCGCAGCGTGGTCCGCGACCTGCGTGAACAGGTGCTGCAGAAGTACCTGCACCTGCCGTCCTCGCATTTCGATGCCGAGGCGACGCCGGTGATGGTCAGCCGCCTGAACTTCGACACCGAACAGGTCACCCAGGCCAGTGCCGACGCGCTGAAGACCGTGGTGGCCGATACCCTGACCATCATCGCCATGCTGGCGGTGATGCTGCAGATGAGCGTCAAGGTGACCCTGGCGATGCTGGTGGTGGTGCCGCTGATCGGCGTGATCGTGTCCTACGTGGGCAAGCGCTACCGACGCATCAGCCGCGGCATCCAGGACGGCATGGGCACCATGGCGCAGACCGCCGAGCAGTCGCTGGCCGCGCAGCAGGAAGTGAAGGTGCACGGCACCCAGCAGCACGAGATCTCGCGCTACTCGCGCCTGGCCAACCGCATGCTGGCGCTGAACATGAAGGTGGAAGTGACCCGCGCGGCGGCTTCCAGCGTGGTCCAGTTCCTGGCGGCGCTGGCGCTGGCAGTCATCGTCTGGGTGTCCACCCGCGAGGCACTGGCCGGCAAGCTCAATGCGGGCCAGTTCATGGGCCTGATGACGTCGATGATGGCCATCATTCCGTCGCTGCGGCGGCTGACCAGCGTGCAGACTTCGATCTCGCGCGGTGTGGCTGCGGCCGAGCGCCTGTTCGGCATCATCGACATGCCGGTCGAGCGCGACGAGGGCAAGCACGCGGTGCAGCGCGTACGCGGCGAACTGGCCTTCGAGCACGTCATGCTGCGTTACCGTGAAGACAGTGGCATCGCCCTGGACGACATCAGCTTCGTTGCCAGGCCGGGCACGGTCACCGCCATCGTCGGTCGTTCCGGCAGCGGCAAGACCAGCCTGATCCGGCTGGTGCCGCGCTTCTACGAACCCAACGGTGGCCGCATCCTGCTCGACGGCGTTGCCCTGGATGAGTACCCGTTGGCCGATCTGCGCCGGCAGGTGGCCATCGTCGGCCAGAAGGTCATGCTGTTCGACGACACCATCGCGGCCAACATCGCCTACGGCATGGATGCCACCGACGAGCAGATCCGTGCAGCTGCCGAGGCGGCCAATGCCTGGGAGTTCATCGCGCGCATGCCGCAGCAGCTGCAGACGCCGGTGGGCGAGAATGGTGCGCTGCTGTCCGGCGGCCAGCGCCAGCGCCTGGCGATCGCCCGCGCCATCCTGCGCGACGCACCGATCCTGATCCTGGACGAGGCCACCGCGGCGCTGGACAACGAATCCGAGCGCCTGGTGCAGGATGCGCTGCAGCGCTTGATGCCCGAGCGCACCACGCTGGTGATCGCGCATCGCCTGTCGACCATCGAGCATGCCGACCAGGTGCTGGTGATGGACCATGGCCGCATCGTTGAACGCGGCACCCACCAGGAGCTGCTGTCGATGGGCGGTCTGTACCAGCACCTGCACAACATGCAGTTCCGCGAAAGGCAGGACTGATGGCGGGCAAAGGTACCCAGACCCCGCCGTACTGGTACGACGGCAGCCCGGCTCCGTGGCCGATGCGACTGCTGGCGCCGCTGTATGCCAGCGTCACCGCGCTGCGCCGGCGCCTGTACCGGCGTGGCTGGCGCAAGCGCCATGCGCTGGCGGTGCCGGTCATCGTGGTCGGCAACATCACCGCCGGCGGCACCGGCAAGACGCCGCTGACCATCGCCCTGGTCGAGCGCCTGCGGGCCGCGGGCTGGAAGCCCGGTGTCGCCAGCCGCGGCTACGGTCGTGAGCAAGCGGACAAGGCACGTTGGGTGGAAGCCGATACGCCGACTGCCCTGGGGGGCGACGAGCCGGTGCTGATCGCCTGGAAGACCGGCGTGCCCGTACGCGTGGACAGTGACCGCGTGGCAGCGGGCAAGGCGTTGATCGCCGCCGGCTGCGACGTGATCGTCTGCGATGACGGCCTGCAGCACTACCGGCTGGCGCGCGACATCGAGATCGAGGTGGTTGATGCCCAGCGCCGCTATGGCAATGGCCGGATGATTCCCGCCGGCCCGCTGCGCGAGCCGGTCAGCCGCGCAGCGGAATGCGATTTCCGGGTGGTCAACCTGGGCCAGGCGGATGGAGCGGCGGCTGCCCAGGCCTGTGGCTTCGGCCAATGGCCGATGGCCCTGCACATCGACAGTGCACAGCCGCTGGCCGGCGGGCGCGCACGTCCCCTTTCGTACTTCGCGGGCCAGCGCGTGCATGCCGTGGCCGGCATCGCCCATCCGCAACGCTTCTTCGACATGCTGCGCGCGCGTGCGATCGGCGTGGTGCCGCACGCCTTCGCCGACCATCATGCCTACCAGCCGCAGGATCTGTCCTTTGGCAGCCAGTTGCCGGTGCTGATGACCGAAAAGGATGCCGTGAAGTGCCGCGCGTTCGCCAATGACTGGCAGTACGCGGTGCCGCTGCGCGCCGAGATGCCTGCTGCTTTCTGGATCGCGTTGACCGATCGCCTGGACAAGCTGCGACCGAACTGAGGGGCCATGCGGCGCTTGCAAATGGACGCCGCCGGCCGCATTCCTGCTGTATCGCGCCTGCCGAGTACCGCCCGCATGACCGACTTCGTTGTTGCCATCCCGGCCCGCTATGCCGCTTCGCGGCTGCCGGGCAAGCCGCTGCGCCTGCTGGGCGGAGAACCCATGGTGCTGCATGTGGCCCGCCGCGCGCTGCAGGCCGGCGCAGGTGAGGTATGGGTCGCGACCGACGACCAGCGCATTGCCGACGCATTGTCCGGCCTGGCGGAAGTGAAAGTGGCGATGACCGCTGCCTCGCATGCCTCGGGTACCGATCGCCTGGCCGAGTGCGCGCGCATTGCGGGCTGGTCCGATGACACCGTGGTGGTAAACCTGCAGGGCGATGAACCGTTCGCGCCGGCTGCCGGCATCCGCGCCGTGGCCGAGGCACTGGTGGCGGGCAGCGCACCGATGTCGACCCTGGCCACGCCGGTCGAGGATGCCCACACGCTGTTCGATCCCAACGTGGTCAAGCTGGTGCGCAACGTGCGCAACGAGGCCCTGTACTTCAGCCGTGCGCCCATCGCCTGGCATCGCGATGGCTTCGCCCGCAGCCGCGACACCCTGCCCGAAGGCCATCAGTGGCTGCGCCACATCGGCATCTATGGCTACCGTGCCGGTTTCCTGCAGCAGTTCGCCTCGATGCGGCCGGGCACGCTGGAACAGGTGGAATCGCTGGAGCAGTTGCGCGTGCTGGAAGCGGGCTACCCGATTGCCGTGGCGATCTCGCCCGAACCCTTCCCGCCGGGCATCGACACCCCTGAAGACCTGCAGCGCGCCGAAACGCTGCTGCAGGCGATGGCCGCGCGATGAGGCTGCTGGTCGTCTGCCTCGGCAACATCTGCCGCTCGCCGATGGCCGAAGGCGCGCTGCGTGCCCGCCTGGATGCCTCGGCGCTGGCTGGGCGGGTACAGGTCGATTCGGCCGGTACCGGCGACTGGCACGTGGGCCAGCCACCCGACCGGCGTGCCATTGCATGCGCGGCCGGACACGGGGTGGACCTTGGCAGCCTGCGCGCGCGGCAGTTGCAGCGGCAGGACTTCGACGCTTTCGACTGGATCCTGTGCGCCGACGAGGCCAACCTGCGTGACGCCGCACGCCTCGCCATTGCCACCCAGCGCGAGCGCCTGGCGCTGTACCTGCCGTGGTCGGGCGGGCAGGGCGAACGTGCGATTCCCGATCCCTATACCGGTGGCAGCGATCATTTCGAACAGGTCTGGTCGCTGGTCGACGCTGCTGCCGAACGCACCGTGGCACGCCTGTTGCATCACGCCGACTCCGGCATAATCGGGTCATGAACATCCAGCCCGTCCCGGACCTGCCCGAGTTCGCCGCCTGGCTCAATGCCGCGCCCTGCACCCTGACCGAACTGCGTGGCCGGCCGGTCGCGCTGTTGTTCGTCAACGCGGCTTCCGCATGGAGCGCGCAACGGCTGGCCGAGTTCAGCCAGTGGCTGTCACGCCACCCCGGCAAGCTGCAACCTCTGGTGCTGCAGGTGCCGCGCTTCGACTTCGAGCGTGATGCCACGGCTGCGCTGAAACTGCTGCGCCGCCAGGGACTGACCATGCCGGTGCTGCTTGATGCCGATTGGGATGGCTGGCGCCGCTTCGGCGTCAGCGCCTGGCCGACGATGGTGCTGCTGGACGCGCAGGGTCGCGAACAGCAGCGCTTGATCGGCCAGGGCGTGCCCGGCGAGCTGGAGCGGGCCCTGAATGCCCTCTGCGAGGGTGCGCCGTCCGCCCCTTCGCGTGGCGGCAGCGAGCTGCACCCCGAACCGCGCCAGGCGCTGCGATTCCCGATGGGTCTGGCAGTGAACCAGGAACGGTTGTACATCGCCGACAGCGGCCACCACCGCATCCTGGAATGCAGTCATGGCGGCCGCGTGCTGCGTCAGTTCGGCTTGGGTACCGCCGACTTCATGGACGGCAACCTCGCCGAGGCCGCTTTCCACCGGCCGCAGGCGCTGGCGCTGGAGCGCGAGTCGCTGTACGTGGCCGACACCGGCAATCATGCGGTGCGCCGCATCAACCTGCTGACCGGCCTGGTCGACACCCTGTGTGGCAACGGCCGTCCGGGCGCCCCCGTGGAAGGGCCGGTGACGCAGCCACGGCAGGTGTCGCTGGATCATCCGGTTGGCCTGGCCATCGCCGAAAACCAGCTGCACATCGCCATGGCCGGCGACAACCGCATCTGGAGCTACCACCTCGGCCAGCGCAGCCTGCAGTGGCGCGCCGGCAGCGGCGCCATCGACGAGCGCGACGGTAGTGGCCATCTGGCCGCGTTCGCCCAGCCCACCGCCGTGGCCGTGGTCCAGCAGGTGCTGTACGTGGCCGATGCGCTGGGGTCTTCGATCCGTTCATTGCAGTTGCGCGGTGACCTGGTGCAGACCCTGGTCGGGCAGGGCACCTGGCGTTTCGGCGAGGACGATGGCCCGCGTGCGCAGGCCAGCCTGCAGTTCCCGCAGGCGATCGCATTGAGCCCGGATGCCCCGTTGTTGTGGATCGCCGACACCGGCAATGGCCGCCTGCGCACGTTGCGCCTGGGCGGCGGCGAACTGACCACCCAGCCCTTGCCGCGGCGCCTGCATGGCCCGGCCGGCCTGGCCGTCGGTGCCGGCGCGGTGTGGATCGCCGAAACCGATTCCCACACCGTACTGCGCCTGGACCCTGACAGCGGCGTGCTTAGCGAAGTGCCGATCAGCGAATGACCGTTGTTCCTGTCCCGACCTTCGATGGCAAGGCATTCGCGGCCCAGCTGAGTACCGCCCCGGGCGTGTACCGCATGTACGCGGCCGACGACACGCTGTTGTACGTCGGCAAGGCCCGCGCGCTGCGCAACCGCGTGGGCAGCTATTTCAACGGCAGTCCGAAGAACGCGCGCATCATGTCGATGCTCTCGCAGATCGTGCGCATGGACGTGACCGTAACGCGCTCGGAAGCCGAAGCGCTGCTGCTGGAAAACCAGCTGATCAAGTCGCTGTCGCCGCGCTACAACGTGTCCCTGCGCGACGACAAGACCTATCCGCATGTGCTGCTGACCCGCGAAGACTGGCCGCGCATCGCCCTGCATCGTGGCCCGCGTGCCATTCCCGGGCGCTATTTCGGGCCGTATCCCGGCGTCACCGCGGTGCGCGAGACGCTGAACCTGATGCACAAACTGTTCAAGCTGCGCAGCTGCGAAGACAGCGTGTTCCGCAACCGTTCGCGGCCCTGCCTGCAGTATCAGATCGGACGCTGCAGCGCGCCGTGCGTGGAACTGGTGCCGGCAGCGGACTACGCCGAGTCGGTGCGCCGCGCGGCGATGTTCCTGGAAGGCAAGAGCGATGAGCTGACCCGGGAGCTCGGCGAGCAGATGCAGGCGGCCAGCGAAGCGCTGGAATTCGAGCAGGCCGCGCGACTGCGCGACCTGACTACTTCATTGCGCAGCATGCAGACCCGCCAGTACGTGGACGGTCGCGCGGCCGACCTCGACGTGCTGGCGGTGGCCATGCAGGGCTCGCAGGCCTGCGTGATGCTGCTGGCCTTCCGTGATGGCCGCAACCTGGGCACCCGCCCGTTCTTTCCCCGCACCAATGGCGAGGAAAGCCCGGATGAAGTGCTGGCGGCCTTTGTCTCGCAGTACTACATCGAATTCGAGCCGCCGCGCGAGATCCTGCTTGACCGCGAAATTCCCGATGCCGATCTGATCGGTTCTGCGCTGTCGGCCTCGGCCGAGCGCAAGGTGCAGTTGAAATGGAACGTCCGCGGCGAGCGCGCCGGCTACCTGGAACTGGCCAGCCGCAACGCGCAGTTGACCCTGGCCACCGAGATCAACAGCCGCACCGCGCAGCACGCGCGCAGCGAAGCGCTGCGGGTGATGCTGGGGCTGGCCGAACCGGTAAAGCGGGTGGAGTGCTTCGACATCAGCCACACCATGGGCGAAGCCACCGTGGCCTCCTGTGTGGTGTTCGATGCGGCCGGCCCGGTGCGCGCGCAGTACCGCCGCTTCAACATCAGTGGCATCGAGCCGGGCGATGACTACGCCGCGATGCGCCAGGCGATCGACCGCCGCTTCCGCCGTGCAGTGGAAGAGCAGGGCGTGTTGCCGGATGTGCTGCTGATCGACGGTGGCGCCGGCCAGCTGGCACAGGCCCAGGCGGCGCTGGCCGATCTGGGCGTGGAAGACGTGCTGCTGGTGGGCGTGGCCAAAGGCGTGGAACGCCGTGCCGGCCACGAAGCGCTGGTGATGCCCGATGGCCGCGAACTGCGCCCGGGTGCGGCCGATCCCGCCCTGCAGTTCATCCAGCAGGTGCGCGATGAAGCACACCGCTTCGCCATCACTGGCCATCGCGGGCGCCGGCAGAAGGCCCGGATGACCAGCAAACTGGAAGACATCCCCGGCATCGGGCCGCGACGGCGCGCCAGCCTGCTGAAGCATTTTGGCGGTCTGGTCGGCCTGAAAGCGGCCGGAGAAGCGGAAATTGCCAAGGTGGAAGGCATCAATGACGCCCTCGCAGCGCGCATCTACGCTAACCTGCACGGGTTGGCCGCGCCGGATCCGGCCGAGTAGAGAGAGAATAAAGCCGCATGACGTTGACCCTGCCCACCTGGCTGACCCTGTTGCGGATCGTGATGATCCCGGTGCTGGTGCTGGTGTTCTACCTGCCCTACACCTGGACCAACTTCGCATCGGCGGCGATCTTCGGCCTGGCCGCGATCACCGACTGGCTCGATGGCTGGATCGCGCGTCGCTACGGCCTGGAGTCGGCGTTCGGCGCCTTCCTCGACCCGGTCGCGGACAAGCTGATGGTGGCGGTGGCGCTGTTCCTTATCGTGCAGGGGCATCCGACCCCGTGGATGGCGTTCTGGGCGGCGGTGATCGTCGGCCGCGAGATCGCGGTGTCGGCGCTGCGCGAGTGGATGGCCGAACTCGGCCAGCGTGCCAAGGTGCGGGTGGCGATGATCGGCAAGGTCAAGACCACCGCGCAGATGGTCGCGCTGCTGTGCCTGCTGTATTCGGTGGCGCCGAACGTGCCGGTCGACGACATCTGGATGGGCCCGCCGGTATTCCATATCGGTGACTGGACCCTGGCCATTGCCGCGGTGCTGACCCTGTGGTCGGGCCTGCAGTACCTGCACGCCGCCTGGCCCAGCCTGCGTGACGACGAGCGCGCCGCGCGCGAGCGTTCGCGGCAGAAGAAGCTGGGCAACTGAGCACCGGGGTCGGATCCCTTTCCGCAGGAAAGGGCTCTGACCCCGTCGCTGCTCTCATCCACGCATGGCGTGGATCTACTGGGCATGCATGCACTGTGTGGGCCTTCGCGGGATCCCTCATCCACGCATGGCGTGGATCGCCTGGAATGTGGCCTGCGGTAGATCCACGCCATGCGTGGATGACGCATTCCATGACCTCTCGATCTGCCTGAAAAAAAGGCCTTGACGCGTTGCGCAGAACAGGTAGAATTTCGCCTCCCAAGCGGGAATAGCTCAGTTGGTAGAGCGCAACCTTGCCAAGGTTGAGGTCGCGAGTTCGAGTCTCGTTTCCCGCTCCAGATTCAAGAAAAACGCTCCCGGAAGGGGGCGTTTT